>CAZWAT010000132.1:0-8277 GCA_964632015.1 uncultured Planctomycetaceae bacterium
GGTTGGGTTGTACTTACTACATTACTACATCTTGCGAACGTTGATCGCCTTGGGTCCCTTGGGTCCTTCTGTCATCTCAAACTCGACTTGGTCACCTTCTGAAAGGCTTCTGAAACCAGTCGCAAGAATATCGGCATGATGAACAAACGCATCTGTGCCATCATCGGATGTGATGAAGCCGAAACCCTTCGCGTCGTTGAACCACTTAACCTTGCCCGTAGCCATAACAAGCTCCTTGTCTGTCCTTCTGGCGATTGGGAGTTTGCGCAGGATGTGAGTTGGTGTTTACCCCTAGTGAACAAGAGATGAAATAATACCTATCTCACCGATCACAGATCACGTCCCATGCAGCCCGCAAACAAGAATCGGGTCGCCGCTCCAAATTCACTGATGGCCGAGGAACGTTTCCCCAACAGAACCACCAGCCCACGGGAAACATTCTTCCCAGCCTTGTCCGAGGTGTCAAGCAGGATTTGGCTTTTTGACCATGAAGAATTGGAAACAGCTTCATCTATAATAGCGGATTTGGCTCGCTTTTGAGGCTGTTTCAGGGTTCCAAGCCTTTTTTGCACACGCGCATGATGACTCTGTCGCATCTGCCTGCCACCCTACGGGCACAAGGTAGAATTTTCCTATCTGGCGGCAGATGAGTTGGTCTGTATAATCGAAATACTACGATAGGAAGCCCCTACGCCATGATCAAGGTTCGAGAAGTGGCAAGCTATATTGACAGGTGCCGACGCAAGCCCTGGTCGCGCCGGTTGGCGCCGGTGGTTTCGATCATCTGCGCGCTGTTGCTTGTCGAATCAGTCGCAAGAGGTGGCGTGATCAACTCGATCTGCTGGCTGTTCTCTTCTCCAGGCCCGGTTGTTCTCAATATGCTCATCGCTGCGATGCTGATGGCGCTGCTGGCGTTTGTTGCGGGCAACCCAAGGTACGGGGCACTAGCGGCCTTGGGTGTTCTGGCCGTCATGGCAGCGATTCACGGCGGAAAGATGCTCGTGCTTGGGGAGGCGTTCTACCCATGGGACATCCTGCTGGCGAGGGAAACACTCAACGTCTTCGGTAGGGGATATTTTCCGTTCGGGGCTTCGCAGGTCGTGTTTTTTCTGGTGCTTCTGGCGGGCGCGATCGTACCTGTGCTGTCGCTGCCAAGAAAACCCATTCCATGGCGGCTGAGGGTCGTCATGTCGCCGATCTTGCTGGCGGCGATCATCGGGATAGGTAGCTATCGCTCATGGGGGCTCAGGCATGTCATTGGAGCGATGATTACCGAATTTACTTGGGACCAAAAACAGAACCACAACACCAACGGCCTGCTTCTGGCGTTCACCATCAACATGCAGTCGTCGATCGTCCTGGCACCGGATAATTACTCCGCCCAGACCATGGCCCATCTATCGCGGAGAATCGTTGACACAGCAGGCCCAATGACGAGGGTACAGAGCGGTTCGCCAAGGACGGCAAACCTAATCGTTATGCTCAGCGAGTCATTCTGGGACCCGGTCGATATGCAGGCGATCGAGTTTGATACGGATCCTCTGGTTAATTATCACCGGCTGGGCCGATCACACACGACGTTCAATGTCATCTCTCCCGTATTCGGGGGCCTGACCTGCAATGCGGAATTCGAGCTGATGACCGCCCTGCCGGTGGCGCTTCTACCACAGGGCGCTATACCTTATCAGCAACACATTCGCAGACCCATGCCCGCGCTGCCGGCGATACTTAGGGAACATGGATACTCTACCATTGCCGTACATCCGTTTCATCGATGGTTTTGGAACCGTCATAACGTTTATGAGTGCATCGGGTTTGATAAGTTCATCTCACTTGAAGACCATGACGGGTGGACCATCCGGGGCGACTATGTCAGCGACCTGGACCTCGCTGATACTATCGTGGATATCGCATCGCAACAGCAGGAACCATACTTCATCTTTGCCCTGTCAATGCAGAACCATGGCCCATATGAGCACCGACGGTATAACAGCGGCGATCACAACATGAACGTCATCGGCGAAGACCTGGACGAAGCCACGCTGGCAGCGATTACGAACATGGCGAAGGGTCTGCAGGACGCCGACGCGGCACTGGCGAAGCTGGTGGAGCACTTCGAGAAGCTCGACCAACCAACCATGGTCGTGTTCCTTGGTGACCACCTGCCCCATCTGGGCAAAGATTACGACCTTTACCGCAGGTGCGGCCTGGTCAGTGAGACAGGTCCGCTGTCGCTTGACGAACAAAGACGACTGAGAACTGTTCCGGCGCTCATATGGACGAATTATGAAGATGACTTTGAAGCCCCACCGGACATCTCAATGTCATATGTCATGCCGCTGATCCTCAAAAAACTTGGAATAGACAAATCGATTCCGCTGCATGGTTTTCTGGTGGAATTTCAGAATCGTTACCCGCTTTTCAACGATCACTTCCACTTGAAAGACGATACCCTCACGCCGGGTATTCCACAGGATGACCCGATGGTGGCCGACATGCGAATGATCCTTTACGACCTACTGATCGGAGAAGGGCATTCGGTGCACGATCTGCTCGGCGTGACCTGTCAAAAGGGTCAATCGGGATCGTAAAGCAGGTGGGAAATATCTTCTGTCCCCGCTGCCTGCTGTAGCAGGCGAACATTCCTGCCAAGGTTCGCCATCTCCCAATTCTCATGCGAATCGGTTCCAAGGGCGATCTTCACTCCCATGGAAATGCACTCGGCGAAAAACTCGACATCGGGCTCATTGATATGGTAGTTGATCTCCGCGACTACGCCATGCTCAGCCAACATCGAAGCAAGCTGACGGTAGAGGTGCGTGGGAGGTGACGCTTTTCTGGTTTTTCTAAACCATCGCCATGGATGCGCCAGCACATGCACGCCGCCAAGAATCAACTTTTCGCACGTCTCCATGAATAGGTTTTGCACCTGTGAGTCACTGAGTAAAGCGTGGTCCATGGGCATATAGTGAATGGCTCCGAGCAGCAGGTCGGCAAACTGGCGGTCTTCGTCATGCAAGGTAAGATTGCCCTCGCAGTCCAACTCGACCTCCAGCCCCACCCTGATCATCGGGTCGCACCTGGGCACCGAGACAAACTCGCGGAAAGCGGACATGCGGGAATGTTCGTGCGACCGCCAGACGGCAGGTTCACGAACATGTCTGGCCTGCCAGAAATCCGTGGCGGTGCAGTAGAGTTGTGGGGCGTGTTCGGTAAGGCACAGTTTGTGCAGGCCGAACCATTTCGCGCGTTCGATGGCATTGCATGTACTGATATCAACTCCGCAATATGCAAACTCGGTGTGACAATGAACATCAACCAGTCCCGACAGGTTCTGGTCAATAAGATCGTGACGATCAACCGCAACTTCGCTGTTGGGGCCTATTTTCACAATCGCGTATGGGTGAGGCCTTTGCGTAATCGCGGGTGTCGTGAAATAGGAAACGTCGTCGATTCGGGTCAAAGGCTGTCCTCTGTGATAGTGCCCGCAGATGCACAATGACACGCCAGCACGTGAATACTCCCTCATCACATCCTGCTGGTTGGTGAGCATGTAGGGATACTTACTATCAATTACGGTGCCCATGGGGTTGTGCTGAAGCACTATCAGCGGATCTGATGAATCGCCCTTCACTACCTGCGCGAACCGTGCGAGGTCTTCGGGCTTGCGAGTGCAGACGTCGTTTTCGGTCCAATCGTCTCGAAAGACGAAGAACCTGCATCTTACTCCGTCTTTACCAGTCACTACGTGGTAGAATGCGCCTTCATATCCCTTGACCCCGTCGATCTCCAAATGCAAGGGATCGTGATTTCCGCGAACCGCCAGAACAGGTACACTTTTGGATGTCACTGTCGCCAGCGCCTCGCCAAACTCCGCCTTATAGCGCTGTGTTCCCTCGGGGTTCGCATCGTCTACCATATCTCCCATAAGGGCTACTGCGTCGAAGCCTCCGCGCCGGCGAGCGTCTTCTATAGCACGTCTAACAAATTCGGCGCCATAGTCTCTACGGCGCCTGGATTCCTCGTCACTGTAAGCGGCGGAACGCCTGCCGTGATGGGCGTCAGCTATTACCAACAATCTGAATTCTGGCATGATCTGTAATCCTGTTTTTGACAGTCACGTAAGGGGCTAATAATAGGCCAGAGATGTATAATTGCAACCCACGGTAACTAACTTATTGTATTCATGGCGCTTAAGTGCACAAGACGCCGGGCGGACAAGACGTTTTATTTGGATTTAGCATCGAACATTGGTGGAGAAATCCAGTAGAATACAGAGATGCTGGCAGTGGCGGAAATAAATCCAATCCAACTGGCGGCGTTAAGTTCCGCCGATATTCTTGCCTATGGGCTCGTACTTTTGGCGGTGCTTGTCTTGGGGGCGGGGTTGCTTTGGATAAGGCGAAAGTTCCACCCGGAAAACCAACACCAGGTTGACGCCTCGCTTGGAATTGAACAGGTTGAGAAGCTTTGGCGGGATGGGTTGATCTCCAGAGAGGAGTTTTGCCGTCTTCGCCTCAAGGCGCTGGGACTGGACAACGCGCCCTGTAAAAACGACAATTCCCCATTAAGCACGGACGTAAATCGTGACGATGATGGAGATGTGACGGATGAGGATAGTAATCCTCCCGCCGGAAGGAGTGATAATGACGAATAGTACCGGAGGCAACGGGCCTAAGGATCCCAAGACACCGAAGGATCCAAAGGACCAAGACAATAAAAAGAATCAGTGGGGATCACGTTCGGGCACACGCTCACGTAAACCACAGATTTGCAGCTTCTGCCAGAGGCGCAGCGAGGATGTCGGACCGGTCGTCGAGGGACCCAACGATGTCACGATCTGCTCGAACTGTGTGGAGTTGTGCCATAATATCGTGCGCCAGGAGCTTCGCAAGGCTTCGGCCAATCGCCCCTTGTTCACGAGTATTCCAAGTCCGCGGCAGATAAACGAATTTTTAAGCCAGTACGTCATTGGACAGGATCAGGCCAAGCGGGTTCTTTCGGTCGCGGTGCACAATCACTACAAACGGTTGATGCACGCCGATACCGACGAGTCCGACTCCGTCGAGATCGAAAAGTCCAATGTTCTTCTGATCGGCCCGACGGGATCGGGCAAGACGCTTCTGGCGAAAACGCTTGCACGGGTGCTAAACGTGCCCTTCGCCATCGGCGACGCGACCACGCTCACCGAGGCGGGTTATGTCGGCGAGGACGTTGAAAACCTGTTGCTCAAGCTCCTGCAGGCAGCAGATTACGATCTTGAGGCGGCCGAGCGGGGCATCGTTTATATTGACGAGATCGATAAGATCGGCAAGACTTCGCAGAACGTCTCGATTACGCGCGACGTCAGTGGCGAAGGCGTTCAGCAGGCCCTGTTGAAGATGCTTGAGGGAACCGTTGCGAACATCCCGCCCCAGGGCGGAAGAAAGCATCCCGAGCAGCAGTACATACAGATGGACACATCGCACATCCTGTTCATCTGCGGTGGAACCTTCACGGGTCTTGAAGACATCATCAAGAAACGCCTTGGGAGATCGCTCATCGGTTTCGCCTCCGAAAACGCGGAGGAATCCACCACCGATCACAGCAAGGTTCTTTCGCAGGTTCAGCCTGAAGACCTGGTTGAATACGGCGTGATTCCAGAGTTCATCGGCAGGCTCCCGACCATTACTTCGCTGGGGTCGCTGGATGAATCGGTCATGGTACAGATTCTCACCAAGCCCAAGAACGCGCTGGTGAAGCAGTACCAGAAGCTCGTCGAGATGGAGAACGCGACACTCGAGTTCCATCCAGACGCACTGACGGCCATTGCAAATAAGGCTTTGAAGCGGGATGTCGGCGCCCGGGCCCTTCGAGCGGTTATGGAAGACCTTATGGTCGACATAATGTTCGAGCTGCCTGAAAACGATCATGACGGGGCGATCTACCAGATCACGTCGGACATGGTCGAAGGCAAGGCGCCACGACAGCTTTTCTCGTGCATGAAAATCAAGAAAGAAAGCGCATAAGGCGTTTTCTGGAACCCACTGAAAAGTCCCGGTCACCCCGCGTGATCGGGACTTTTTTTATCCACTCGCGCGTTCTTCAGGAAATCGTCATTTCATCGCCCGGGTGCAGCACATGAACTTCACAGGGTGCCTGTTCGGCGAATGAATGGGCGTCTTCCTCTTCGCCAACGATGTCGCCCCAATGATAAGGTACTGCCTGCTTGCATCCTACGGCTTGGCATGCCTTCGCCGCCTCCGCCGCGTTGAGTGTGTACGTTCCACCAACCGGAAACAGCCCCAGGTCAACGTCCTTGAGGTCGCTCATCTCGGGTATCAGATCGGTGTCGCCAGCGTAGTAGATGCGTTTGTCGCCCAACCCTATCACAGCGCCTATCCAATTGTGGCCGCGGGGATGAAACGTCTTGCCAATGTTGTAGGCAGCCACGGGCTCGATTGTTACTTCCTTGACGACAAGACGCTCCTCGGGGGTAACGGCGTTGGCGAGTTGCAGTTTCGCTATCGTGTCGGACGGTGCGACGACAACCGTGTCACTCTTGGACACCTTGTCCACGTCTGGACGGGAGCAGTGGTCGTAATGACTGTGCGAAACAAGAACCACATCCGCATCGTGGGCGGACTCGGTCAACTTCCACGGGTCGATATACACAACCACCCCGGAAGACTCGATTCTGAAAGAGGCGTGGCCGAACCACTTGACTGTGACGCTCATTCAACCGCTCCTTTCCTTGCTGTCAGTGGATTATAGTGCAACTCGAAAGGGGAATGGTCAAATGGTTTATTGATTCGCCGGCATGGATGTCGGCGCACTGGGGGCTGATATTGTTGTTTCTGGCTGCAATTCGCCAACGCGCTGAAGCTCCTGACGCCTTGCGATCAGCGCCTTTGCCCGCTCCATGGGGGTCATCAGCAACAGTTCCTGACGTTGTGCTGGCGTTAACGACCTTCTCACCGCATCCACCCATTTCGCCATGTGTCGATACTTCGCCTGTCGCTGCGCTGACATGGCGATTACCTTCTGATATCGTTCGAGCAAAAGCTGCTGACTTTGGGGGTTCTCGCGCAGAAAGGCGAGGGCATCATTTCTGAGTTTGTTTCTTTCGTCTGGCGACAGCGATTCCCATTCGCTCCTGTTGTTGTCAAGGGCAGAGGCGAGTGTCTTTCCCTCCGAGCGTGCCCGAAGTCTTTGTGCCAGATGCAGTTGAGAAGCGATGCTTCCCTGCCTGCGAGAATCTTCTGATGTATCCTGCGCCCACACCGAGCACGACGCCAGGCCAACAACCCAAGCCAGTACGCCCAAGCACATACGACATGAATTGATGCGATTACCTCTCACGTACCCAGGACCTCCTCAATCTTCTCGATTGCCTGCAACGTTTCGAAATTTATCACGACATCATATGTGCTGATAAAGTCAAGATTCTCAACAATAAAGCTGTCATCGACCCTGGGGCTGTCGGGAGCCTGTGTCACCAGACTCGCCGGTTCGCGTGACTGACCCGGCGTGAATGTATACGCCACGTAAGACAACAACGCCACGATCACAACAGCCGCAGCCGCCGCAAGAGGCACGAAATACCGAACAACCTTCGAGATGCCCGCACGCCTGCGAGTAGCATAAATTATTCTGGATTCAAGACTTGGGCTTGGCGCGGGAGCCTGCCATTCCTCAACGATTTCATCGACCCTCTGAAGTTCCCGAAAGGCGCGTGCCCAGTTGGGGCAGTTCCGAACCTTCTGTTGGATTTCCTGGTTTCGGGCGTTGTCTAATTCCCCGTCCAACCAGGCGTTAAGATCCTGCCAGTCTTCTGGTGTGAGGTTTTGCCGCGGTGCCTGCATTTTTCTTTGTGCTAAGCCTCCTATCACTGCAACACTTGGCCCGGCTGGGGGGGCCGGTGCAAAACCAACTTTTTTTCGATGCTCAGGTCAGTAATCCATCCTGCATCTTCAGCAGACGGTCTGACAATTTCGCCAGTTCCGAATCATGAGTGACCATCAAAATGGTCTGTCCCTTTTTGTGAAACTTCTCAAGCACCTTCAGTATCCCCCTGCCGGTCTTGCTGTCAAGGTTTCCGGTGGGTTCGTCGGCAAGAAGGATTCCTGGTTCATTCATCAGCGCCCTGGCAATGGAGACCCTCTGCCGTTCTCCGCCTGAAAGCTCCTTGGGACGGTGTTTGGGGCGGTCTTTAAGCTGAAGCATGTCCAGTGTTTCTGTGGCGCGTCGTACGGGGCGCCTGCGACGCGAGAGCAACAGAGAGTTCGAGTGGTTTAG
>CAZWAT010000133.1:0-8248 GCA_964632015.1 uncultured Planctomycetaceae bacterium
TTGGTCAGGTCTTTGCCTTCGCGGATTTCACGAATGGTCGCAAGCATCCTGTCGAGCGGACGGCTGATCGAAAGCGATAGACTTACCACAAGCATCGCGGCGCAAATGACCACCGCGACGGCGCCGAAGATGATGTCCCATGCCACGAGGCGTCGCCCCTTGCTCTCGATCAGCGATTTTGGAAACCCCACCACAACGCTTGCACCGTTGGCGGTATCGCTGTTCAGGGGCGATTGCTCGTAGTAGTATTCGCCGTGGGCCGCCCTTGCCCGCGTCGCCATGCTGACATTGGATCTTCCCAACGCTGCCTGCTCGATCCCGCTCAAAAACCCGCCTTCGCGATTGGGGTCGCTATGAAACAGTATCCTGCCCCGTGAGTCGACAACCATCGCCATCTCGATGTTGGGGTTTTCGCGGACAACCTCCCCGCACTGATTACCGAAGCCGCTGAGGTCTTCAAGAGCGATTCCGAATTCAAGAATGCGATCAAGCTGCAATCCAAGATGCCTCGCAACCACCCTTGCTTCGCCGGCAAGGGACTGGCGATATCCCGCACGAAAAAGCCTCGCGCTGAACACGCCGTTAAGCGTCATGCCCAGCAGGAGAATCGTCAGGGAAATCGCTACGATTTTTGCTCTCAGTCCCGGCCTGCTCATCATTCTTCAGAGCCCCAGTTGAATTCCGTAACCACTTTGCACGCGAGCAACAGGTCAGACACAGGGGTGATACCGAGCTTTCTTGCCCTGGCGAGCGAGATGAACGGCTCTCCTCGCACGGTGGTTCTGATCGGAAGGCTCGATGGAGTCACGCCGTCTATGAGGATTTTGCGGGCAAGCTTGCCCGCCTCGTTTCCCTGCTCCCACGCCGAGACGGTGACGGTGCACAGCGTGCCCTTGTATACGCGGTCTTCCCAGAATGCGAAATCGGGCAGTTTGCTATTCTCGGCTGTCCAGCGGGTTACTTCCTCCAAGGCGACGTTGTTGCCGTTGGCGTCCTTGAACTCGAAAACACCCAGAAAGCCCACCGCGTCCACCTCATTCTCAAGCGTGCGCAGTGTGTCCTTGTATTGCTGGTATGTCTCGATCACCGCGCAGGGAACAACCTCCACTCCGTCGAGTTGCGATTTCTGTTCGTTGATGCGGGCGATGACGTCCTTCCACATTTCGCCCTGGTCGGTGACTATTGCAATTTGCTTGATATCTGGCGACAGGCGGCGAACCAGACGCACGGTCTGTACGAAGTGCTCGCGCTCGATCACGCCGGTGACGTTATCGCACTGTGTGTACCCGTAATAAGCCGGGGCCGCGTTCACACCACAGAAAACATGTGGAATCGACCCACCGGCAAGGCGTTTGCACACATGAGTCTGGGCGTCGTCATCACTCGAGAAGACCAGGTCGGGTTTCCACTCCTCGATTACCTCAAACGCCTGGGCCTTGATCTGTTCGAACCACTCGGGCGAGTTTCGCCGCTTGGCGTCCACCTGTATGACCTTGTATTCGACGTCAAGGTCGTTCAACGCCGCCTTGAAACCTGCAAGCTGGTTGTCCGTCCATTCCCACGGCGAATGATAGCTCATGATGTGAAGCACTTTAAAGCTTCTCGCCCCGAAGCTGCCGTTGGTCTGGGGCTGCGGGTGATTCGGGGCGTCAAGGTCGCGATCAAGGCTTGTCGCGGTAAAAAGAACAACCACCGCCCCAGCGCCCAGACACGCCAGCAGGATGAATAACCGACGGGTAAGAGCCTCTTTCATGGTCCGGTCCTTTAGTGCTTTGTCGGCCCCAGCTAAAACCTGACTTGTCGGTAATATCGGCAAATAGCGACACTTGCTTGACTTCGATCATATTACTTGCCCTTCGGGCGCTAGTGTGATGTGAGAATCTTTTACAGTGCAAACGTCGAAATATTGCCGTAGAATGCGGCGGGTTCGCCTTGGGGTTTTGGCCCGAGGCTTGTTGCACTGACAGAAAGGGCGTAAATGGCGAATCAGCCGAATATTCTGGTTGTCGGGTCGATCAACATGGACATGGTAGTGCGTTCACCTCGCATGCCGATGCCCGGAGAAACTCTTTTTGGCGAGGATTTCAAGACATCCGCCGGTGGTAAGGGCGCCAACCAGGCGGTGGCGGCTGCGAGGCTCGGCGCTCACTGCGCAATGATCGGGCGGGTCGGTTGGGACTCCTTCGGTCAGCAGTTGCTTGAGCAGCTTTCTGAAAACGGCGTCGAGACCAGGAACATCAGCGTAACTCCCAGTGTCGCCACCGGCGTGGCGATGATAATGGTTGATGCAAAGGGCGAGAATTCCATAATTGTCGCGAGCGGCGCCAACAGTCGTCTGACCCCTGACGATATTTACAGCAGGGAGGAGTGCTTCACCGGTTCGCCGATTGTCCTGCTTCAGCTTGAATTGCCCCTTCCGACCATCCGCGCGTCCATTGACTTGGCCCGGAGGCACAATTGCCGCATCATCCTTGACCCCGCCCCCGTTGTCAGCTCGCTTCCGCCGGAGTTGTACAACGTGTCGGTGATCTCGCCCAACGCCGGTGAGGCCGAGAAGCTTACCGGAACCCCCGCCATCGAGGAACGTGTGGACAAGCAGGTCGCCTCGGAGCTGATCGCACGCGGTGCAGAGTCGGCTGTGCTGAAGCTCGGCGCTCGCGGGAGCATGGTTGTAACCGCCGACGGGCACTTCTACCGAATACCCGCCTACAAGGTGGACGTGGTTGACACCACCGGCGCCGGGGACACGTTCACCGCTGCCCTTGGCGTCGCGCTTGGTCGAGGCCTGCACATCCGCCAGGCTGCGAGGTTCGCCAACGCCGCCGGCGCGATCGCATGCACAAAGTACGGCGCACAACAGGCCATGCCATCAGCAAACGAAGTGGATATGCTCATGGCCGACCAGCCTATGCTTTGAGCCGCCAAGGGTGATACAACCATAACGCAACAGGCCGATGACGCACATACATCGGCCCGTTGCACCACCATCACGTTGTTGTAGACGCTAATCCCGGCGAGCGGTCAGCGTGTAATTGCCAACATCATTTCGCCTAGCGGACTTGACGCGGATGAGGCATTCCTGGGCGCTCATCAGCGTGATAGTGATCTGTCCGGTGGAGGTTATGCGCCGGCTGCCCTGGCTGGTCAATCTGTCCCGACGGTCTCGCGTGTAGACCTCGACGTCCAGACCTGTTTCACTGGTGAACGACAGCACATACCGACCCGGACGGAAGTTCTCGAACTCGAGCCAGTCTTCATCTCTCCGCGGAAAGATCGACCTCTCCTGCGTCTCGTTGAGGCGGATAAACCCCGCCTGTTTCGCCGAGTTGTCATTCTCGTATCGATCTTCGCGAATCGTGTTCCTTCGGCCCGTGCCGATACGCCTTCCCCGGCCGACAATGGTGAATCGATCACTCAAGGCGCTGACACGGTCGTTGTCATAATCCACAATGCGAATTCGAACCGTGTCAGAAACGTATCTTCGTTCGTTGGGAATCTCGATCCTGAGCCCACCACGCGACGCCTCGTACCATTTCTCAAGCCTGCCAAGTTCCCACGACCTGCCGTCGTCAAGAGAGAACTGCACCTGCACACGTTGCACGTTGCGGCAGCTCCACTTGACCGTATACGACTCACCAAGCTGCCACGTCTCGCCCGCCCGTGGCGAGTCAAGGCGAATGTCGCCCGATCGCTGCGCGGGCGTGGGCCTGTGCCCGTGCCACGGATCTGGTCTGGGCGCTACCGACGAAGGACCGGACTCGAACTCAACGCGAAGCGTCACGTTGCTGTAACTGCTCCGGCCGTGGATCATCACATACCACGCGCCCGCCTGGGGATGATCAATGCGAATACCATCACGAGACACGCGCCCCCTGGTGGTGTAATCGTGTTGCCTGGTGCTTGGGTTCGACCCGTACCTGACGTATATGTCGAAATCGCCCCTTCCCCCGACAGTGCGTATATTCAAGCCGCTGGTTCCGCGATCGACGTCCACCTTGAAGAACCGCACGCTACCTCTCAGCCCGGAAAGATTGTCGATCTCTCGCACCTCGTCGCGCCCCCCTCTGCCGGGACCTGGCGCCCGCGCGTCGGCAAACCCGCAGGCCAAAACAATAATCCCACTCATCAGCATCCATGACATCTTCATGACGTTTCTCCTTGCGCACAGGGTGTCCGCTGACCTTAAAGACATCTCACAAGCCACAACGTTAGCAGCCTGGCGATATTGCACGAACACAGTTGCGATGCTCCACGCGGGTGCGAAACAAAATGGTTACGATTCCAGTTGCATCGGGACTGACGCCTGAGAGTCTATCGCACCGCATGAAATTGCTGAACCCAAAAAAAAGTCCACCTCGGCACTGCCTGGAAGCTGCAATTAAAAAAGTCGCACACGGCTTGCCTTTTCCTTCGCTGAAATAGTGTTACAGCGTTCAATTATCGGCCTGCTTGATTTATGATGCAAAAACCGCTTCGAGCGGGAGTGAAGGAGCATACGATGTCAAAGTACTCGATCGGTCTGGATTTCGGCACCAACTCTGTTAGGGCGATCGTTGTTGACGTATCGGATGGGCGTGAAACAGGCTCGGCCGTTTGGAACTACGCCCACGGGAGCAACGGAATCATCCTGGGCAAAGACCCGACGATGGCTCGCCAGCATCCCGCCGATTATATCGAAGGAACCCGCGCATCAATTTGCGAAGCGCTGGCCGACGCACGCAAGACAGTCAAACGGTTTTCTCCGGCCCAGGTAATCGGCATCGGCGTAGACACCACCGGAAGCACCCCTTTTCCGGTTGACGCAAACGGCATGCCGCTTGCCCTCAAACGCCAGTTCAGAAACAACCCAGACTCGATGGCGTGGTTGTGGAAGGATCATACCTCCGTTGCCGAAGCGCATGAGATCACGCAGCTTGCCCGTAAACGTCGCCCTGAATACCTTGCCAAGTGCGGCGGCGTATACAGTAGCGAATGGTTCTTCAGCAAGATTCTGCACTGCCTGCGCGCTAACCCGAAGATCTTCAAGGCTGCGCACTCGTGGGTGGAGCTTGCCGACTGGATTCCAGCATTGCTGACGGATACGCAATCGCCGGACAAATTCAAAATTGGCATATGCGCAGCCGGTCACAAGGCAATGTATCATCAGCAATGGGGCGGATATCCTGACAAGCGTTTTCTCGGCGCGTTGGATCCCGAGTTGGCTTCGCTTCGAGAACGAATCAATCGCGAGGCTGTCGATGTGTCTTGCGCGGTGGGCGGGCTTAGCGGCGACTGGGCCAAGGCGACTGGGTTGACCGAAGGCATACCCGTCGCGGCGGGCGCGTTTGACTGTCACATGGGCGCGATAGGCGCGGGCATCGTGCCGGGAACCCTTGTTAAGATCATAGGAACCAGCTCGTGCGACATCATGATTCATCCTATGAGCCGCCCGTTGGACGACATACCGGGCCTGTGCGGAATCGTTCCATCCAGCGTGCTTCCAAATCATTACGGTCTAGAGGCGGGACAGTCGGCAGTGGGCGACATCTTCAACTGGTTCGTCAACTGCATCAGGCCCGGGGGCGAGAAGGGTTCTCACGAGGCGCTGACCGCCCAGGCGAGCAAGCTTGTTCCCGGCGAATCTGGCCTGCTCGCGCTGGACTGGAACAACGGCAACCGCACCGTGCTTGTTGATCAGCAACTCACCGGAATGCTGATAGGTCAGACTCTGCACACCACTGGGGCCGAGGTATATCGAACGTTGATCGAGTCCACCGCGTTCGGCGCGCTGACCATCATAAACCAGTTCGAAACCCACGGGCTCAAAGTCAAACGCCTGATCAACTGCGGCGGGATAGCCCAGAAGAACCCGCTTGTCATGCAGATCTATGCCGACGTGACCGGAAGACAAATGCAGATCAGCAGATCCGCACAGACGTGCGCCCTTGGCGCAGCCATTGCCGGCGCTGTTGTCGCGGGCAAAAAGGCGGGCGGATACGCCGGCTTCCCCTCAGCACAGAAGGCTATGACTGGCGTGAAACCCAAACAATATTTGCCAAACCCCAAGGCGGTTGCAGTTTATCGAAAACTGTTCGCACTCTACACGCAGATGCATGACAGCATGGGTAGGCCTGACCACAACGGCGCCATGTACAACGTGATGAAGGATCTTCTCGCCATACGTGCACAGGCAAGAATGTGCTGAGATACGCCCGTCAAGGTGACACACGCTTGGAGCACCGGGATACTGTTTACCCCGATTTTGCCTGATCGAGCATCGCGCGTATGCAATGTGAGATGGATTCGGGCGTGTAGAAACGCGCTTGGGGCTCCTGGTGGTACCCGAAACGCTCGTCGGATGTCGCCAGTTTCAAGGCGCGTTCACAGGTCGCAACCTGCCGGCTGATGATGTCTGACGCGTGCTCGTCGAGGTCGATCATGCATGGCCCATCCAGCCCCCCCGCCTTCATCGCGCGGCGACGCCAATCGTGGAAATCGAAAATATTCCTCGCCGCCGAGATGTGCAGCCCGATCATGGTGGCACAATTCAACTCGTCCACCTGGTGCTTGTTGTTCGTGTCATCAAGCGCCAGCGAGTACGCCACCATGCCCCGCGACCAATGTTGATCCATCAATTCCAAACACCTTAGTACCTGGTCGAGCGAGAACGGGGAGAGGCAATCCTCAAGCCTGTCGCCGAATGGCTCATGCCAAATCCACGACGACCCCATTGGTCTGTCGCGGTATTCGCCCGACAAGGCATACGAAACCGAGTAGTTCATGGGCCCGAAATACAGCATCGCCAGAGACAGCGGATACTCGCCAAACGCCTTGCCAAAGCAATCCCACGCGGTCAGCACGTCTTGAGGCCTGGACGTGCCGAAATACTGCCCCTCAAGAGCAAGCAAGAACGCTTTCTTGTCGCCTCGCAGGGCGGGAGTGTTGGCATAAAGTTTCATCGCGGCGGTGTTGAGGCTCGGCGAGTTGCCGAAGTTCCAACTGCACATCAACCCGTCCAACGCCAGATCGTCCACCCTCCTGAGCTTATCGAAAAGGCACGGGATGACAGGAATATTGGGCACGGTTGCCAATTCATGCGTGACGCCTATCTGAAGCTTTGCGCATACGCCAAGGCCGTGACGGCGGGCATGCGAAATGGAACCAACACATCGCTCAGCAGGCCCGACATAGCCCAGCGAATACTCGTCAATGAACACATCGCCGATATCCTGCGTTCGCACCCCCCCACGTTCGAAGTCGCACAGGAGCTTCACCCCCCTGGGCAGGCGGGAGATTATTTCGTCCTGCGGCTCGTCGTACCACATGGACCAGCTCCAGTTCCATACCCATATCTCCGGCGGTTTGGCCTGTTGCCGCGCATGCCTTTGCCAGGTTTCGACAAGCTCGGCGACTATGTCCGCCGGCTGACGTGACTTGCACCGAGGGCACCGCATGGGCAATTCACCCTTCGCGACGCAGGCATCGTCCACGCGCCTGGTGGTATTGTGCGACCAGCAATGCGAATGATGTTCAGACGCGGTGATCAGAATCACGCCACCCAGGCCGGGCAGATCCGCAAGCAGATTCCCTACCGATTCATCAAAGAACGCCTTGAATTGAGGCGTTGAGGTGCACACGGCCAGCACCTTTCGACCGGTGCTGAAGTCTATCGAGGGTTGGCCCGCAAGCTCTGGATGCGTCGTCCATAGTCTGTGGTCGGCCGGTAGACCCAGCGGCTCGTTGAAGAACAGATACACCTTCACGCCAAGGGCCTGTGCGTTGGAAATAACCGTTCGCAGGCTTGCAAGTCGCCGATCTGCGAGTTGGTCGTTCAGCTCCGGGCATATTTCGCTACGTATCAAATCCCACAGGCGACCCCGCATCCATATGGCATTGAATCCCTGGGCGGTGATTTGCCGCAGGGCATGAGGGGTGTACACCGTCGCCGCGTGAAGGGGTTCATCGTCGTTGAACTCGCTCTTGGGCGATCGCCATATCCGCGGGCTTATCCACATTACGGGCTATCCTGTCGGGCCATGCTTACTCACGCACGCAATATTTCTCGCAGATGAGACAGTATCCTCTTTGTCGCGGTGTCGCCATATTCCTTTGTCGCGTCTTTGGCAGTCTTGAGATACCATTTGTCCGTCTTGAGCCTGGACATATCCACGCCTTCAGGACAAAGCGACATCATCAATGACGTCTCGCCGATGCCCGCATGGTCGAACGTGTATTTCTTCTGTGTAAGCTCGTCCATAAGCGGGTGGAT
>CAZWAT010000134.1:0-7892 GCA_964632015.1 uncultured Planctomycetaceae bacterium
ACCCCGGCCCTTGTTTTTTGTGCGTCAAAGCGGGGTATTTCATCCGGAGGGTGGATTTGGCATAATTCCAGCAATGATAATAGCATTAGCACAAATCAACCCCATCGTGGGCGATATAGACGGAAACTCGGCCCGAATCGCCGAGTTCATAGACAGCGCCAAACAGCGGGGCGCGTCGCTGGTGGTATTTCCGGAATTGTCCATAGTCGGATACCCCCCGCGGGACTTGCTCACCAAGCAGCAGTTCATTGAAGACAACGTCGCTGCTGTTGAATCGCTCGCGGACGTCTGCCGGGGAATCACCGCGCTTGTCGGTTTTGTCGCGCCCAATACGACGGGCAAAGGCAGGGGGCTCAGAAACGCCGCCGCCGTGCTCAGGAACGGTAAGGTAGAAAAGACGCATTTCAAGTCGCTCCTGCCGACCTATGACGTTTTCGACGAGACGAGATACTTTGAGCCAGGCCCGCCCGGAGAATGCATAGACCTTGACGGCGTGAAGATCGGGTTGAGCATTTGCGAAGACCTGTGGGACTCCCACGCCCTCGGCAGAGAACTTTACGGACTCGACCCGATATCCGCTTTGGCGACCAATGGTGCACAGATCATCGTGAACATGGCTGCGAGCCCGTATCAACTCGGAAAGGCGCCCGTTCGCGAAGACCTCTTCGGAAGACAGGCGAGACGACACCAGACGGGTATAGTTTATGTCAACCAGGTGGGGGGGAATGACGAGCTGATCTTCGATGGCGGCAGTTGTGCCGTCTCGCCGGATGGCAAAATCTATGGCCGGGCAAGAAGTTTCGAAGAAGACCTGCTCATTGTCGATATTGCCGCACAAGGCGCCCGATGCGAGCCGATGCCCGAGCCCATCGAACGATTGTCCTCGGCCCTGAAGCTGGGGTTGGGCGACTATATCCGCAAGTGTGGGTTCTCGAAGGCGGTGCTTGGGCTATCTGGCGGTATAGACTCTGCCGTGGTTGCCACCCTCGCCGCCGACGCGCTTGGTCCGCACAACGTGCTCGGCATCGCCATGCCAAGCAGATACAGCAGCGATCACAGCCTCGCCGACGCCGACGAACTCGCACGCAAACTGGGCATACAGTACAGGGTTATCCCAATCGAGCCGATGCATCGAACGTTCGAACATGAACTTGGCGACATACTGAAAGGTTCCGACGAGGCTGCCCAGAACGTGCAGGCGCGAATTCGCGGGTTGATAGTAATGGCGGCCAGCAATGCGATGGGGCATATAGCGCTGGCGACGGGCAACAAGTCGGAACTATCCTGCGGATACTGCACGCTTTACGGCGACATGTGCGGCGGGTTGGCGCCGATAGGCGACGTGCTCAAGACCGATGTCTACCGCCTTGCCCATCAACTTAATGCCGAATCGCCGGGCAGAATCCCCACCGGCACGCTCACCAAGCCCCCCAGCGCCGAACTCAAGCCTGATCAGACCGACCAGGACAAGCTGCCCTCGTATGACCTGCTGGACGCGATTCTGCATCGCTATATCGAACTGGAATATCCCGCCAGAAGAATCATCGATGACGGGTACGACGCCGCGACCGTCCACAGGGTCATCAGAATGGTTGACACCACCGAGTACAAGCGCAAGCAGGCGGCCCCTGTTTTGAAGGTCAGCCCAAGGGCGTTCGGCGCAGGCAGGCGTATGCCCATCGCCCATGTCGTCACAGAGGGCGGGTACCCAACCCGAAATAGCCGCCCATCGAAGGCTTAGTCAACTGGATTTACCGACGAGACGCCTGTAAACTGAACCGATTATCGCCGGCTGACCCCGGCTGGAGAAGCTGATTTTGCTCAAGACGCTGCATGGTTATCTCTCTCGCGAACTTGTCAGGACGATGTTCCTGGCGCTGGTCGCGTTCACCCTCGTGATGACGGTGTTCGCCGTTATCGAACCCATGCGCAAGCAGGGACTTACCGGACAGCAGGTGCTTTCGCTTTTCGGGTACACCATTCCGATCATGCTCACGCTGACCATGCCCATCGCGGCCCTGTTCGCCACCACGATCGTGTACGGACGGTTCAGCCAGGAAAACGAACTCATGGCCTGCCGTGCGAGCGGAATCGCCACATACACCCTCATCCGTCCGGCACTGGTGCTGGGTATTGTCATCACCGCGGCGTCACTTTGGCTGAGCAACTCGATAGCTCCAGACCTGGCCCAACGCGCCAACACCTCCATCAAAAACAATGTCCGCGGGGTCGTCTACAGCCGCCTCAATCAGAGGGGGAATGTCAGGCATGGCCCGCAAATTCTGCACGCCGAAGAGGTCGACCCCGAAAACGATACGCTTTACGGCATGATAATGGTGGATTATGGAAACCCCTCCGACATCATGCTTGTGGTGGCGCCCAGAACCCAGTTGAGCTTTCTGCAAAACGAGGGCGAAATGTACGCCTCGGTATGGATGGAAGACGCCGTCGTCACCCGTGTCGGTCAGTACGACGTGGGCCGGCAGAGCTATTCGCCGATAGATTCCATTCCTGTCGACAGTGTCATGAAGGAAGATCCGAGCTGGTATCGGTGGGGCAGACTCAGAAGAACACTTCAAAACCCGGTCGAAAACGCCGACATACACCGTCGACTCGAAGGTGTTCGAAGGAATATCGGACGGGAGATGCTCGCCACCCGCATTTGCCAGGCGATTGAAAGCGAATCGGAATACTCAGGCCTCCAAGGGGCAGACACAACCATTGTGCTTCGTGCCCCCGTTGCCATCAAAGATGGATACAAGGTCGAACTCACCGGCGCCGAGGGCGATGAGTACCCCGTCTTGGCACAGGTTGCAGGCCCGACCTCGCGCAGGCTCATCGAGGCCCAATCGGCGGTCATCGAACATGATTTCTCGCTGAGGCGTAACGCGTCGATCATCTCGCTGACGTTTCGTGGGCCTGTACGCACGCGGGTATACCTGCCCGACGACAACGACAACCTCGTCGAACCACACTGGACATATCGCGACATGGTGCAGGTTGGCGACCTGCGGATGCCGTCGGACATCGCCTCGGCCATCGAAAAACTCGACCTCAATACCCTCTTTCGCGAGCCCAACAAGCTCACAAGCGACCCAGGCATACTCGAAAAAGTCGAAGAAATCAGGCAGAAATATATCCGCAAGCTCCAGGGCGAAATTCTGGGCGAGATGCACGGGCGGATCGCCTACGGGCTCAGTTGCTTCCTGCTTGTCGCCAGCGGGGCGGCACTTGGAATTCTTTATCGTGGTGGACAGATACTCAGCGCGTTCGCGCTTTCAATGATACCCGCGGCCGTGGTGATAGTCATGGTGCTGATGGGCAAGGTAATGGCAGCCAATCCGGACGTCGAGCTGATGCATGGACTGGCGGCGATATGGGGCGGAATCGCCCTTCTGGCACTGGGCAACATCGGCCTGTACGCGAAGATCATCAGGAGGTAACGGATGAGAATTCTAGATAAATATGTCATCCGCAACTTCCTGTATTCCGCCCTCATGTGGTTTATAGTCTTCATGGTGCTCAGAACCGTCGCCGACTTGTTCATCAACATGGACGAGTTCGCCAAGCTCGACAAGAGTTTCCAGGAAAAGCTCTCGATTGTCGTAAACTACTACGCGATTCAGCAGCTTGCGTATTTCACCGAGCTGGGGGGAGTGATAATTGTCGCCTCCGCGGCGTTTTCGCTGGCGATGATGAACCGCACCAACGAACTGACCGCCATGCTCGCAAGCGGCGTGAGTCTTCGTCGCGTGGTGCTTCCAATAATCATCTGCTCGATCCTGCTCAATGGGCTGATCGTGCTCGACCAGGAGGTTCTCATGCCTCCCAACGCGTCGCGCCTGGCGATGGATCGTGACGACCCGCTCGGCGAAGACACCTTCAGCGTCAGGCTTGTGTCGGATGGAAACGGCGCGGTGTGGTTTTCGAAGCACTATGCCCCCGTCGAGCGAAAGATGCAAAACCCCGTGGTGCTTCTGCGCGACGAGGAATACAACGGACTTGCAAGGGTTTCGGGCACGTCCGCGACGCTGGTTGACGGCGGGGCGGTGTTCACCGACGGCCAGATAGCTCCATTGACTGCCGATGACCTGGCATGGGAAAAGCCCCCCAGGTACGATGGAATTTATACCCGCGTCAACCCATCGAGCCTGCTGGAGATCAGCGGACAGACCCCCGAAGGCGAAGACCCCGTCAACAATGTTCGTTGCGTCGATGAGCAGACGGGGCTGACCATCGAGGCGAAGAAGTTCATACCCGACCCGCATGAGCCTCTCATGCAGCGAGGGGGCACGCTCATCGAGCCCAGTTTCACCTTTACCCTCCCCGATGGCAGAGTGGTTGGAATATTCCGCGCTCCAACCGCCACGTGGGTGAACGAAAACGCCCAGGGCGGCGGAAAATGGGCCATGGAAAGCGAATTGCTCTTCCCCACCGACATGACCAACGAAGACCTTATGCTGCGAACATCAAGCCGATGGCTTGAATATCTCTCCACCGCCGAGCTTGCCAGGGTTGCGAAAGTCAAAAACCTGCCCGATCCCGGACGGGCGCTGCTGACAAGACATATCAGGTTCACCGAACCGTTGAACAACCTTATAATGCTCCTGCTGGGGCTGCCATTTATCCTGTCACGCGAGCGAAACATCAAGGCATCGGCGGCAATGTGCCTGCTGACGGTGGGATTGTTCTATGCTTTCGTGTATATAAGCAGATATCTTGGCTTGTCGCCCGCACTGGCTGCCTGGCTGCCCACGCTGGTGTTCGGCCCTGTTTCAGTGATGATGCTCGATACCATCAGAACCTGACCCCGACGGGAAAATCCCAAATGGGCTTCTACGAAGACATCTCCGACAGGTACGACCGCATAACGAATACCTCCGCAAGATCACGCGGCGCGCAGGCCTTCGTTCGTGCCCTTATGGAACGGTATCGCATACAATCCGCCCTTGACGCTGCCTGCGGAAACGGCGTGTTCGCCATTCCCCTTGCCCAGATGGGCACAAGGGTTCTCGCCAGCGACATTTCCCCGGCCATGATCGAACAGGGCAGACATCGCGCGGATGTGGCACGCGTGAACATCGACTGGCTCGTATCGCCGATGGAGAACCTCGACGAGCACCCCGCAGGTCCCTTCGACGCGATATTGTGCATGGGCAACTCGTTACCGCACCTGCTCGACGAGGCGAGGCTTCGAAGGTGTTTCAACGGATTTGCTCAAAAGCTTTCGCCGGGCGCCCCGGCTGTGCTGGCGCTGTTGAATTACCGAAAGACGCTGCAAGAGAAAGAAAGAATTGTCGGCATCGATCGCGATGGTGACACGCACTACATCCGCTTCTACGATTTTCTGCCAGACATGCTGCAATTCAACGTGCTGGAAATCACCTACACGTCTGAGGGTGTCACCCACCGCATGAATTCCACCATGCTACGTCCCTGGACGCTGGGGCAGCTTCGTGACGCCCTTGCAAATGCGGGTTTTGACGACGTGCAGGCATACGGATCGCTCGAATTCGAGCCCCTCGACGAAAATCGCCACGATACGATAATGCTTGTGGCGAGTCGGAGCTGATTACCCCTTCAGCCCGCCGAACTTACGGTTGCGGTGCGAAAAGGCCAAAATAGCTTTGCGAAATTCTTCTTCGTCGAAGTCCGGCCAGAGCGTGTCCACCGCGAGCAGTTCGGTATAGGATACCTGCCACAGCAGGAAGTTGCTGAATCTCCACTCGCCCGCAGTCCTGATGACCAGGTCGGGGTCGGGAACGCCCACGGAGTCCAGATTGGCGGTAATGTGCTGCTCGGTGATGTCCTGCGACTTGAGTTCGCCCCGCTCGACCTGTCCCGCCAGTTTGCGCACGGCGTCGGTTATCTCTGCCCGTGAGCCATAGTTGAGCGCCAGGCACAGGAACATTCCGGTGTTGGATGACGAAACCCTCACCGATTCGTCCAGCTCGTCAAGCACGTGCTGGGGCAGCCCGTCGCGCCGTCCCAGGTGTCGCAGGCGGATGTTATGGTTCATGACGGTGGGGCGTTCGTTGATGAGATATTCCGAGTACAGGTGCATCAGGCTGCGGACTTCATCCTCGGGTCTGCTCCAGTTCTCTATCGAAAAGCTGTAAAGCGTCAGCGCATCGAGCCCCAGCCTCGCCGCCTCGGTGACGATCTTCCTGACGACCTTCGCACCTTCCTTGTGCCCCAGGGGACGTGGAAGGTTGCGTTGTGTCGCCCACCGCCCGTTGCCATCCATAATAATGGCGACCGAGCGCGGAATTCGCTCATCGTCGACTCCCAGTTCTTTTCTCGCTGCCGCCACAGCATGCGGCGATATATCGGCCATCACTTCAGATCCTTCAAGGCACAGTGGTGCATTATAGTCGCCTCGCGCGGGGGGCCGACGCTGATGACGCCGATGGGCCTGCCCAGCAACTGTTCTATCCGGGTGATATACGCCTGTGCCTCGGGGGGCAGGTCGTCGAACTTCCGGGCGGTACCGATCGGGTCCTTCCATGCGGGCCAATCTTCATAGACGCACGAAACCTTATCGAGCGGAAGCGACGGGTCGTATTCATCGATTCGCCTTCCCTCGAATTCATACGCTGTGCAGATGCGAAAGGCGTCGATTTGCTCTTCACCGTCCATCAGCACGGTAAGCGCTATTTCGTCAGCGCCGCACAGGTCCGCGGCGTATCGCAAAGCGACCGCGTCGAACCATCCGCAACGCCTGGGCCTGCCGGTGGTGGTTCCGAATTCCTTACCGCGTCGACGTATCGCGTCGCCGAACTCGTTGTCCTGCTCGGTGGGGAAGGGACCCTGCCCGACTCGCGAAGCGTAACTCTTCGCGACGCCAATGACATGACCAACCGCCTTTGGAGGAACGCCCGCGCCGGAGGGTATTCCGCACGCCGTCACCGACGAACTGGTGACGAAGGGGTATGTTCCGTGATCCACGTCAAGCATCGCGCCCTGACCACCCTCGAACAGTATTCTCTCGCCGTTAGCACAGGCCTTACGCAACAGGCTGCCCGTGTCGCAGATCATGCTCGACATACGTTTGCCAAACTCGATGTACTCATCGGCCATCTTGTCGGCATCGAACGGCGTCGCGTCATGCATCGCCGAGAGCATGCGGTTTTTCGTCTCGACAATCCCACGCAGACGCGTGCGGAACTCATCGGGCCTGAGCAGATCCCCAAGCCTCACCGCCGTCGACCTGCATGCCTTGTCCGCATAGCACGGGCCTATACCCCTGTTGGTGGTTCCAATCTTGGCGCCGCCAAGCATCTGCTCGTTCAGGCTGTCCTGAAGCTTGTGATAGGGCATCACTACGTGAGCGCATGCCGAAAGCTTCAGGTTGGTCGAGTCAACCTTGACACCCCGCTGACGCAGGCCTTCGATCTCTTCCCACGCCACAGCAGGGTCGAACGCAACCCCATTACCAACCACATTCACCACGTTCTCATGAAGTATGCCGCAGGGTATCAGATGCAACGCGAACTTCTCGCCCTGCACATCAACGCTATGGCCGGCGTTGGCGCCACCGCAATAACGCGCGACATATCGGCAGGTACGTCCAAGGGCGTCCACAACCTTGCCCTTGCCCTCGTCGCCCCATTGCAGACCCACAACCGTTACGTTCTTAACGTCCATTTCACCACCATCGAAGAAAATTCGTATGGATTCGTCATTCACCTCGAAAACGACAACCCCACCAGAATAAAGGACTGAACACACCTGTCAAGCATGAAGATTCTACCCGCAAACCAGTACGTGTGCGACTTGATTTCGTTGCACGAAATAAAGTTGCATACGTGGGTGGGTATCTATGTCGGGTGCCATGCAACGCCGCGAACTAAGCTGCATCTTTATTCTCACGGAACCATTGTGCCGCCTGC
>CAZWAT010000135.1:0-7866 GCA_964632015.1 uncultured Planctomycetaceae bacterium
GCCCGTTTTACGCGCACTTTTCGCCTGCGGCTGAATTGCGCCGGAAATCTCCCCCATGGTCTCGGTGTCACGGGTGATGGTCTTCGGCCTGTCCTGCACGGCGTACCCGCCCTCGACTTGAACCACCACGCTTCCGGTCTTCGCCGCCACCCTCTGTGCTGCGGGAAAACTCTTGTAGGGCTTGCCGCTCTTGGCAAACAGGGGCTTGTATTCTACCTGCACCTCACCTTCCATCTGGCCTGTGGGGATCGGCTCTTCCTTCCGCTTCCTGGTCATGAACAGGGACCGCTTCGGGTAGCGTGTGGACTCCCTCGGCTTTGATTCCACCTCAGGGAGAATGATGCCCTGCCCTCTCTGCTCCATGCTCCGCTCGGATTCGCGCAATGCCACTATGTCGTCGGCGGTTCTGAGGAACCCCGGCTTTCTCCTGGCTTCCCTGGCCCTGTCAAAGAGCCTTGGCCGCTCGGGTTTCGGCTGTTCTCCAATGATCGGCGTTGGTCCCTGGTAAGTCTTCTTCGATGCAACTGCATCCATGCCAGCCGCTATGTTCTGGTGGACCCTCGGCGCGTTCTCGGTGATGATCTCATCAAGGACAGCGGATAAGGGATTGGCTTCCCCGAGTTTCAACCGAAGGTCTTTGATGTCGTCCAGGGACGCCTCACCGGACTCAAAAGCCTTCTTGATCTGGTCGGATAGCTCGGTGATGGCTTTGGCCTGGTCTGCATTGTTTTCTACCTCGAGGGCATCCAGCTCCTTCTGCCTCTGTTCGTTGATCTTCTTCTGCTTCGCGGACACATATGCATCATGGGAGCCTTGCGCCACGGATGCAGTACCGGAAAACAGGCCGCCCATAGCCATACCGATGGACCCGGCATAAGCGGCTTCCTTGGTCATTTCGGGCAGTTTTTTTCTGATCTCCTGCGTTAGTTCCTTGCCGGAAAGGTCGGGATTCATAGCCCAGATGGTAGCTACTTCGTCGGGGTATTGCTGTACGAACTCGGTAGCACCTTCTCCCATCGAGGCACCAATGGTATCCGTCAGGTACTTTACCCACGGTCTGCCGCCGCCAAGCGCCTTCTTGATGATGAATAGGCCGCTCATGGCCTCAAGGGGTATCTGCGCCGCCGCGCTCATGGCCGCTGCTTTCTCTGCTCTCTCTGGTCCGATCTTGGGTGCAAGCTCCTCGTACTTGGCGCCCTTCATGTAGTCGTACATCATGGGGATGCCAACAACAGGATGCAGGGCAAGGCCTGCCATGCTCGGCGCAGTGCCGCCTATCGCCCTTGCAAGGTCTTCAAGCCATCCCGAGGACTTGCCCTCGTACTCTTCGGACCTCTGGAGGGCCGGCATCTCTGCAATGCCGCGCCAGAACTTTACGGCTACTTCCGCGCTTTTCTTTCTCTCCTCGGAATCGGCAGAGAGCAAACCCGTCTGCTCCTTGAAGGATGCTTCCACGGTTTCGGGCTTCTTGCTCCTGCCCTTCTGAATTTCAAGGATGGACTGCTTCCATGCTTCTTTCTGCGGAGTGCCGGATGCAACAAGGCCGCTCACCATCTCGCCCTGCTTCTGTCTCTCCATCGGCGTGAACAGTCTTTCCCAGTTCATCAGGACTTTCTCGTCCGGTGATGTTTCAGGGGCGTTCTCGATGCTTGCGGCCCTGCTTGATGCCATCGCAGCGGGGGAATGTTTTAGTTCTTCCCACAGACCGCCGAGGACTCTGCCAGGTGTAGCCTTGGGCTTCTCGCCTAAGAACGTGGAGATTTCCTTCTCATCAAACCCGGCATTACCAAGATAGGACTTGATTTCATCGTCGTTGAAGCCTGCGGACCTCAGCTCGTTTGCATTCACGGTCTACTTCCTTGTGCGTTTCAGATAGTCTTCAATGCTCTCCCCGGGGTTTCGTTTCGCCACGGACGCGGTCTTTTCCGGTTGCGGGTTCGGCTTTGCCTCTCCACCTGCAGCACTCGCAAGCCCCGCAGCCGGAGTGTTGGGACTCGCGCCAGCAGGAGCCTCTTCGTCCTGCACCGGCCGGCCTGTCTGCTGGTCTATGAGGGCATACTTTGGCGGTTCAGCGCCCATGCCGAACCAGCCTCCCTTGCTGCCTTCTCCGATCTTCACATAATCGAGGCCGATCTTGTTCGCCGCCTTCTTGATAAGCTGTATCTGCGACTCGGAGGGATTCTCGCCCGCATCGAACACCATGCGCTCCACGTTCTTTATGTCGGTGATGGTCGCGCCATCGCCCCCTGCCTCAGCCTTTGCCTTCTCCGCGCCGTACATCGACTTGAGAAGGTCGTACTGCGCCTTCCGCGCGTCCATTGCCTTCTTCTGAAGTTCAAGGGATGCCTTCATATCATCCGTGGTGATGAAGCCCTTCTTGTGCAGATCCTTGATCTCCGCCTCGTTAAGCTCCATCTCGGTTGCCACGTTGATGTAGACCGGCCTGGGCTTGTGTGTGGACGGGTCTATCTGGTGCGTAAACTTCACCCCGATAGGATTGCCGCTCTTCGGATCTCTCAAATCCTGCGCCTTCATCAGCAACTCGATATTCGTCTCTTTCGCGTAGCGGTCCCATGCGAGGCGCTGATTTATGAACCCCCTCGGATCAAGAATCGACTGAGCCATCTGGGTGATCTGCTCCGATGACGGAGCCTGCTGTACCGACTT
Organism: uncultured Planctomycetaceae bacterium; assembly: GCA_964632015.1. Lineage (GTDB taxonomy): Bacteria > Planctomycetota > Phycisphaerae > SM23-33 > SM23-33 > JAAYCO01. Next base: position 2,668 of record CAZWAT010000135.1, read on the forward strand.
CCTTCCATCGGGGTAGGTGACTTCTATCTTGCCCTCATCGGCGGGAGCAATGGTGATGCCGCTGCCTGAATACTCACTGAACGCCTTGTAGAGCTTTGTCCTGCCCTCGGGGGAATTATCTGCGAGTATCGGGACGATTCTCTTCTCAAGTTCCCTTCTCTCAAGCTCGTATCTCGCCACCCTCTCCTTCATCTGCGCTTCCGACAGGCTCAGCTTGTCCATGTAGGCAGCGATGCCACGGATGCGCCCCTGATAGAGTTCTTCCGGCGTGTAGTTCTCGCCTTCCCCGGGTCTCCACTCGGGATTCTCCGCAACTTTCTGGGCGATCTCCGATATGTTTCTTCTCTGCATATCCTGCGTTACCGAACGCAATCCCTGCGCTATCGCCATTCCGTCATTGAATGTAGGTCTGCCCCACTGATCAGGCATGATTGATCTCCTTTACGAGAGGAAGTATGCAAGTGCGCCGACACCTGCGCCTATTGCAAGACCCCATGGCACCGCAGCCGCCGATGTGGAGAAAAACCCGGCTTCCGTCATCGCCGCTCCGGCTTCCGCGCCGGCCACACCCATTCCCGCCGCGCTCATGAGTCCGCCGCCGACGGTCTTCTTGGGTGCTTCCGGCCCCTTCTTGTCCATTGCCGCAAAGGTATCCGCAGCCTGACCAAGACCCTGCATCGCCTTCTTCGACGGGTCTTCTATCGAGAATAATCCCATGCTTGGCATTGCCATATCGTTCTCTCCTTATGCCGATCCAAGGCCGACAGCGCCGGACAGCCTTGCAAAGTTCTCTTCTTCCGCCTGCCTTCTGGCGAGGGATGTTGCTCCCACCTTTGCCGCAGCCTTCTCCTTGGCAAGACTCATGAGCCCCGCACTGTACGACTTCGACGCCGGATTGATGCCCATGCTGGATGCCCACCTTCTGGCGTTCGATTCCGCGCCGGCATAGGCTGATTCCACGTCGGCACGGGCAAGGTTCACCCGCTCATCCACGTCAACGCCCTTGAGTACTTCATCATAGAACTTCGATGTGACGGGCTTTCTGAGAGCTATGTTCTCCTGCTGCTCGTCGATCAATGCGGATTCAAGACCGGCTCTCTGTGGGACAAGCCCGGTTTCGGCATCGAGAAACGTGGACATGTATTCGGTCTGTTTCGGGATGAGCTCCATGTTGGACTTCATTTGAGCCTGCTCCATATCCATGTAGCTCACGCCGTCGGGATCTTTTACCCAGACCTGTTCCGTTTCTGGCAACCGCGACTCGAATGCGGACTTGATTCCCGAGGGCACACTGCCCGATGTCCCGCTCTTCGCCCGGTATTCCCTTGCGGCAGCCGATTCGGAATCTGGTCCCAGGCCGGGAATGCTGAGGTTGCCACCAGTAAACAAGCCATCATTTGATATGGGCTTGGCCTGCCCCGTACCCTCTATGGTTTTTGTTTCCCAATGGCCCGGTCCGCTTTTCCAATACTGGAAATACTCGTACGCCATCGCCTGCTGCTGCTCGGCAATGGTCGCAATCCTCGCGTTGTATTCGCGGTCAACGTCGCCGCCGCCGCCCCCGCCACCTGGCATATCAACCCTCCTTTTCGACGCAGAGCATCACGCCGTCCACGTCATCCTTGATTTTGTCGTTGTAGAAATACCTGGGAATCACCGTCAGCTTCCTCATGCCGAGAACCCTTTCCGAGAACCGCACGGCCCGTTCATTGTCCACCGGCACTATCCCGATGAGCACCGAATACCGCTTCAGGAGTAATCGTATCATGGCCTGTGAAATCGCAGTGATCTCCTCGGTTCCCCAATACTCGCTGTATACGCAGAAATGGCCCTGCGCGTGCCTGTACCGGATGTTGTCCATGAGCGCGAAACATGCGGGATCATCGCCGTACATGCCGACATAGAGCATACAATCTTCCCCGCGCCTTACCCTCTGAAGGAAGTCGTACTTGGTGAACTTTGAATCGCCGTAGAAGATCATGGGAAGCGTTCCGTCTTTCTCTGCCCTGTCTATAAGAGCAAGGATCTGTGAATCGCGGAACGTCAGTATGCCGTCCACTTCGACGTAGGGAATAATACTGATCTTGTTCTTATCCATTCATCAACTCCAATGCGGATGTTGCGGCCTCGACCTTCCTGACCGGGATATATCCCTCTATCTGGATCTCGCAGTCGCGGTATTTGTACCCGGCGGGAAGCCGGAAAATGCTGTCGTCCGATACGGTTCTGGAGAATTTCAGCACTCCGTCCGCGTAAAGCCTGAAGGTGATGGAATCGCTGATGGAGATGTCCTCCGCAGTCAGTATCTCGTCGCCAAGGACGGAATACTCGCAGAGGGATGATTCATTGATGGAACCGCCAAGGGGAACGGCTGTGTCGGTGCGCTCTGCCTCCACGGAGAACAGTTCCGCTATGACGGTCTGAGCCGTACTGGAGCCGTCCGCTATGCTCACTCCGTACACGCCACGGATCTGTAGATACCCATCATCGTCTACGCTTGCCTCTCCGTTGCCCGTTGCCGTGTTGATCGCTTCGGCCACGCCGGCTATGTCCGCACACGCCGAAATGTCTATGTTGTCGTACTCGGAGCCGTCTATGGTGACGAGGATGGTATCCCCGGCCTGTCCCGTGAAAGCGTCCTGATCGCCATTGATCTGTGCGATGGATGACGCAAAAAGGGCCTCATTCTGATTGAGGATGTAGTCGTTCTCATCCGAGAGTTCCACAATGGCGTTATAAAATTCCTTATCGATGGTAATGCGGGCGGCAGACAGGTTCAGATTACTCGAAAACAGATACTTCCTGGACCGCCATCGGTAGTACAGGAAATTGTATGGGTCAGCATCCCACTGCTTGATGCATTGAGGCTTGGGGGATGCGGTCGAGTCATCATCTACCACCAGGAAGTAATCGCCCGTTTCCGTCTCGACGTAGCCGGCCTGTGCGTGGAAGGGAAGCTCCGTCCACAGGTTGTTCTTGAAGTCGATGATGATGCCGCCCTTCTCGGTGCCGTAGAGGTAGAAGGCGAAATACTTTCCATCGTAGAAGTCGGCATGCATGGTGGACGGGTAGTATTCTTCCCAATCGCCCGGAGTCACAAAATCTGTGGTAATTATACTACATCCCTCCAGCGTTGCATGGGCAAGCCCTTCTCTTGTGGCGAACATCACCCCGCCCATGCCGGTCACGATGGACCGCTTATTGAGGCAGGGGAAGAAGTCGCCGTACTTCACCAGGGACATCTGTTCGGGCGCGATGCCTGTGATAAGATAGGGGAATCCGTCTGTCACCAAGACCGCGTTGTTCCCGAATATTCCGATACCGATTATTTCCTCTTCAATTGATTGAGCATATGCCTCGGGCCATGCATGGGGAAGCCAAGGCTCCGAGAAATAAACTTCGTTACCAACGAAGCCTATCGCTATTCCGTTCGGGAGCATGACCACACCGGTAAGGCCGGAAGGCGGAGGGCTGTAATCCACGGAGGCGCACACGTCGCCAAGGTCTGCGTCATCAATATCGTCGCCAGCCGTGAAGTGGCTTGCGTTCCATGCCCCTGCCGGATGGATGGTGGTGCACTTGTAGAGGGCGAAGGTATCCGTTTCGGGTGTTGCCGAATACAGGACATAATCGCCCACGGCGTAGGCTTCGGTGGCAACGAAGTAGGACGCATAGAGCACGAACTGATACTGCCCCTGCCCCGCTGTCGTGCTGTTCGTGCGGTACAGGTTGATACCGACAATACGCCTGCTTGCCGGTACTTTCTGAATCGTAGAGATTTCCGGGTCTGCCGCAACCGCAGCACTTCCGCCCACAGGAGAACCCGGCCCCTCTTCGCCGTAAGCGTTCACGAAGGTATAGAAGTAATACCTCTCAAGGGAGCCGCTCCCCTCCACGGTAGGCGTCACCGTTGGCGCGGGTACGCCCCAGAGGTAGTAATCCGTTGTCTGGTCGAATGGTGTGCTGATGATGTCGTTGGCAAAGACCTTCAAGGTGCTTCCGTCGGAGACATAGACCCGCTCGTAATAGTCCTGCGCTATCGGGCTCCTGAACCAATCCATATCATTAGCGCTCGTTACCCAATACTCATAAGATCCGGTAAAGTACTTGAATGCGGACTTGTACGACGTGCCGGTAAGGGACGTGACAAGTAGGGGAGCCCTCCATCCCCGAAGGTCAGCCTTATCTACCCTGGCGTTGGATGCAAGCTGCGCCTCGTAAGCCCCGAGCTTATGCGCCGTCAGTCTTGGTCTTTGTCCCTGGAATGCGTCTATGGAGATTTTCATCCGATGTCCTCTTGATGAATATCGTTTTTCGAGGACAGGATTTAAGGGGTGGGCTTATTCTTTCTTTGGTTTTTTCTTGAAAGGTCTTCGGAATTGGATGGGTCGCACACGCTCTGATCGCCCACGTCCTGCCACATCCTTACCGAAACTGGTGGCAGGTCTTATGGATCGGCTCATCCGCAACGAGTGTCCATGACAACTGGGTAACAGGGATACACTTCTCATTTTAGGCCCTGGCCACCTCCTAGAACGGCCCCAGGATGGAGATATAGTTATGACGTGAATACCCCGCATATAGAGTCAATGCCGATGAATGGCTATTATATACGCACATCTCCAGATAATCCGTTGTGCCGTTCATGTAGATGAGGTCTGATGCGGTCGATGACGATAATCCATCCGCGCCCTGAATGCCAATCGTGCCGTGTGTTACATGTGCGCCATTTTTAACGATCACCGCAATCACCAGCTGACCGTCCGGCACGGAACTTACACGGATATTCGCGATGGCAATGTAGTACCCCGGAAGATTTGGAACAATTCGACTGTTGGTTATATTCACAACATCCTCAGCGTCGAAGCTGATGGTGTCTATGAGAATCTTTGTTGTCGAGGTTGGTCCTGCGTCTATATTCTGCGCCGCTTTCCGGTATGCACGGGCTTTAATCTTGCCGATAGTGTTTATCTGCGTGGCTGGAACGGTGATGTCGTGCAGCTTCACAAGGTCAGCCTTCACAACGCCGGATCCATGAAGCTGATTTATTTCCGTTGCGGATGATGTGATGTCGTGCAGCTTCACAAGGTCAGCCTTCACAACGCCGGATCCATGAAGCTGATTTATTTCCGTTGCGGATGATGTGATGTCGTGCAGCTTCTCAAGATCCGCCTTCACGACCCCGGACTCGTGAAGCTG
>CAZWAT010000136.1:0-7852 GCA_964632015.1 uncultured Planctomycetaceae bacterium
GGTTCCTGCAAATCAGCCCGCTGTTTGACAACATTATTATATGGATATTTTCAGCGACGGACCATTCGCCCACGATGACCATTGCTGGGCGTGTGTTTGACAAACCCCTTTCTGAGGGCACGTTGATGCACGTATATGCCGCTAGGAGACTCTACCAGTTGCCCATGGGCGTGCTGGCGATATCGCTGGGGGTGGCGGTCTTTCCATTGTTCAGCAGATATGCGGCACGTGGCGATATGCAGAATCTCAGGTACAGCCTCAATAGAGCCCTGCGCCTGGCGAGCATGGAGGGAATCGCCTGTGGTGCGGGGTTGTGGATCCTTGCCAGGCCGATTACGGCAATAATCTATGAACGCGGCAAGTACACCGCGGCCGACGTGGACGCGTCTGCGGATGTTCTCAGGATGTATGTGCTCGGGATGTGGGCATACTGTACGTACCAGATCATTGCTAAGGCGTTCTTCGCGATCAAAGAGCCCAAGACACCCATGAAGGTCTCTTGCTTCCTGATGGTGGTGAACATGCTGCTTGTCGCTATGCTGATATGGGTCCCATCGCTTGACGCCGCCGCCCTTGGTCTGGCAACCTCGATTACCGCAAGCGCCAGCGTGGTCATCCTGGCCGTAATACTCAGGCTCAAGCTCGGAAGGCTCGGCGGGCGGAGGATCGCCGCGAGTGTCGCAAGGAGCATGATATGCTGCCTGGCAATGTTGGGAACAATTTATGGACTGATGAAGATTCTAAATGAATATGGAGACTTGGTAGTCGTAGCCGTATGTGTGCCGGCAGGAATAGTGGTTTTTATTGCCATTGCCGCAGCGCTTCGAATGACTGAGCTGGCAGAAGTGGCTGGGCCGATGATCGCAAAGTTCAAAAGCAACCCGAAGCAGGCAAACGCCAAGCCATCGACAAAAGTATAAATGCTGTAAAGCCTGTACATTTTCGCTATAACCTTAAGAAAACCATGAAATACCAAACCTATAAGATCGAATTCGACGAAAACTACCTTCAGCTTTCCACAGAAGAACTCGTCCAGCGCATTGGTAAGTGCAAAACTGTGCTGGGCGAAGATGTATGCATTCTCGGGCATCATTACCAGCGCGATGAGATAGTGCAGTTTGCAGATTACGTTGGTGATTCGCTTGCGCTGTCGCAGCAGGCGGCGAAGCTCAAGACAGCGAAGATATTCGTCTTCTGCGGGGTCAGTTTCATGGCGGAGTCCGCCGACATACTTTCTAGCGATGACCAGGCGGTTTCGCTGCCTCACTTGGGGGCGGTATGCACAATGGCCGAGATGGCGGACGATCAAGCGATGGCCGCCGCTATTGAAGAAATTCAGTCCATCTCGGGCGAGAAGATAATTCCCATAACCTATGTTAATTCGACCGCTGCCGTAAAGGCCGTCACCGGCCTGGCGGGTGGTGCATGCTGCACCAGCGGCAATGCGGCGAATGTCATGGCGTGGGCGTTGGAGGAATTTGGCCCAAAAGGCGGCAAGATTCTGATGCTTCCCGACCAACATCTCGGCAGAAACACCGCTCTTGCAATGGGTTACAAGCCCGAAGATTGCGTGGTTTATGATCCATCGTTACCTGATGGGGGCTTGTCGCGCGAGGATGTCCAGCGGGCAACATTTGTATTGTGGAAAGGCCACTGCTACGTCCACCAAGTGTTCACGCCTGCCGACGTGGCTGGGGTTCGCAGAAAATATCCGGGTATCAAGGTGGTGGTGCATCCCGAATGCCCCAATGAGGTTGTACGAGTCGCTGACGCAACCGGCAGCACTGAACAGATCATTCGATTGGTCACCTCTGAACGTGGCCCATGGGCGATAGGAACAGAAAGCAACCTTGTGCAGCGACTTGGCAGGCGTGTCAAGACATCACAGGTGGTGACGCTTTCCGAGAAGCAACCGATCTGTCGGCAGATGTATTTGACCGATCTTGCCCATCTGGCATGGGTGCTGGACAACCTTACCCAAGGTCGAGTTGTCAACCGCGTAACGGTTGATCCCGAAGTCGCAGGCCAAGCCAGGCTGGCTCTTGAGCAAATGATATCGATCAAGCCCGTGCGGCAGGTGACGCGACGATAAGCTATTCCTTGGCCTTCTTGAGGATATCCAAACCTTCTCTGGAAGAGTCCGGGCCGTCCCAGCGATAACTTTTCACCGCCTCGACTATATCGCGTGCTAGCTCCAGCGCTGCCAATCCATCGCTTGCGGGAACTATTGGGGGCGCTCCCTCAAGCACACTCCCTCGGAAAGCTTCTGCCTGACGACGCAGAGGTTCAATGCTTTCGTCGATCTTCAGTTCCTCGAAATGCAGTAACTTGGTGTAGTCGACAGTCTCGGCGAGCTCTGCAAGATCTTCAACATCCATCTCTCTTGCCATCTGGATAAGATCCATGTTTGCTGCCTTGCTGACGGCAATTCCAACCTTTTTGGCGTAATCCACCGAGAGGTATGACTCTTCGCTGAAAAGCCTCATCTTTCGCTCGGTTTTGATGGCGAGCCTGCTTGCAGTGACGTTGGCGACGCAGCCGTTGTCGAACATCAACCTGGCGCTGCATATGTCCTCATGAGCGCCGATAACATTGATTCCCACGGCGTGAATGTGTTCCACGTTGCCACCAGCCAGTTTGAGCACCAGGTCGAGGTCATGAATCATCATGTCAAGCACGACCCCCACGTCGGCGGAGCGGAAGGTGAACGGGGATATCCGGTGGGCTTCTATGAACTTGGGGTGAATGTCGTACTTCTGCATAGCCAGTACCGCGGGGTTGAATCTCTCGGTATGTCCGACCTGAAGAACAGCTCCTGTCTTCTTGGCCAGGGCGATTAACTCTCTCGCCTCGGCAGGGTCGTTGCAGATTGGCTTCTCCAACAACACGCTCTTGCCTGCCGCGACAAATGGCTGTGCCGCCTCTATGTGCGATAGTGTCGGGACTGAAATAACAGCTGCATCCACCAGGTCGATTGCCTCCGCACTGGAAGTCAAGGCTAGACAATTGCGCTGGCGGGCCAACGATTTTGCTGCCGATTCATTGGCATCTACCACACATATAAGTTCAGTTCCGGGCATCTCACTGAGGACACGGGCGTGCAACTTGCCCATCCTGCCAGCCCCGACGACGGCTACGCGTAAGCTCATATAAGTTCTCCAACTGAAGCATCAGCATATTCATTCTGACCACGAAATAAAAGAGTGCCCAACAAATGCATGATTACTCTCATTCCAGTTAGAGACACTTAGTAGAAATCCTGACGATTTCTGACTCATTGCGAGCTGGCCAAAATGGCCCCCCTTAAGCCTGGTAAACTGGGTAACTTGGTTAAGCTGGTTAATCTCTAGAGGGTCTGAGGAATGCAACAAAATGGGAAATCTTTTTGCCCCAGATAAAATCGAATCGTAAGGTACGAATGTAGCGGGATTTGCGTGAAATCCCAAAATTCGGAATCACTAAAGGCAGTTGTTCGGCAATTCCGATAGCCCGGATAGATGAATGGAAGCATGAGCCGGCATGGAAGATGGCCAGCCGGTTTGGGAACCAAAAAAGAACCGGGGTGTGGATGCCCCAGCAGCAAGTAGTCAAGGTTTCAAGGAAGGTCCTGGACTCTCGCCACCACACCCGTCGCCCCCACCGCGGGACGGATAGATCGAGGACTGGAACCGATGAACTTTAACAGTATTAACGCCGCCGCAGCCACCAACCCTGTTGAACCGGTCGAGCAGACCGCACAGGTCGCACAAAGCACCGAAACCACCGCCATTGTGGATACTGTGGAAATCTCCACCGCTGCCCGCCTCGCGGCCATGGCGCAGGAGCTTCCGGATGTGCGAGCAGATCTGGTTTCAAGGGTGAAGGCGGAACTGGCGGCTGGTGTATACGAAACACCCGATAAAATAGAGGTCGCTATCGAACGACTGCTGGATGATCTAATGGCCTAAGCCACGAGGCCAAAAGCCCCCAATCAAAAAAGGCATGGATGGATCCATGCCTTTTTTGATGCGCATCCTGCGACTCACAAACGTTTAAGTTGTTCAAGTTCAGTGTTAGCAAGTAGCTACGTTCGTGGTGATTTCTTCTCAAACCTGTCCGTTAGTGCTTGGAGACGTTTTTGACAAAGCCAAGGCGGGTAGGCGACAGACGAAGCATGTGTGGGAGCAAATCAATAAGATAAAATAGATAATTGACGCAGTCTGGGCAGGTTTGGTAAAATAAGGTGTCTAGGAAAGCTGCGTAGCTTTTCGGACGATGTTGGTCAATGAGAAGCGCAGGAGTTTGCATCTTTACGGAGAGGCTGGCATGATCCGCAAGACCGTTTACACGACAGGCGAAGCCGCCGAGATATGCAATCTATCTTTGCAGACGGTGATACGCTGTTTTGATAATGGGCAGCTGAAGGGGTTCAGGGTACCCGGCAGCAAGTTTCGCAGGATACCTCACGAATCGCTTGTGACGTTCATGCGCGAGAACAACATCCCCGCCGATGCATTCCAGAGCGATAAGATCAAAGTGCTGGTTGTTGACGATGACCCCGACATCCTTGAGATACTGGTCGAATATCTCAAGAGCGATGGAAGGTTCGATGTGCATACAGCTAGAACTGGTTTTGACGCGGGCGTCTTGACCCAGAAGCTTGAACCGGCAATTGTTATTCTCGACTACATGTTGCCTGATCTCAACGGCAACATCGTTTGCCGAACCATCCGTGAAAACCCGCATCTGGCTCATATCAAGATACTGATCATTTCGGGCATGGTTAAACCCGAAGAAATAGATATGTTGATGGAGGCCGGCGCGGATGATTTCATAAAAAAGCCTTTCAACATTGAATCTGTTGTGGATCGTGTCCTGAAACTGGTCAACGCCTGACGGAGGTCGGCAAGATGAGGTCCGACAACGAGCCTTGCTCGCATTCCCGTGTGATGGACGCTATAGAAGTGGGAGTGCACTCGCTGATCCTTCCGGTATCGAGCCATGAGGCACTGATAGACCTGGTTCAACATGTGGCTGACGCGTCGTCGTCGCATAAGCTTGCAGAAATTGCCCGAGCCGAACCAAGTGTAGCGTGTGCCATCCTCAGTGCGTACGCCAAGCACAACCTGTCGGCCGCGTCAAGCCTATCTATGGCGATAGAATCGCTTGGACCCGCTCTATGTCTGTCCCATGCTATCCAATCGCCTCTCATTGATGATGCTGACCCGCTGGGGTGTGAATTTTCTCGACACTGTCAGGCTGTTGCACAGGCAGGAGCTCGCATCGCCCTGTTTACGGGTTGCTTGACGGAGGAACAGGGTTATCTATGCGGCTTGCTGCATGATATTGGCAAACGGGCTATGCGTCAGGCTATGCCCAAGGCGTATCTGCGAATGGTCACCGCTCATTCGCCAGGACAGCAGAATCTTTCATCGGTGGAACAAGAAGCATTCGGTCTTGATCACTGCATCTTAGGAAGACGGTTAGCGAAGAAGTGGAACTTAAGTGTCGAGATCGAACAGGCGATATGGCTGCACCATCAATCTGTGGAGACATCGACGGTTCCCGGACTGGTGACGGCACTTGCGGACGCATGTGCCATTAAGGCCGGCATGGGGTGGTCGGGTAGTCTCCCCACGCAGGATATGAACGACCTGGCCAATGCGCTGAGTCTGCATCCCTCCCAAATCGATGAAGTCATCCGAACGATTTGTGTTCTCCCGCTATTGTCCCCGGACGCGCAACGGGCTGCGCAACCACGCAGCACTCTTGAAGCGTTAGGCGACCTCAATGCCTTTCTGGCTGATCAACTGAAATCTGCACAAGAGGGATCTGCTGTTGAAGGGCTGATCGAGCAACTGTACGCGCCCACTGGATCGGTGTCCGAGGCGATAAGAAATATCGCCTGCGTTATTGGCCATTTAAAAGGTTATCCATCCGCTACCTATCTCATATCGCAGCAGCGCGACAAACTGAATATTGGGCTATGCAGTGATGCGAATGCGTGTAAGTTTATCGATATTGATGTGGTTGGGGAAATCGATACCACTGTTTCAGGATCTGCGCTGGAATCACTCGAAAGGTTGATTGACATCAGTGATCTCGGGCCACATGTGGATCTGGCAATAATGCGTCATCTACCCTTCTTCACCAATGGTTCATGTGTGGGCGGGGTTTTGTTTCATGGGGGTGATTCACCAGCCGGTATGTGTTCGATAGGCTCGATAGAAGTTCATGTACGTAATGCTCTTGCGGGCTTGGCGCATCGGCAGGCGTCTTGTGCAATGGAGGAGAAGCTATCCATCGGCGCTGGTCTACTGGTTTCCCGGCAGGAATCTATCGCCTCCGCCCGCGCGATTTCGGCAATTGCTGAAATGGCGGCGGGGGCGGCCCACGAAATCAACAATCCACTTGCGGTAATCAGCGGAAGAGCTCAGTTGATGTTGCGCCAACGCACCGACGCCGAGCAGCGCAGAGTTTGGGAACTGATTGTCGATCAGGCCCACGTGATAAGCGACATGATAAGCGAGCTGATGGAGTTCGCTGCTCCAGCGGTTCCTGAGCCCAGACTGATTATGGTGGCGGAATTGTTCAAAATTGTCGTTGATACAGCCCGCACAGGCATTGAAAACGGAAAAATCGTTAATTGTGCTCAAGACGTCCCACAGGAGGTCGATATAGAGGTTGCGGACAGTGAGCTTGCGGTGTTTGTGGATCAGCGCCAGGCACAGGATGTTTTGTTGGAGCTTCTGCGAAACGCCATTGCTGCAGGCGCAAAATGCATTCGTCTAGAGGCACGACAGCAGGATGCGCAAGTGCTTCTCAGGGTCGAAGATGACGGTGATGGAATGTCGATCCAGACCATGGCCAAGGCATTTACGCCTTTCTTCTCGCAGCAGAAGGCTGGTCGACGAAGAGGCATGGGCTTGGCATGGGCAAGACGCTACGTTGAGCTCAACGCTGGGCGCATCTCGATACAATCCGTAGCAGGCAACGGGACAGAAGTTCTAATCGCCTGGCCGGCAGGAGGCAAGTGAGTCTCCAGCCGGATGGACCAACGCGGTCGATTATGTAGTGCTGGGAGACAAAATGCCGGACCTCTCGAAACCCAAGGTACTGGTGGTTGACGATGAAGCCCAACTACGCGAGCTTCTCGCCGACGCCCTGAGCGATATGCCCATCCAGGTGTATGCCGCCTCCAGCGGACATGAGGCTCAGGAGATAGCCCGGCAACTGCGCCCTGACATTCTCGTAACCGATCTCAAACTCGGCGACTGCACAGGTCTTGATGTAATAGACCGCCTGCGGGGCACTCTGGGAAATATCCCCGCTGTAGTCATTACCGGGGTGCGCGATCCACAATGGTTTTGTGAAGCGTCAAGGCGAAAACCTGTGGAGTTGATGACCAAGCCATTGGACCTGGGCCGATTGAAAAACACCATCCAACGCGAACTGTCAGTGCTCTTTAAGACGCGCAACGAAATGGGACGGACAAGTAGATTAAGGCGTCTGGCCAAGCAGGTCAACAAAGAGCGCAAGCAGGCACAACGCCAGCTTCAGAATACGTGCGCAGACCTGACAGAAGCATACCATGATCTGACCAATCAGCTCGAGGCGCAACAGATCGCCGTGCAGTACCAGCAGGAGCTGCTTCAATCGAGATGCGATGACGATGTGTTCAGATCGCTCTTCAAGACCTTTGTCAATCAAAGCGGGCCTCTTAACGGGGTTGCGCTCGTGTGTGACGCCAATGCTGAGCTTCAGGTTGCGGGTAGATTTGGAGTTCCATCGCCAGACAACATTTAGTTCTGTAAGGCCTTGGCGGCTCCGCATATCGACGCAGTCATCGGCAATCCACAGATCACTGTCACCG
>CAZWAT010000137.1:0-6192 GCA_964632015.1 uncultured Planctomycetaceae bacterium
ATCTTGCCGAGGTGGGTTCAAAGGTATGCGTCGCGCAGGGCGGCAAGGGCGGACGCGGAAACGAATCATTCAAAAACTCCATCAACCAGGCGCCCCGCAAGTACGAGCCTGGCGAGCCCGGTGCCGTGCGTAGGCTCAGGCTTGAACTCAAACTCATCGCGGACGTCGGGCTTGTGGGCAAGCCAAACGCGGGCAAGAGCACGCTGCTTTCAAGGCTCTCGGCGGCCAGGCCCAAGATAGCATCTTACCCGTTTACCACGAGGTATCCGGTGCTGGGAATTGTCGAATTGACTCGATACAGGCGGTTCGTCATGGCCGATATTCCGGGGCTGATCGAGGGCGCGCACGAGGGGGCGGGACTGGGTGATGAGTTCCTTCGCCACATCGAACGAACTCGCCTGCTGGTGCATATTGTTGACACATGCCCCGCCGACGGTGACCCGGTGCGGGATTACCAAGCTATCAGGGAAGAGCTTCAGCGTTATTCGCCAACGCTTGCCCAGAAGCCGGAAATCCTCGTTGCAAGCAAGATCGACCTTACCGGTGGGCAGGAAAGCGCCAAACGTCTCGCTGATGAGACAGGCAAGGAAGTCATCGAGATAAGCGGCGTGACCGGTGCGGGGCTCAAAGAGCTGGGCGAGGCGATCTGGCGGGCGCTACAAGAGCAAGACTGAAACCAACGGTCCCCCCAAGGGATCCGATAAATGACTGGACGAAACAATGAGTGAAGATATCACAAAGGTTCCACATGTTCTGGCGTGTGATGTAGGCAACAGCGCGATCCATTTTGCGAGTGTTGACGGTGATGTTGTCGGCGACGTTCACGTGATGGAGATAGGCGCGCTGAAGAACCTGTCTGACGAACTTGCCCGAATCTGGGAGGGTATTCCCGAGCCCCGCCAGGTAGTTGCCGCCAGTGTCAACCCTGTGGGGCTTAAGGCGCTTGAAGCGGCTGCGTCTGAGCATCTCAACAAGCCTGTGCTGGTGGTAGGGCGAGACTTGCCCCTTCCCATGCCCGTTGATCTGACAGATCCATCGGGCGTTGGCGTTGACCGCGTATGTGCGGCTGTGGCTGCGTTTGACAGGCTCGGCGTGGCGTGCGTGGTTGCCGATTTCGGCACGGCGATAACTGTTGACTGCGTCAGCGAGAAGGGCGTGTTTCTTGGTGGGGCCATCATGCCCGGATTGAGAATGGGCGCCAGCGCGCTGCACGACGGTGCTGCCCAGCTTCCGGTTGTGGAAGTGGCGAATCCCCAGTGGACATACGGCAGGAATACCACCGACGCCATCGTCGGCGGGCTGGTCTTCGGCGCAAGAGGCGCGTTGAAAGAGCTTATCGAGATGTATGCGACCGACCTGGGTCACTGGCCCATTGTCATCGCAACCGGAAGGGACGCCGAAGTTGTGGTGCAGGATGCCACCGAATCCGGGCTTGTGCAGGCGATAGTGCCCGACCTGGTGCTGAGGGGAATCGCCATGGCCTATTACAATTCTCTGCTGAAGTGAGGCCGGAGCGGGCAATGGCAGCGGAAGTTCGCGCAAGCTTGCAGACGCCGCCGGGGAGGGGGGGCATCGCCGTCATATTGCTTGAAGGACCCGGCGTCGAGGGGTTGCTTGGCAAGTTGTTTGTTCCGCGATCATCCACCCAGGCGAAGGGGAACGAGGCGCTGGGGCTCGGCACGCTCACGCGGGCCGGTAGGATGATTGATGAAGTGGTGGTTCGCCGCTGGCGTCATGGCGCGGAGGTGAACCTTCATGGCGGGCCGGTAGTGGTGAAACAGGCGCTGGAAGCATTTGCCGGCGAGGGGGCGCGCGTTATGCCCATGCAGCCGATCGATGCGTTCGACCCTTCCCACCCGCGATGGAACAACCCCGCCATAGGAAAGGAAATGCTCGAAATTCTTCAGTCGTGTCAGTCATCTGGTGTTATGGGTGCTGTTGCGAGGCAGTGGTCGGGAGGGCTCAGCGAGCTGTGTGCCGGAGCGATGAAAGATATTCAACGGGCCGAGTCCCGCGGGTTTCGACGGGCAGCCGATGGGCTTGAGATCATGAAGAGAATGCTCAAGTGCCCCGAGGTGGTTCTGGCGGGGCCTCCAAACGCGGGCAAGTCCACCATCGCAAACGCTTTGGCGGGCAGGGAGGTGAGCATTGTTCATTCGCAGGCGGGAACGACCAGGGATTGGGTTCGCGTGCTGGTGGGAATTGATGGTTTCGCGATCTGGCTGACGGACACCGCGGGACTGTTTGACCAGCCCGCCCACGACATCGACGCCCAGGCGATGGAGCGGGCGATTGCACGCGTCAGGCAGGCTGATGTTGTTGTGCTTGTGCGGGAGTGTGACGGCGACTTCGGGTCAGACCTGGAATGTCCGCCCGGCTGTGAGGTCATCCACCTGTCATCAAAGTGTGACCTGCACCCACCGTCCTCGAACGCTCACCTGGCCGTCAGCGCCCATCGCGACCCTCGACTGGCTGACCTCAAAAAGGAAATACTCGACAGGCTTGGTCTGGGAGGGGTTGACCTTACCGAGCCTCGCGTCTTCACCGCCCGTCAACGCCGGCTGACGCTTGCATGTGCCGACGCCATTGATAATTCGCGTTTCTACCAAGCATGTACGATATTGCGTGAACTACTGGGCGAATGACACCAAAATACCCCGAAAGCTACCCGCAGCCCCCTTGGCCAACTGGAAACCTGCCTGCGGATGCTTGCGAAACGCGAGCGTAGAATCTATCATTCCGCCTGTTGATAAATGACAAAATGCCCGAAGGGGCTTGATTGGAGTGAGCAAAGCAATGGCAACCAAAACAGTCGCAGACATCAACGTCAAGGGTAAGAAGGTTCTCATGCGGGTCGATTTCAACGTCCCGCTCAAGAGCGGGCGAATCACTAATGATCGCCGGATCACCAAGGCACTGCCGACCATAGAAAAGCTGATCAACGATGGCGGAAGGTTGATTCTGATGAGTCACCTTGGCAGGCCCAAAGGCGAGTGCGACCCCGAAGCCTCGCTCAAGCCCTGCGCCGACAGGTTGAGCGAGCTGCTTAATAAGCCCGTAAAGCTTGGACCTGCGTCTGTTGTTGGTCCAGATCTAGACGCAATGGTCGAGGCGCTTGGCGATGGCGACGTGCTTCTGATGGAGAACGTCCGGTTCAATCCAGGCGAAACCATGCCCGACAAGGCCAAGAAGAACCCCGACAAGAAACTTACACCTGAGCAACAGAAGCAGCATGATGACTTCGTCGCGGCGATTGCCAAAAACGGCGAGGTGTACGTGAACGACGCCTTTGGAACCTGCCATCGCAAGCACGCCAGCATGTATGGTGTGGCCAAGGCGGTTCAGGCCAAGGGCGGCCCGGCGGTCGCGGGTTATCTTGTCGAAAAGGAAATTCGCTACCTTGCCGAGGCGGTGAGCAATCCGCAACGTCCTTTCGTGGCGATTCTGGGCGGGGCAAAGGTATCGGACAAGATCAAGCTCATCAGCGCCCTGCTTGACAAGGTTGACAGAATTCTCATTGGTGGGGCGATGGCGTACACTCTGCTCAAGGCCCGCGGCGTGAACGTGGGTAACAGCAGGGTCGAGCAAGATCAGGTCGAAGAGATGAAGACGCTGCTTGAACGTGCGGGCGATAAGATCATGTTGCCCGTTGATCACGTCGGGGCCGAGTCTGTTGATTTCAAGGCGATGACCTCGACACCCGCCCAACAGGTTGATGATGTCAACATCCCGGCGAACCTGATGGGACTCGACATAGGTCCCAAAACTATCGAAGCGTTCGGAAACGAGGTCGCCTCGTCGAAGACCGTGGTGTGGAACGGCCCGATGGGCGTGTTCGAGATGAGCGATTTCTCGAAGGGCACTCGTTCGCTGGCGTTGAAGATTGCCGAGGCGACGGCGGGTGGAACCATCAGCGTTATTGGTGGAGGCGACAGCGCCACAGCCGTGGAGGAGATGGGCGTCGGTGACAAGATGACGCACGTGTCAACTGGTGGAGGCGCGAGCCTGGAATATCTCGAAGGCAAACCAATGCCGCCCATCGATGTTCTCGACAAGAAGTAGACGCCGCAACCGGCAAGCCCATTTGCTGGACACTGCCGGGAATGAAAGCTATCATGGACCTTCTTAACTGAACGGGCCAGGACGCTCGTGGAGAACGATGTCAAGAAAACCCGCAAACCCGTGGTATGACCTGTTAGAAGGGATGATCATCGCCCCCTCGCTGCTTGCGTGCGATTTTTCGCGGGCGGGGGCACAGATAGACCAGGCGATTGTCGGCGGGGCGGGCGTGCTGCACTTCGACGTGATGGACGGGCATTTCGTGCCCAACCTGTCGATGGGGCCTGGAATCGCCAAGTCGATTCGCAAGTTCACCGATCGCCCGCTGGATGTCCACCTTATGGTGACCGATCCGGCATATTACCTTGAACGATTCGCCGAGGCAGGGGCCGACAGCATCACATTTCATGTCGAGGCGACCAACGAGCCGATGAAGCTCATCGACCGCCTGCGCGAGCTTGGATTGGGAATAGGCATAACGCTTAGACCCGGTACCGAGGCACAGTCGCTTCGGCAGTACGTCAAGGATGTCGACATGGTGCTGGTGATGACGGTCGAACCGGGCTATGGCGGGCAGGCGTTCATGGAAGATATGCTGCCCAAAATCGCCGAGGTGCGCGAGATGCTTTCCCCGCAACAGAGACTGCAGGTGGATGGTGGAATAAATCCGACCACCGCGGAACTATGTGCCGCGCGGGGTGCTGATGTATTCGTTGCAGGGGCGGATGTATTCGGTAAGGATGACATCGCCGGCGCGGTGCGTGCGCTGCGACAAGGCGCGACAAAAGGCGCCGCCTCACGCGATGGCAAATCGTAATCCAGGCGTTCCTGAATCGGAGCAATAATGGCGAAATCACAGGAACAACCAATCGTACCCTTCAACGCCGACGCGTTCGAGGGGCCGGCATTCCGCAAGAAAAGAGAAGTGCCTGACGGCCTGTGGATGAGGTGCCCCGAGTGCGAGAGCATGCTCTATTGCAAGGTAGTGGTTGAGAACCTCGATGTCTGCCCCGAGTGCTCGTGCCATTTCCGCGTGAACGCCCGTCGACGAGTCGAACAGCTCGCCGACGTGGACAGCTTCGAGGAGCTTTTCACTGATATTGCCCCCTGCGACCCGCTTGAGTTCAAATGGCTCGGACAGAGCTACGCCGAGAGGCTCAAGAAAGAGCAGGTCAAGACGGGCAACACCGAGGCTGCCCTTACGGGCATAGGGTACATCAAGGGAAGACGCTGCGCGATCGGGGTGATGGACGGCGAATTCCTGATGGGCTCGATGGGATCGGTGCTGGGCGAAAAAATAACCCTGCTCGTGGAGCAGGCAACCAAAGACAAGCTGCCCCTTATTATTGTCTGCATGTCCGGCGGGGCGAGAATGCACGAAGGCGCGCTAAGCCTGATGCAGATGGCGAAAACCTCCGCCGCCCTTGCGAGATTCGACGACGCGGGCGGGCTGTTCATCTCACTGCTGACCGATCCGACCACTGGTGGAACGACCGCAAGTTTCGCCATGCTCGGGGACATCATCATTGCCGAACCAAACGCGCTGATCGGCTTCGCCGGTCAACGAGTAATCGCCAACACCATCAAGGCCGAGCTGCCCGAGGGCTTTCAGCGTGCGGAATTCCTGCTTGATCATGGATTCATAGACATGATTATATCCCGCAAAGATCTTCGCAGCGAAATCGCCCGGTTGATCGACTACGCTCACAACACCTGACCATGCTTTGAGGAACGCAAGGTTTTACATGTCTTTCGTTACATATGTAGGAATTGCATTTGTTGGATTGGGATTTACCATGCGCCGATGCTTTTCCAGAACACGGGGAGCTGACCGTTTTTGGTTGGTGAGTCTTCCATCGCTTGCCAACTGACGCTTTGATCGAGGTGAAGGACGTTATAGCCCACCTTGTGCCAGGATCGGCCAAAGCATGGATCATCGGCGGAAATTGCGAGTTTAGCTTCGTGGCGTTGCGAATTTAACGGTCCCTGTGGCTTTTCCACATGGCTGGACAAACCTCCGCGGTAGACGAAGGATGAATAGAATACGTGTTTTCCCGTCAGCGGGATCCAAGCTTAACGTTAAATTGGCCGGCCAGGCCTGTTGCTTCGTAAAAGCCTTGTTGGCATCAGCCT
>CAZWAT010000137.1:6292-7803 GCA_964632015.1 uncultured Planctomycetaceae bacterium
GGTAAGGCAGGTTTGTGGTGACTATTGGCGTTGTATCTCGTGGAGCTTGTCTGACACGCGATCCCAGTGTGTACCGTGCCATAGGAGCTTGTGACACCTGGTGCATCGCCAGAACGTTTTAGAGTGCCTGAACGCCAGCGGAGGCGCCTCGGATGCCGCCTCGTGTCGGGGAATCTCAACAAGCTCACCCCCGCACGCCATGCACCTTGATTTGCCCAGCCGAAGGTTCAGCGACTTCATCACGAACCGAAGTTGATCGAGTCTTCCCATCTGGCCGGGCACATACAACGCCCTTACGTGCCCCTGCTTGATGAGCCTTCGCAGAAGCATTGGTCCGTCGGAGGTGAGTATCATCCTGTTGGTTTCGCGGGCCTTGCGAACGAGTTTCGCGTCGTCGATGCCGTATTCGTATTCCGCGTCGTATCCGGCTGCCCTAAGCCACCGCGCCAACCCCCCGAGCATGGCGTCGCAAAAGAACCTGACCTGATCGTCTTTGTCTGTCGTCATCAGTACATGTTAGCTTGGCGTTATTTGCCTTCCAGCACTATCGCGCCATTCCAACCGGGGGTCGGGCCGGACTTGACCATCGCCATGCAGTGGCGAAGGAACAGCTTGACCGCGAGATCTTCCGGCGTGAGTTTCGCCAGTTGCTCGAACAGCTCGGCCCCCGCCCGAAAATCTCCCTGCGAAAAGAGTTCCCTTGCCCGCGAGAACATTCGAGCCTGCTCGATGGTGGTGTCATCGAGCATATCGGCCGGGCCTAGGATGTTGATTGTCACTACCGGCCTGGCTCGACCAACGACGACTATCGGGCCCATGTTTCGAATGACCAGATCATCGCACGCCGAGTCGTTCCACGTTTCGCTATCAACCAGTATGCTCGTGCCCAAATGCTTGTTTGCACTTTCGAGTCGGGCCGCCAAATTGACGGTGTCGCCTATGGCGGTGTAGTCCATGCGGTCGGACGATCCGCAATTGCCCACCATCGCCTGACCCGTTGTGATGCCAATTCGACACCTCAGCCGGACTTCGCTGCCTAACTCATCGGTGAGCTGGGTGTTGAGTTGCTCGATCTTCGTGCCACAAGCAATGGCGCAGCGAATCGCCCTGGCTGCGTGATCGTTCTGGTGAACCGGAGCCCCGAAAAGCACCAGCAATCCGTCGCCGAGAAATTTGTTGAGATATCCGCCCGTTGGACTCTGGATGATGCCCGTCATCAGGTCGAAGTACCTGTTGAGCACGTTGACAGTTCGTTGCTCGCCCAGCCCCTCGGAAAGGCGGGTGAAACCTTCGATGTCACTGAAGAAGCAACTGAGGTGACGTCGCTCCCCGCCGAGCCTCATCAGCGAGGGATCTTCAAGCAACCGGTCGACCAGCGCCGGCGAAAGGCTCCTGGCCAACATCTGCCTGATGTGCCTCTTCTGTCGCTCTTCAGTCAACTGGCGGTATGCAACCACCATGACGAACGCCAGTACTGCCCCTGCGGGCGGGGCGACCATCGCCAACCATAT
>CAZWAT010000138.1:0-7768 GCA_964632015.1 uncultured Planctomycetaceae bacterium
GTTGATCGCTGGTCGCAACCCCGCCACTGACGTGCGGGGCTCGTGTCAACCTCATCAGGAATGTGGGCAAATTGAACGATTTTCCGTAGGCAATCTTGCTCTACTGCACAATATCCACCATTGTTGATCAGGTTGTCTGCCAGCTTGCCCGAAGAGGGTTGTCAATCGCCATCTGCGCCGCCTCCACCGCGCGAAGCATATCGTCGGGCGTTACTGCGGGGGGGGTGTCATTGAATATGCATTGCGCGAATTGGCGCAGCCAGTCGCGTCCCATCTGCTGGCCATAACCGTCAACCTGTTCGCTGACGATCCTGATTCGCTGGCATTTGGGGTCGTTCTTTTCGTTTACCAGCAGAAGCTCATCTTCAACACCTGTCCATGCGGGCTCCCACGCGAGCGACCCGGCTGTTCCGCGCGCCGAGAAATAAATGTCCCGCGCGCCCGGGTACGACGGCGTAATGGAATAGCTAACATCAATCGAAGCACTCTGGCCGGATGAGAGTGCCCATATGCCTTGGGCGTTGTCCTCGATGTCGCGTGCGGGCTCGCCCTTGGAAGGGGTGAACACGCCGGAGCCGCTGACGAACTCGCCTCCACTGACCCACCTGATGTAATCAAGCCAGTGAACGCCGAGGTTCCACATAGGCCCGCCGCCCTCGCTGGCGCGAAGCATCCACAACGCGTTGTCGCGAACATAGCGATGCGCCCCGCCCGCGTTGAGTCGGGCGTTGAACGCTGTCACTTCGCCGATGAGTCCCTGCGAGATTACCTGCTTTATGCGGATGCTGACAGCGTGGTCTCTCCAGCAGTACGGCGAGCTTATCTTCAGCGATGGGTGTTGCTGTGCGACACGCACAATTTTTCGCACGCCAGCGACATCCGCTCCGCAGGGCTTCTCGACAATCGCGTGCTTTCCTGCCTTCGCGGCGTCCTCAAGCGTCCGGGGCATCTGGCTGTGTGGCTGCCATATTATCACAACGTCTATGTCGTCCCGCTCAAGCAGTTGGCGATAATCGCTGTAGGCATCGAGTTTGAACAGCTCGTTCTCGGCCTGCAGAAACTTCTCGTCCTCATCCGCAATCGCCACAAGTTTGTACTCAGGCAGATACTTCCACAGAGGATAATACCAACGTGGATGTTGATGCTTGAGCCCGATGATTCCAACGCCTAAGTGTTT
Organism: uncultured Planctomycetaceae bacterium; assembly: GCA_964632015.1. Classification (GTDB taxonomy): domain Bacteria; phylum Planctomycetota; class Phycisphaerae; order SM23-33; family SM23-33; genus JAAYCO01. The sequence continues at coordinate 1,178 of CAZWAT010000138.1, forward strand.
CATTATTTCTCCACGGAGATTCCGCTTAGCAAAAGCTCCACCACGTGCTTGATTCTGTCGTTCATGCGTGCGGGATCCAACGGCTGGGATCCCAACAGCATTTCCATTGTCCGATGATTGGAAAAGTAAAAGAAGCAAAGCGCGAATATGCTTATCAACAGGTCGTGCACATCGATGTTGGGCCTGAATTTGCCTTCGTCTTGCCCCTTTTGCAGAGCCAGTCGAAGCGCGGTGATGACGGGCGCCTTTTGATCTTTAAGGTTCAGCTCACTCGCTGTGCGTGCGTCGTTGAGGTTCTCATATGATATAAGGTTCACGAACGTCGGGTGGGACTGAAGGAACTCGTGATACCTCGCGACCAGCACTTCAAGCAGCTCATCGGCGGGCAGCAGCATCGAGCCCAGCTCAACTTCCAGGCAGTAAAACTCGTTGTACACCACCTTAAGGGCCGACTTGTACAACCCATCCTTGCCGCCGAAGTAATGGTACGCAAGACGTTTGTTGAGCCCGGCCTTCTGGCAGATTTCGTCGATAGTGGCGGCGTGCGGACCCATGCGAGCAAAAACGTCTATTGCAGCGCTTAGCAACGCCTCACGGCTGCGCTGGGGATCACGCGTCGCAACCGTCGGTGATTGTCGTTTCGCCATAACTACTCCTTGAGCGACCAGAATACCGCCAACTCTACTATCGATACAATGTAACCATTTAGTTACCACAAGTCAAAGAATATTGAACTCAAGTCTTGACGCAACTACAACAATATCATACTGTATGCAAAGCAACAGGCACAAACCTTATATTGAGAGGCGAGATATGGCAGGTGAATTCAAGGTGGTGGTCACGGACTACATCGAGGCCGATCTTGACTGGGAACGCGAACAACTCGCCAAGCGCGGCGTGGGGTTCGAATGTTATCAACTCAAGCAGGCCCCAGAAGAAGAAGTCATGCGTCTGACCGCCGATGCCGACGTCGTCGTGGTGAATATGGTGAAGGTGACGCCTCGACTGGTCGATTCATGGACTAAGTGCCGAATGGTCATCAGGCATGGGGCGGGTTATGACAATGTGAACGTACAGGCCCTGACTGACAGGGGAATTGTGCTCGAATACATACCCGACTACTGCCAGCATGAAGTCGCCGAGCACGCCATCGCACTGATGTTCGCGTGTTGCCGAAAGGTTGTCTGGGGCAGGGGAGTATTTGACGACAGCGTCGCCCGCGGCGAATGGGACTTCAAGCCCATCGTCCCCATGTTCCGCATGGCCGGGTCTACGGTGGGAATCATCGGATGCGGCAGAATCGGCAGCCTTGTGTACCGAAAGATGTCGGCCACCGGTGTCAACCTGATGGTGTGCGACCCGTACCTCAGCGAACGCACGCGAGAAGAACTGAACATTGAACCGGTGAGTCTGGAAGAACTTTGCAAAAGCAGCGATCTGGTCACGCTGCACACCCCACTCAACGATGAGACGCGGGGCATCATTAACGCCAAATCGCTCTCGTGGATGAAGCCCACCGCGTATCTTGTAAACACATCCCGCGGCGGAATGGTTGACCATGACGCCCTTGCTGACGCGCTCAAGAGCAGATCAATCGCCGGCGCCGCCATCGACGTGTTCGAGAAGGAGCCCCCCAACAGCGACTTCCCATTGATAGGCCTGGACAACGTCATCATCACCCCGCACCTGAGCTGGTACAGCAAGGACGCCGAACAGACGATACGCGAAAAGATTCTTGAGGACATATTTAGAATGATCGATGGTCTGTCGCCACGCATCCCGGTGAATCCGGAGGTATTGCGGGCGTCAAAGTAACCTGACAATCACCGGGACAACGCCCGGCGACAATGGAGCAAATCATGTTAGAACGTGTAACACGGGTATCGGGACCGTTGCCGGGTCCGCGAGGCAAGGCGCTGCTTGAAACGTGGCTTGAACACGAGGCCGACACCACGGGCTTTCAGGCCCCGGTCGTTTGGGAAAAGGCCAGAGGAGCCGTTGTCACCGATGTCGACCAGAACGTCTACATTGACTGGACCAGCGGCGTTCTTGTCGCGAATCTGGGGCATTGTCATCCACGTCTCGTTGAAGCCATCAGAGAGGCTGCCGGGGCAGTATTGAACTGTTACGAGTTTCCGACGCCCCAGCGAATCGCCGCTGCCGAGGCGTTGACCAGGCGTCTGCCGAAGCATTTGAACAAGTGCTTCTTTCTCACCACGGGCAGCGAGGCAACCGAGTCGTGCATCCGCATAATGAAGCGCAAGATGGGGCGGTATGAAATCGTCGGCTTCCACGGTGGGTTTCACGGAAGGACGCACGCAGCCGCCAGCGCCGGTGGGATGGAAGGCGTCAAACGCGGATACGGGCCGGCGATGCCCGGCGTCATCAGGGCGCCGTTTCCATATCCATATCGAAGCCCCGTGGGCGACGCCCCGGGCAAGATGATCGACTACTACATGACCATGCTCGACGACCAGGTGCGTGCGAACTCGACCGGGTCGCTGGCGGGTTTGATCGTGGAACCATACCAAGGAGCCGCCGGGTTTATATTTCCGCCCGATGGATACCTCACCGAGCTTGAGAAATGGTGCAGGGACAAGGGAATTCTTTTCACGCTGGACGAGGTTCAAAGCTCATACGGCAGGACGGGCAAAATGTGGGCGATGGAGTGGGAAAACCTCACTCCCGACCTCGTGTCGATAGGAAAGGGCATCGGCAACGGTGTGCCCACCTCGGCCGTCGCAGCACGCGAAGATGTCATATCGTGCATCGGTAAAGGCGAACTCAGCAGTACGGTTGGCGGCAACCCGCTGTCGAGCGCCGCGGTGGCGACGATTCTGGATATCACCGAAGACGAAAACCTCGTCGGCAACACCCTGAAGATGGGCAAGGTCATGATGGATCGCCTCCTGACAATGAAGGAAAAATCCGCTCATCTTGGCGACGTTCGAGGCAAGGGTCTGGTGATCGGGCTTGAAATCGTTGCTGACAAGCGAACCAAAACGCCATCACCCGAGCTTACCAACAATCTCATCTTGCTCTGTGCTGAAAAGGGTCTGCTTGTGGGCAAGGTGGGCATTTTCGGCAACGTTATACGCGTGGCCCCGCCGCTGTGCATCACCGAGGCACTGGCGCACGAGAGCCTGGACATCATGGAACGAAGCCTCATGGAACTTGAAAAATGACAGTCAGCCTTTCCGATCTTACATCCGCCATCGACGCCAACGAGCCTAAGGCACGGGACTTCCTCAAGTCTTTGATTGCTGTTCCATCACTGAGCGGCCAGGAGGTCGCGGCGATGGAATTGGCGGCGAGGGCGTTTGGTGAATTCGCGAAGGTCGAAAAAGTACCGCTCGACAATTCGCTGAAAAACGATCCCCTCTACTGCGACGTGCTTGAAGACCTGGATTACACCGATAGATTCAACCTGTCTGTCACGCTTCCCGGCGCTGGGGATGCGAAACCCCTGCTAATCAACACGCACATGGACACGGTTCCACCGTCCCAGGGTCAAAGCAACCCTTTCGACCCTGGCGAGGAAGATGGAAAGATTTTCGGAAGGGGCGCCTGCGACGCCAAGGGTCAGGTGGCTGCGTTGTATCTGGCGATGTTGGCGTTGAACGATCTTGGTTCCCCGTGCGAGGGCGACCTCATCGGCCATGTGGTGGTCGAAGAGGAAGTCGGCGGAAACGGATCGCTAGCAATGGCCCGTCGTGGCGGCGTTTCGCCTGGAGCCTGCATCGTTCTTGAACCCACCGACAACGCGATATTCACGAGCATCCGCGGCGCGGTGTGGTTCAGGATGGACCTTTCCGGCCAGGCGGGTCACTCGGGTGGAACGGGCCGGGTAAGCGCACTGAAACTCGCAACCCGCGTGATGGACATACTCGAACGATACCACACCGAGCTTCTGGCGGCGTCGAAGGGTATTGACCTGTTCGACAAGTATGAAAACCCCATGCCGTTGACGTTAGGCAAGCTTCACGCCGGCAATTGGCCTGCGACAAACCCATCGCATGCCCGGCTTGAAGGCGTTTTGGGGCTACTGCCCAACATCACTGCCCAAGAGGTCATGGCACAGATCCGGCGTCTGCTGATCGAGCAAGGCCCGCCCGAGCTTGCCGACAATCTCAAGGCGCATTTTCCTTACAGGCATGATTCTTCGGTATGTCCGACCGACGCGGCGATAGTAATCGACATGAAGGCGGCGATATCGGCAATGGGCCAACAACCGCACATAGACGCCATGTGCGCCTCGTGCGATGCGTGCTTCTACAGCGGGCTTCTTGGCGTGCCCACAGTCGTGTTCGGGCCGGGCAACCTGAAATTCGCGCATTCCAGCGACGAACACATAGACATGGCGGACATATCGGCTGCGGGCAAAATCATTGCGGCGACATCCGCACAAGGAGTATTAAAATGAAGGCATTGATGAAGGTTGCCCGTGGCGTCGGGCATGTTGAGCTGCGCGATGTTCTCGAGCCCGTACCCGGTGAGGGCGAGGTCTTGCTGAAGGTTCTCGCGGCGGGCGTGTGCGGAACCGACATACATGTACGCGATGATAACTTTCCATATTGGCCCCCGGTCATTCTTGGTCACGAGTTTTGCGGCGAAGTTGTCGAGCTTGGTAAGGGCGTGGCAAAGCTGGCGATTGGGGATCGCGTAGTCGGCGAGCCTCACACCCGATCCTGCGGGCGGTGTCATCTTTGCCGAACCGGGAACATCCAGATCTGCCCCGACAAAAGAAGCCCCGGGTGGGGTATTGATGGGGCGATGACCGAGTTTCTGGTGATGCCCGAAAACCTCCTCCACACGATCCCGGGCAGTGTAAGCGACATATCGGCCGCGGTCATCGAGCCGGTCGCCAACGTGGTTACCGACTTGGTGGAACGCACACGACTTCAGGCGGGCGAGACGGTGGCGGTTGTAGGCCCGGGTCCCATAGGATTGCTCAGCGCGATGGTCGCGCGGGCGAGCGGCGCTTCTGTTGTTGCGATTATCGGCACGCCCAGCGACAAAGCGGTGAGGCTTGCGAAGGGCACGGAGCTTGGTTTCGATTGTGCTTATGACTGCACGTCGGACGACGTCGCATCAGCCGTGAAGGACGCCACCAACGGCGTCGGTGCCGACGTGGTTGTTGAATGCTCCGGCTCGAAGGGTGGAGTGGCGATGGCGATTGACCTTGTGCGAAAACAGGGCAGGGTGTGCGCGATAGGCCTGTCGGGCGCAAAGACGATGGAGTTTCCGTATTCCGCAGCCTCGTTCAAGGTTTGCGAAATGCTGTTTTGTCTGTCTACCTACTACACAAGCTGGGACAAGTCGATTCGACTTGTCGCCAGCGGCGGGATCGACCCCTCCATGCTGGTGACTCACGTGCGCAAGCTCGACGAGTGGTCCAGCGTGTTTGACGACATAGACGCACAGAAGGCCATCAAGGCGGTACTTATTCCATAACCCAAGGAGCGATCATGGCTGACAAGGAAATAGGCTTTGGACTGCTCGGCGCGGGTCTGATAGCGCCGTTTCATGGCAAGAGCATCACGGCTGCGGACGGTTGCAATCTCGTCGCGGTAGCTGATCCCGATGCCGCGCGAGCGAACAAGTTCGCGTCCGAATACAATTGCGACGCAAGGTCGAGCCTCGAAGATCTGCTGAGCGATGAGGCGATTGACGTTGTGTGCATCCTGACGCCCAACCACATGCATCATGAATCGGCCATTGCATGCGCGAAGGCGGGCAAGCACATGCTCATCGAGAAACCGCCTTCGCTTTCGCTTGCGCACACCGATGAGATGATATCGGCTGCGAGACAAGGCGGCGTGAAGTTGGGAATCGTCCTTCAATGTCGCGTTCGCAAGGCGATAACCGCCATTACGCAGGCAATCAAGACGGGCAGGTTTGGCAGGCTTCTTCAGGCGGACGCCTTCATGAAGTGGTATCGATCGACGGAATACTATCTGAGCGACTCGTGGCGAAGCTCTCGAAGGAGCGGCGCGGGTGTGACGATACAGCATGCATTTCATTATATCGACCTTTTGCAATATTTAATGGGATCAGTCACCAGCGTCGACGCTCGTATGTGCAACCTCGCCCACGGGCAGGTCGATCTTGAAGACACCCTCTCGGCCAGGCTTGAGTACGGTTGCGGAGCGAAGGGTGTCGTGACGGCGTCCACGGCGTTGTGGCCGGGGCTTGATATCCGCATCGAGATAACGGGCGAAAATGGCACGGCGGTAATGTCCGGCGAGCGCATAGACATGTGGAAGTTCAAGGACGAAAGACCCGAGGATGAACAAATACGGGCAATCGGCAGGGGAGGCGTTGCGACTGCGGCGTCAGGACCTGCCGACTTCGACTTTGCCGATCACCAGGTGGTGATTGAAGACATGGCAAACGCCGTCCGCACCGGCTGCGAACCGCTGATACCCGCACTAAGCGCCAAGGCGACACTCGAAATCGCCCTTGCGATGTATAAATCCGCGAGAATCGAAAAAGAGGTGTCGCTGCCTCTTCTGGACGAATCTGACATCTGGTAGTTAACAATTACAAGGAGCTGATCTGTGAATAATCTACCTGCGACCATAGACACTG
>CAZWAT010000139.1:0-7711 GCA_964632015.1 uncultured Planctomycetaceae bacterium
CGTGGGCCGAAGGTACGCTGAACAAGAGGTCCGATCATGTCTACCATCTGGTCGCCGGCATTGATATCCACGCCAGCTTCCTTATACGTAATCGCCTTCGTGTTTTTATTGCTCATGGCGTTATCGTATCAACCGGTACCGGTAAATCAAGATTCCTCTTACAGGTCTCGAACGACATGAGCCAGAAGGTTCGCACTTCTCAAATCGCCAAACTGATGCGTTTTTGGTGTGTCTAGATGTTCAGCCTCATTAATAGTGAGCTTTTTCAGTGCCCGATTTGACTCGGACCAGCCGAATATAGTAAGGTAAAGGACAAGTCCCCCAAACAAGGTAGATACATGCGTCAGTCGAAGGCCAGTTCTATAGGGTTAGTACTCATACTGGGGTTCTGCATGCCGTCATTTGCCCAAAATGCGCCCCAGGACCCAGTTTCCGCGGAAGAGCTTCAGCTTAATACCTGGATCGAGCAACTCAGGGATCCGTCCAGGTCGTTGAAGACCAAGCAGGAAGCCGCCGAGATGTTGCTCGTGCAGCGAAGCGAGATGGCAGGGGATGTGTTGAGTCGTTTCCTGTCCGACTCGAGCAATCGCACCGCGCAGATAGCCGTCGCCGAGGCGATGATACGAATGAGAGTGCCTAGGGAGCAGCTTATTGATCCGCTGCTGGCACTGTTGAACAGTGACGATTCAAATGTCAGAAGCGCCGCCTCGCGGGCACTTGGAATCTTCAAGAACCACGGGGTCAGCCAGCAGTTGTTGCTTATCGCACATGATCGCAACCGACAAAGGGGGGTGAGGCTGGAGGCAATCGGCGCTCTTCGTCGAACGATGGATCGTTCGGTCGTTGATTCTCTTGTGAGACTTCTGGATGATGAAGATCCTACCATTGTCTCCGGGGCTGTGGCGTCGTTGATACGCTTGACGAATATTCGGGCGTTTGGAGCCGATGTTGATAAATGGCGCGCCTGGTGGCAGACCAGCAAGAGCAAGCCCGAGTCGGAATGGCTGGCCGAACTGGTGGAAGGCTACGCCGCCGCCAAAAGCCAGCTTGAGCAGGAAAACACCCTGCTTAAAGATCGTCTGACAAAGGCGGTGGAAGATCTTTACCTCGCTGCTCCGATGTCAGGCAGGGATGCGGTTCTTCTGGGGATGCTGCGAGATAATGTCGCCGATGTCAGGTTGGTGGGGCTTCGCCTGCTCGAACGACGGACGTCCTCAAGCGAGGAGCTCTCGGGCGAGTACGCGCCGCTGGTTCAACTGCTGCTGACAGATCCCGACCCGCGGATCCGGCAGATTTCCCCCCCGATTGCTGTTGTCCTGGGCGGATGCGAGACATCCACCCTTCTTGAATGCCTCAGCCAGGAAACCGTTGTTGAGGTTCGTCAATCCCTGCTGCTTGCGATTGGTCAGCTTGCGAACCCCACGGCCTTGGAGCCTGTACTGGTGGAGGTTGGCAGCACTTCCCAAAAAATATCGGCCGCTGGAGCGGTCGCATTGGGACGGATTGCCTTGAGGTCTGAGCTTTCGAGCCAGTTTCACGAGCAGGCGGTTACGGTGTTGCTCGATCGCTTCAAGCATACGCCGCAGGGGGACGACGCCCGCGATTTGAGAGAAAAGCTCATTACGGCCATGTCGTCAGTGGGCGATGAGGAATTTGTGCCGACTTTTCGAAAGTCTCTGAATGATTCCGCGGCAACCGTGCGTCTTGCGGCGGTCAATGCTTTGCGAGCGAGAGGCAACAAGGATCTGGCCCACGCCATTGAACCACTACTGGCCGACAGCGATCGTGGAGTTCGACAGGCAGCCTTGGCGGCATTGGGCGCAATGGGCGGCGAGGGTAGCATCGAGTTGATCCTGGCGAGGACGGATCCCGAAGTCGAAAGCGATGCCGCCGTCAAGCAGCAGGCGTGGAATGTCGCGATGAGCATTCTGTCACATGCGGATGCCGATGTGCTCAAAGCGGTGCTCGATACCCTTGCCAGCCGAAGTAATGTCAATGAGCAGAGGCTCAAGGTCAGAGAAATGCTGGTTACCGCGTTACGTGCGAAGAACAGCGACGAGCTTCCAACGGCGTTGAGAAACCTTGCCACCGATCTTGTTGTACAGGGTAGGGCGTCCGAGGCATCACCATACCTGGAAGAAGCCTTCAAAATCTGCCAGGGCTCTGACGACGATAATCTCGCCGGGGACATCTGGACGGAATGGATAGCGGCCATGCTCAGCGGCAACGATACGCTGGTAGTGAAGGCAATAGCTCAGAACCCCGACGAGCGGATGCGGACCCAGGCGGTACGCGCACTTATCGAAAGGGTGGAGATCCTTACCCAGGCCGAAAGGTCTGACCTCGCAATTGAATTATGTTCCGCTGCCCTGCAAGGATTGACCGACGTCAGCAAGGCACATCATGACAAACTAGTGCAGTTGCTCGATGAGGCCCGCGAAGCCCTGGGCCAGGCGGACGCGAAGCGAGTTCATACACTATGCAGCGAGCTTGGCTCTAAGGACACCGCGGCCAGGACGAAGGCAATTGAGAACCTTCACGCGATGGGCGAAAGAGCCAGGCAGGGACTGCTTGCCGAGTTGGCCGATAGGCTTTCTCAGGACGCCCCCACACATGCCGTCGAAAAGGTTATCGTAGAATTGATCGCACGAATCGACCCCGGGTTTGAGTATGATTTCAAAGCCCCGATAGACGATCGCGTCAAAATGGTCAAATCGGCAATGGAATAATCACTTATTCCAGGGTCATGGTCCTGCCGAAACTGCTGAGCGTCTTCATGTAATTCGCCCGCTCGAACGCAGCCGGTTCGCTGAGCGTTCTCGAACTCATAACGCCCTTCATCTGGGAAATCGAATCGTAATGCTTCACGCGCATGACTTCCTCCAGTTCAGTCCGCAGGGTTCGCAGGTAATCAATGCCCTCACGTAGCAGAACCGAACACACCTGCACTGCATCCGCGCCTGACAGAACCATCTTGGCGACATCCTCGCCGGTCTGAATGCCCGAGCTGGCGGCAAGGGAGCAGTTGACGTTTCCGTACAGAATGGCGATCCACCGCATGGGCAGCCGGGACTCCTCTCGCGTGCTCAGAACCAATTTGGGGCGAACCTCAAGATCGTGCAGGTCTATATCAGGCTGGTAGAACCTGTTGAACAGCACCAGCCCGTTGGCGCCGGCGTCGCCGAACCGCCGTGCCAGAGATCCCAACGCCGAGAAGAATGGCGAAAGCTTCATCGCCACTGGCATGCTGATATTTCTTCGCACCGCTTCGAGGGCGTCGAGGTAGGCATTTTCAACCTCCTCCCCCTGCACGTTCGGGTTTGTAGGAAGGAAGTAGATGTTCAATTCGAGCGCATCGGCGCCAGCCTGCTGTATCTGCCTGGCCGTTTCGGTCCAGCCGCCACTGGAGACGCCGTTGAGCGAGGCGATAACCGGTATGTCCACCGCCTCTTTGGCGCGAGAGATGTACGACAAATACTCATCGGGCCCGGTATGATACTCGGTCGAACGGGGAAAGTACGTCAAAGACTCGGGGAATCGCTCGGTTCCATACTGCATGTAGAAGTCGAGTTCGTCCTCTTCGTGTGCCATCTGCTCTTCGAACAGCGACCAGAGAACCACAGCACCAGCTCCGGCATCTTCCATCCGGCGAAGGTTGCTCAGTTCTGTACTCAATGGACTCGCGGCGACAATAACCGGGTTTGGTAGACTCAATCCCATGTAATTGGTTGAAAGGTCCATGACGGCTCCTTTGCGTGTCTATATGACATCATACGCATGGAGCGCGAAATGTGAGCGAATAGCGGTCAATCCCCGTTGCACTCACTGCGGCCGAAAGGAGTCGAACCTTCACGCCCGATAACGGGCACAAGGACCTGAACCTTGCGCGTCTGCCAATTCCGCCACGGCCGCTTGAGACAGCTAATTTAGCACCCTGAACACAAAAGTCAATGGCGGGAGGAACTTATACGCCATTTTTCCGTTTATTCCGCCTGGAGCTGGAAGATGGTGATTTCAGGCCTCTGATCAAGCTGAATCCTCATCGAATGGCCCAGCCCCCGGTTGACATACAAAAACTTGCCCGCGCCAAGAGGATATTGCCCAACGACAAATTGTCGCTGCCTGGATGGTAGAACCAGCGTTCGTATGAACCTCTTGCGGGTGTCCTTGCCGTGGGTATGACCGGCGAGAACATACTGTGCACCGCGGGCGGCGAGATCGGGGGCGGCGTCGGGGTTGTGCACCAGGGCGACAATGGGCGCATTGGTGTCAACCTTGCGATAGGCAGAGGCTGGGTCGTACTGGTGGGACCATAGATCCTCAACTCCCACGAACTGCAATATCTGTCCGTCGCGTCTGAAGATGTGCGAATCGTTGTTCAAAAGCGAAACGCCGGCATCGACCATATGGGAACCCAGGTAATGGGACAGTCCTCGCACTTCGCCCAGGCCGCTCGGGTGCCACATTCCGTAGTCGTGATTGCCCAGACACGCCAGCGTTGCCACCTTCGGACGCAGGTTGGACAGCACCTTCGCCACGCGCCTTGCATAGTTCTTCGGACCGGTGACCATGTCGCCCGTTATTGCGATGAAGTCTACCTCGAGCGCGTTGATCGCGTTGACGAACTTCATCAGGTAGCCTTCTCGCACGATCGGGCTCAGATGCAAGTCGCTCACGTGGGCGATGGTCGCTCCGTCAAAGGCTTTGCCCAGGCCTCGAAGGCGCATGGGCATCTTCTGGATGAGAACCCAGTTGTTCTCCATCTCCCAGATGTAAAGGCCTCCGAGCGCAAGCCTGCTGGCTGCATCCCACAGAAAACGCTTGAGGGAACCAAATGCAAATCCTGCTCTTGCCCTGCTTGAAAAGAAAATATCGTTCATGCTGCTTTAATCGTCCTGAGACGTTTGTCTTTGGTTAATTGTACCGCCACGGGGAGGGGAGGCATGCAACCTATCCTTCTTGTGCCTCCTTGCACGACTGAGTCACGCAGAAATCCTACTTGCGTTATACGTTCAGAACCCGCCGGGGGGCGACATACATATCAAAAAATCACCCTTCCAACTCTTCCATGACCGCCGCGTCGCGGGCGCTCAAGTCTGGATATCTGGGGTTTGAGCCCACGTCCGGACGTCGCTTCCAGCTTCTTTCGCAGCGGTTGTACTTCTCCCTGATATCCAGAATTTCCACATCCACCGCCAGACCTTCAGGCAGCGCGTCCACCTGTTCAATGCGGGCGTAGCCGACCCCCAGCATGTCTTCCAGTTCCTTGTGGTATGCGTCAAGAAGCTTGATGACCAGCTCGTTGTCCCGGGCGACTTTCAGAACGCACTCGGTATCGAGTGAGTTCTTTACGCCGGCTTTCTTGAGCGCCTCGAGCTTGACCATGCCTTTATTACGCAGTTCGAGCAGGCGATCCCATATCCACGCAGGCCCGACCTCAATTTGATCGCCCGAGAAAGCGCCCAGGTCTGGATTCACCGGACGATAATCTTCGGCAAGGTTTAGAACATCCTCGTCGTAATCGTCGAGCATCGCGAGATGGATACTGTCGGGCTCGTCGACGTTGCGCGAGGGGATGCACTTCCAAGCCTCCTCGCACGTGTGGGGAAGAATCGGCGCGAGAAGCTTGATCAGCACGTGAAGCATCTCATGGATGACTGTCTGCGAAGCCCGCCTGCGAAGGGCGCTGGGCGTTTCGCAGTAGAGACGATCCTTCACAGCCGAGAGGTAAACACTCGATGCCTCCACCGTGCAAAACTCGTACATCAACCTTGCCGCCTTGTGGAACTCGAACGCGTCGTATGCCTCGCGCACATCTCGAATGAGCCTGTGAAGCTGCATGCGAATCCAGTTGTCGATCGAGTGCTCGGTGGGCTCTGTTCGATGCATCTTCGGGTCGAAGTCGAAGCACGCGCCCATGCAGAATCGCAACGTATTGCGGATTTTCCGGTAAGCGTCCTCCGCCTGTGCGATAAGTCCTTCAGAACAACGTACATCATCCTGGTAATTCTGAGAGGCGATCCACAGACGCAGAATGTCAGCGCCTCGCTTATCGAGCTGTTTCATCACGTCGATGACGTTTCCAAGCGACTTGCTCATTTTGCGTCCGGTATCGTCAACTACGAACCCATGAGTCAGCAGGGTCTTGAACGGCGCCTTGCCCCGCACACCCAGGGCGGGTAGCAGCGAAAGCTGGAACCAACCCCTGTGCTGATCGCTTCCTTCGAGATAAAGATCGACCGGAATATCCTCAACCAGCCCTCGCGACATGGCGACGGCGAACCAACTCGACCCGCTTTCGAACCATACGTCGAATATGTCTCTGCCTGCTGAAAGATTGGCGATATCAAACGCCTGGGGGTTGGCGAGTCGCTTGTCAGCGGATGGTTTGTATCCTTCGAGCAGTTCGGCAGGCGACATGGTGAACCATGCGTCTGAACCGTGCTTCCGTATAACGTTAGCGACTGTCCTGATGCTTGCGGGCGTCATGAGCGATTCGCCCTGTTCGTTGAAAAAGGCGGGTATCGGCAGGCCCCAGGCCCTTTGACGCGAGATGCACCAGTCAGGCCGGGTTTGAAGCATTCCGGCGATTCTATTCCTGCCCCACGCGGGCACGAAGTTGACGGCATCTTCCGAACCATCGCTGGTCCTTGCGACAAGATCCATCGCCATCTTCCGCAACGAAGACTCGTCCTTGCCTATCTTGCGATCAACGCCGATGAACCATTGCTCGGTTGCACGAAAGATGGTCGGTGTTCTGCTTCGCCAGTCGTGCGGATAGGAGTGGGTGACCATCTGCTGGACGATCAGGGCACCATTCTTCTCAAGGTGTTCGATTACCGCGGTGTTGGCCTTCCACACGTGCACCCCACGAAGCCATTGGGCAACGGTATCGTCATATGTCCCGTTCGCCTTTACGGGGCAGTAGATATCCAGGCCGTACTTGAGTCCGGTGCCGTAGTCTTCCAGCCCATGGCCTGGGGCGGTATGCACCAAACCAGTGCCGTCTTCCACGGTCACATATTCCGCCAGAACAACGGGGTATTCTTTCTGTCCCTCGGCGATTACGTGAGTGTATGCGACGTTGGCGTCTACCAGTTCCTTGCCTGTAAGCGAGCCCGACACGCTGTAGTTTCTCACCCAGCCGGGACGTTGTGAGTTAATCAAGCTCATGACCTGCTCGACGCGGCTTTGGGCGATGACCCATGTCGCCTGTCCGTCAGCGGTTTCGACCGAGACGGCGCAGTATGTCAAATTCGGGTGTGCGGCGATGGCGAGGTTCGCGGGCAGCGTCCAGGGTGTGGTGGTCCAGATCATCAGGTAGACGTCGCCTGTCGCTATTGCCGAGGCGTTCCTCGACACCTTGAACGTCACAAAGATGCTGGGGTCTTGCCTGTCGTGGTATTCCAGTTCGGCGTCGGCCAACGCCGTCTGATTTTCGATTGACCAGTGCACAGGCTTGAGCTGCCTGTAGACCAGGTTTCTTTCGACCAGGCGTGCGAAGACTTCCAGCACATCGGCCTCGTAATTGGGGTTCATGGTGATGTATGGGTCTTCGAACAGACCCATCACGCCCAGTCGTTTGAACTGGTCCGCCTGCAGGCTTGTGAAGGTTTGGGCATATTTCTTGCATTGACGGCGTATGTCCATGGCGTCCGTCTGCGAGGCCTTGGCCTTGGTTTCGTCCATGACCTTCTGCTCGATGGGCAAC
>CAZWAT010000140.1:0-7664 GCA_964632015.1 uncultured Planctomycetaceae bacterium
CATAGATGCCGCTATCGTCGCGACACTACCGAGCAATGAAGATTCTGTAATTATTCCGACCCCCGAGGCAGGCGCTCAGGCCATTGGAAACCTGCGCATCCTGTACGACCTGATCACCGAAACCGGCGCAGCGCTCAACGTCGATCAGTTGCTCAATCGCACGCTGGAGAAGATCTTTTCGATCATCAAAGCCGATCGCGGATACATCCTGCTTCTGGAGGATCCCACCAAGCCACCACCTAAAGGAAAATTCTTTCTTCATGCATCTCGACAGGCCGACAACCGCAAGGCAGCCAAGTCACCCGCAGTGTCGCGGACGATCATTAACGAAGTCTGCACCAAGCAGGTGGGCATACTCTGCTCCAACGCCATGAGTGACAAGCGGTTCGCATCAGGCAAGAGCGTGCACGATTTCAACATCCGCTCGGCAATGTGCGTTCCAATCAAGGGTAGAGAGACTATCCTGGGAGTCATTCATGTGGACAGCAGCGTTGTGGACCGCACCTATTCCACCGAGCAGTTGAGGCTGCTGACGGCGATTGGATACCAGACCGGTCTGGCTATTGAGAACGTCCGGCTATATGAGTCGGCTTTGCAAAGCGAAAAACTCGCCGCTGTGGGCGAGACAGTCGCGTTCCTGTCGCACCATATCAAGAATATCCTCCAGGCGCTGGGCGGAGGTATAGACGTGGTGGACATGGGACTTGCGCACGGCAACATAGACAAGGCCCGCAGCGCCTGGCCGATCGTGCAGAGAAACATCGAGCGGATCAACCACCTGATCCTCAACATGCTTGCGTTTTCCAAGCAGCGCCAGCCGCTGCTGGAAGACATGGATATCAATAGCATCATCAACGAATGTATACAGCTCATATCGAACCGGGCAGACGAAGCCGGTATCGCGATTATGAGCGAGCTTGACGAACTTCCACCTATCCCCGTGGATAGCGATGGGATGGGCCACGCCCTGCTGAACCTTTTGAGCAACGCAGTGGACGCCGTCAGCGAAAAACAGGGGGCAATTACCGTTACCACAAGCCTTAACTCGTCTGGAAACACGGTTGAAATCAAGATTATCGACAACGGTAGCGGTATCGAGCCCGACAGGCTCGACAAGATCTGGACCCCCTTCTATAGCGGCAAGGGGCAAAAAGGCACGGGGTTGGGGCTGGCGGTCACCAGAAAGATCGTTCAGGAACACGGGGGCGATGTGACAGTTCAGTCAAAAAAGAGCGAAGGAACGACATTCAGCATTCTCTTGCCCATCCACCATCCAGGTGAAAGCGGCGATACCCGCGGGCCCATAACCAGGTGACGGTGTCCTGGGCGTGGACGCCCCCTGTCCCGCCAATTGTCGAAACTGACGATCGACCGGTTGAAACCGCTTGGCATGACAAGTAGACTCTACCGCTTTACTTCGTGCGCGTGTGCACGAATTCGTCGTCCTCACAACGCCAAGGCGATTACCTGCAACGTAGTATTCACTTTATGACCCATTGGAAGAAAACCTTCGTTTCCGCGTTCGCCGGGCAGTTGTTGTCTATGCTCGGATTTTCGTTCTCTTTGCCCTTCCTGCCTTTTTTCGTGTCGGAGCTGGGAGTGGATGAATCCTCGGCTGCGTTCTGGGCGGGCATGGTCATGTCCGGCGCAGGGCTGATGTTTGCATTGTCCGCGCCCGTCTGGGGCATACTCGCCGATAGATTCGGAAGAAAAGCCATGGTTTGCAGGGCCATGGCCGCGGGAACTGTCGTGCTGTTCTTGATGTCATTCGCCCAGAGCGTTGGACAGTTATTCATCTGCAGCCTGCTTCAGGGGGCATTCACCGGCACGCTGGCGGCGAGCGTGGCCCTGGTCGCCAGCGTTGTGCCATCCAAACGCAGCGGCCTGGCGCTGGGCATGATGCAGGCGGCGGCGTTCATCGGAATGGCCATCGGACCCTCGTTCGGTGGAATCGTCGCCGACGCGATGGGCTATCGCGCCAGCTTTAGAATGGGCGCGGTTCTATGCCTGATCGGAGGAATGATTGTTTATTTTGGCACGCATGAAGAGCAGTCGCCCCGCCCGTCAAGCTCGTCTAAAAGCATAGGCCTGCGAAAGGTGTTCATGGTCAAGGGGTTCTTATTAGCAGTGCTGGTGATGTTCGGTGGTTATTTCGGAAACAGCATGATCAACCCGGCATTTCCGCTGGTCGTCAAGGAAATTCTACCAGAAGCGAAGTTGCTTAACAGCATTACCGGAATGGTCGTCGCATCAACGGCGGTAGCGGCGGCGATATCATCGGCGGCAGTGGGACACATTGGCGACAAATTCGGCCAGAGAAAGGTGCTGTTGGCTTGCTGTACGCTTGCGTGCGTTTCATCAGGCTGGCACTACTGGGCGGGCAACCTCACACAACTTATATTCGCAAGAATGCTCTTCGGGCTGGCGGTAGCTGGAACACTACCCGCAGCCAACTCTATGATCAACTCCATGATGCCAAGGGAATCTCTCGGCAAAGCGTATGGATTGGCGAACTCGCTGGGAACGCTCGGTGTCGCACTTGGGCCTTTGGCCGGAGGTTATCTTGGCTCACACGCGGGCCTGAGAGTACCTTTTCTGGCAACAGCGGGGGCACAATTCATGCTTGGTCTTGTGGTGTTCCTGTTCGCAAGACGCCTTTGCCAGGCTCCGCCGACTTTTGCTGAACCAGCAGACGCCACGACAGATAATTGACCCCACGATCTGATGCGTTACTATAACGCGCACACCTGATCTGTAAAAGAAAGACAACATGAACGCTTCCTCCAGCAGCAATGATGGTCACGCCTGTACCCCCGACAAGTTGAAAATCAACCTCAATGTCGCCACCAGCGGATTCGACGGTACGACATGCTGGGTTCACGCTCGGGCAGCGGCGATTCCACAAACGCGTGAAACCTCTCCCGTGGCTGTTATGACCATGCAGAAACTCCTGCTCAGCGGGTCTGACGTGTTTTTCGGTCTCGCGATGACGATAAGCACCGACGGTTTGAAAACCTGGTCGACTGCAACTGATGTGGATTCTCTGCGAAGGTGGACAGATATCAATGGCGATGCATGCATCTGCGACTTTACCCCGAAATGGCATTCGACCACGGCGAAAGTCCTCGGCACCGGACATGTCGCACGATACATTGGCGACAAGCTCATGCCCCCGCCCCGCACGAGAAGCACTGCCTACGCTGTGCTCGACCCCGAAACTATGAAATGGAGCAAACCCGCAACGCTTGATATGCCCGGAGAGTTGGGGTTCAGCGCCGGAGCGGGCAGCACGCAACGTTTTGATTTGTCCGATGGCGATATCCTGCTGCCCATATACTGCCGAACACAGGAAATGTGCCGACAAAACGGGCCATTCTCCACACATGTCTTGCAGTGCGGATTTGACGGACACAGGATGTCGATCAAGCGGATAGGCAGGCCGATCACCCTTGACATAAAGCGAGGACTCTACGAACCTTCAATAACCAGCTTTGCGGGACGATTCTTTCTCACTTTACGTAATGACGATGCGGGGTACGTCACCGCCAGCGAAGACGGTCTGAATTTCGACACGCCCGTGAAATGGAAATTCGACGACGGATCCGACCTTGGCAATTACAACACGCAACAACACTGGTTGCGTTGCGCAAATGGGCTTTATCTGGTCTACACGCGCAGGGGGTTGAACAACGATAACGTCTTCCGCCACCGCGCCCCCCTGCTCATCGGCAGGGTGGATCCTGACAACTTGACGGTTATCCGCGACACTGAGCAGGTAGTCGTACCTCAGCGTGGGGCACGCCTGGGCAATTTCGGCGTGACCGAGATCAGTGACAACGAAAGCTGGGTCACTGCTGCGGAGTGGATGCAAAGCCACCTGCCCTCCGCAAACGGGCAGAATCCCTGCACGCAGTTCGGTAGCGACAACAGCGTTTTTGTCGCGACTGTTCGCCGGTGACCTTCCCGCGCTATCATTCCCAGGTGACGTGCTTTGCCTGGGAGGAGTCCATGACGCGTCTCAAGCAGTTTTGGACCGACATGATGTCAAGTTTCTGGTTCCTACCGGCTGCGTTTGTGGTCATCGCCGTGGTGCTCGCGGTGTTGATGATCAAGGCAGACGGTTACTGGGACGAGTATTTGCTGAATCGCCTGGGCATGCTGTTGCTCATAGAAGCTCCGGGAGCCCGCGACCTGCTCACTACCATCGCCGCCTCGATGATAACTGTCGCCGGCGTAGTGTTCTCGATCACGGTTCTGGTGCTGGCACAGGCGTCGAACCAATACACGCCCCGGCTGCTTCGGGCCTTCATGAGCGATCACGGCACACAGATGGTGCTGGGCGTTTTTCTGGGAGTCTTCGCATATTGCAGCATAGTCTTGCACACAATCCGGGAGGCAAGCGACCCGGCATTTGTGCCAGCGCTGGCCGTGTTTTTATCAATGCCGATGGCGATGGTGGGCGTAGCAGTGCTTATCTACTTCATTCACCACATTTCCACTTCGATACAGGCGTCGCACATATTGGCGGCAATTGCCCACGAAGCGATTCACGCGGTGGACCACCTGTTTCCTGAAGGTGTTGGGGCCGAGGAGCCCCAACCCATCGAGCCGCCCGAGGGCAAGTGGTGGATGATTCCATCGCCGCACACAGGTTACATTCAGCGACTCAACACGCATGGACTACTTGAGTTCGCTAGCACGTCGGCAGCGATTGTGCGAATGGAGCACGCAATCGGGGAATATGTGGTACAGGGTGCCCCAATTACCGCTATGCTCAATCACCAGCCCACAAAAGAAGAATGCCGGCATATCGCGGAACAGTTCATTATCGGCGGACATCGCACAATAGAACAGGACGCCTCTTACGGCATCCGCCAAATCGTGGACATGGCCCTGAGGACGATGTCTTCCAGCATCAATGACTCAACCACCGCTTTAATGTGCATCGACCACCTCACCGCCATTCTGGTAAGGTTGACACAACGGCGAATCGAGTCGCAATATCGAAGCACCGACGGAGAGCTCAGGCTGATCACATGCGGGCCCACGTACGCGGGACTTGTTGCCGAGGCATTTGACGAGATCCGCCAGAACGCACAGGGCAAGCAGCCCATAATCGAAAAGCTCATGCAGTCGCTGGGGACAATTGCCGGATTCGCCACTTCGCCAATGAGAATACACGTGCTTCTTGAGCATGCCTTGGCGGTGTCCGAGGTGGCCCGCAAAAGCCGCATGCATCAGAGGGATCGCTCAGCAATGGACATAATCGTCAACAAGACCATTGAATCACTTCGTCGCCAGGCGAACGATTAACGCTCCGCCTCGATGGTGTACAGCTCCATGGCGACACGCTGGGCAATTGCGGGAAGCAACAGAACGCCAGTATAATGATTCACCGGAAGGCGAATGTGGTGATCCTCCGCAAGCCCGACCGTTGTTGCGAACAGGTCGCTTGACTTCGCTGGCACGACCTTGTCGAAGTTGCCCGTAAACAGCCAGGTTCGATCGGGATCTATTCGATCAACGCCTCGCAGCGGCTCTATATGCCAAAGCAGCTCACGCAGTTTTTCACCCTCAAAACCCAGTTCGGCGAAACGCTGTCTGAACTTGGCGGCGTCCTTTGCTCCACTCGAAACCACGCCGTGAAGATCTACCCCGGCAAGGAATACGAACAGGCTATCATACGCATCATCAAGCTCGGTGGTAAGTATCGCCAGAAACCCCCCCAGGCTGATGCCTCCCATACCGACCGGCCCGGTGACAAAGTCAAGCGAATTGACGGCGTCGAATGCTCGCCGGGCGTCGGCTACGGTGCGACGAACGCGTGGCAGGAAGTCCGCTGCGCCAGTCATAAGCCTGCCCTTTCCCCGCCTTGCATAACCCGGGGGCTGGAGCACGAAGGCGTGCACCCTTCGGGCCGCCAACAACCTCGCCAGCGATATTGCCGCGGATCTTCTGCTGTTGGTTTCGGGTATGATCACCAGCGCCGGAGCTGCCCTCGCGTTGTGGCTTGAATCCTTCGCCATGTACCAGTCGAGATAGACGATTCCCAGCAGATCGTCCGGGTCGTCAGGTATTGGTGGCGAAGGGAAGCTGATAACGCAGTCCGCGTCTTCACCGGCCCGGGGTTGATCGCGTGTGACCGGAAAGCTTTCGCATGTCCAGGTGATTGGTTCGAGCAGCGAGCGATGTTCGGGCTTTTCAAGTTCCACGCACAGCGTATCCACCGCCTCGGACGGGGCGTCCGACTGGGCCAAAAGCGGGCCTGACACAAGAGTCGCTACTGCGATAATCGATAATTTACACAACATCATTCACTACTATAAAGGCGGTGCCGCATTGTGCGGGTTCACTTCGTGTCTACCAGACAACCCGCATTAAGCTCATCCCAGCCTGAACAATGAATCACATCGCCCTTTACCCTTTGGGCGTCTATGACAATCGGCTTGATGCCCGCCTGCATGTAGGCATTGACGGATGACTGCGAATTGGTGACACCTGATGCGAAGTTCGCGAACATTTCCCTGAGGATCGCAAGCGGGCTTACCATGCCCTCATCGATAATCAGCTTTGGCGTATTGAGCCTGTCATGCGACCCTAATCGCCAAAGGCGTCGTTTCCACATCAGTACAGGCCCGACGGGAAGGTTTTCGTCCTCGATCCGCTTGCGTGCGCCGCCCGTGTGCCATTGCGGGTCGCGGGTGAAGTAGATGATGTTCGCCTGTTGGGCCAGCTCGGTCAGAGCATCGCGTGCAGAAGCGTTGTGTGGCGAAATCGAGTCAAGATCCACTGCGACGACCATGCTCTCGGGGTTCCACACGAACAGCCCAGACTCGGCTGACACTTCGTCGCCGTCGGCGTCCATGTGTTGCACATTGAGCGTGTAAACGCCTTGTGACGCGGGCGCGTTGAGCGCGACGGCGGCGTAGCCGAGATTGTCTGTGTATGCCCCCCGCAAAGGTCCATCGTCAACGGAAAACCTGCAAGCGGCCCCTTTGACCGGCTTGGAAAAGCCCATCAACTCCGACCATTCGAGCATCACCACCGCCGGTAACTGAGAACCGGGCGGGGATACCACGTCAGGAACGGTCATCACATAACCGCTGCCGCAGCCACAGATGCTCACCAATAGCACAATACCCAGCAACGCGCGAACCATATGCTTCTCCCATGTCGATTTCAGCGTCAGATGGAGTATCTTAGCGTCAATAAGCCCCCAATGGGACAATCAGCTACTCAAGCTCTAACCGCCCCGGCGACAATAGCAACTTCCCGGTTAATGAGCAAGTTCGCAACAGCACACCCCCTCCGCAGCCCTCCCTTGTTGCGAACGCTATCTACTGGTCGCAGGCGTCAATACCAGACCGTCACAACAATGTTGGGCAAGGCGGTCTTGCCCTCCATCACGCCGACAACCTGGTCAACGTGTTTGACCTCGATGTTGTCCGCGTCAATCCACTCATTGATCTGGTTTTGCATATACTCCAGCGAAGGAGGGGCGATCTTGGAGTGGAAAATGCGGCATCGCGTCGCGCCGCTGCCGTCGACATTCAACGGCCTTTTGTACTTTTCCACGTTCTTCGCAAGCGAGCCTTGTCCAAACGAGCGAACGCTGACCGTATGCGAATTGTCGCTTTCAACCAGTCCGAGCGGTTCTTCGTTAT
>CAZWAT010000141.1:0-7591 GCA_964632015.1 uncultured Planctomycetaceae bacterium
GGTATTGTGTTCGTAAACTAGTTTAAACCTAGCGAAAATATACGCCCATCTTTTCATCCAAACCACGAGGGTTGTATCGGTACTGAAGGCCCCATCGCAGACAACCGCCTTTATGTTTGGATCGCTCGCCGCAGCCAGCAATCCAGCCCCTGCGCCGCGTGAAATTCCGAACAGTCCGATTCGCTCAGGTTTTCCCTCCGCAGCGAGACAGCTTTCAAGGTATAGGCAAGCGCCAAGCGTGTCGCCAAGCTCCTTGTCCGAAGGCCATTGAAGAGGCTTGTATCGACCGCCCCCCGAAGAGCTCTGACCGTGGCCGCGATAGTCGAACGTGAAGACATCAAACCCCGCCTCTACCAAAGGTCTGGCGTAACGGGCACAACTATACATGTCCGAGCCATACTCGTGGCAGAACACGATTGAGCCCCTGTATGTGTTTAGATTGGGGTTTCGCAGGTGCATGCCTCGTAGGCTCGTACCGTCGAAGCTGCGAAACCGCACAATCTCCCCGTGCAGCGGCACGAAGTCCAACGGGTTCATCGACAACGGAGGGGGCGTATCGACGAAGATGGTCAGGCAGATCCTTACATACTTCGCCAACAGAAGAACAACAAATATTACCAGCGATGCGCAGGTCAAAACTATGGCCAACGCAGCCCAGTTGCGAGTCAGCCAAGGCCCCGCTTGGGCAATGGTGATGCACAAAAGAGGCATGGCTATTCGACCACCTCAACTGTACTGAACACACTGCGCCCATCGTAAAGCATGTTGAAGACCATCTCTATGCCCTCATCACCCATTCGAACGCAACCCAACGAGGTATATGAACCGATGCTCTCGGGCTTGTTGGTGCTGTGAATTCCGAAGTCGGTAATATAATCATTGTGGACGTCCATCCCCGCAAGCCCTATCCACATTCCCTTGAAGCCAAGGGCATAATCCGGCGAGCCCCAGGCAATTGGAACAGGAGGCAGATCGCTGTTTTCAGTGGGAGTCCATGGCTTCCGTTCGGTCTTTCCACCCGCCACCAACCTCCATCGTCCTAATGGGGTGGAGTTGCCCCTGCCTAACGCCACAGGAAATCGCATGGCGAAGACGGGTTCAAGTCCCTCGGGTTGAAGATATACATCCATCACCAGTCGGTTTTTGTTGACCCGGGCATGAAACGGGCCTTTTACGAGCTTGATGGTTCTGCCCGCCTGCATATTCTGGCCCGAACCCATCTTGTTGACAATGACAACAAAGTTCGCGGGCACATAGAGTTTCTGTCGTTCAACAATACCTCGTGACCCCGCCAGCGTGTCACCGGGCATTGGCGTATAGGGATGCACATACTCATCACCATCCAGAATCCGTCGGGACATGATGGTTTCGTTGAAGAGTTGCTGGAGTTTTTCAACTGCCTGTAATTCATGAGTATCGTTGAGCCCTCCGCTGAAATATGCCCTGGAAAGCAGCGCCCTTGCCTGGATAAGCCTTCCCTGCCCGACAGCGGCCATGCCCTGCTCAAACAGTTGCACGCTGTCAGCGGACGAGGGTTCGTCCAGTTCATCCCGCGCAGGCGACTGGGTTTCACCCTCAGCCGAGACGACCGGGGGCTCGTCAGTAACAGGTTCATGTGCTAATTGTGGAAGAGGCGAAATGGCGTCAACAGGATCTTCTGCCATCGGCTGTGAAATTGCTTGTGGTTCGGGTTCACCGACGCTTGGCGCCCGCCATGGGTTCATCATAAGTACTACCACTGCCGCTGAGGCCCCGACAGCACAAAGAATGATAATTGCTCGGCTGGTCTGACGCTTCATAAGTTGCTCCGTCTATGGCTTGATCAGAAATGCCTCTATCGCCGCCGCACATGACAACAGCGATATTCTGCCGCTGGTTGGGTCCACCCTGACACCACCAAGCAGATCCGTAAGCCCCCGAGCGTAATAGTTTTCTCTGGGCTTGTACATCATCAGATAGCAAAACCGCTGGGCATCATAAATTACCTTCGCACACTGTGGAGAATGAGGGGATACGCCCAGCGCCGGCGATTCCCTGCCCTGGGACAGCGCAACCGCCACCATCGCAGTGGCGGCAGTAATGGGAGTTTGACCGTGGAAGGCGAACCCGCCTTGTTCATCCGCAAGTGCTGTATTATCAACAACTGACAGAACACTGTCGCTTTTATCCTGGCGGACCTGGGTTTCGTATGCTCCCGACCTGATCATGAACGCCAACTGAACCTCATCGAGATTACTGGCAGTTTCATCCCACGTTGGTGACAAATCTATCATCCCCGCCGCAGCCACCGCCCATGCCGAAACCTTCTCACCGCCGCGATTCAGGAAGGTCAGCATCTTTGCACGCAGATCTTTTTCAACGGAATCAAGGGACGAATTTTCCCTGGCCGAGCCAATTTTATCAATCGCAAGCACTGTCATCGCGGTAGCTGACATTCTGTCAGAGGAATTCACAAACGCGGCCGCTCCATCTGCCCTGACAAGCCGAGCAACATAAGAAAGCGCCAGGTTCGCCGCGTTTAGATAGCGAGAGTCGCCGGTAACCTTTGCCAGCTTCGCCAAAGCGTAAACCGTGTAAAGATGATGATTTATGTTGTATTCACCGTCTTGGCCTCGGATAAAGAACCGTCCCGATGAATCAAGGCTTGCGACCAGAAAATCTCCAACCTCTCTGGCGGCAGAGGCCATGTCCTTGGCCCGAACCAACTCCTTTGCTGCCAACAACTTACCGCGATAAAGCTGCACCGCTTCACCATCAGGAAATCCCACGCAATGGCTGGTAGTGAACATGGTCCACCTCAGCGGCAGTTGGGTATCTCTTCGCGGCAATTGACTCAATGCGAGTTTCATGGCCCCTTGTGCGTCAAGATCCTCGATGCAAGCAACAGATGGTAGAACATATGAATCATCACGCCCACGAGAGACCCTTACGCCTGTGACGCCTGGAATGTAACTTTTTACTATATCGTTAGTTATAACCGATTTCTGTTCGGAGGCGATTTCCAGTTCAATGGTACACTCCTGCAGTCTTTCTGGAGTGACGATATCCCCAAGTATTGGGCTTCGCATAACCTTCAGCGCCGCCTCAATAACCCTTCTGACAAGGTCTCCGCCGGTAAGCACGACCCTCTCGGATCTACCGTCAACGCGAATCGTCATGGCGATAGCGGACGCCCTGGGCAGATTATCTAAGTGCTGTGGTATTCGATATTTCGATGCGGCAATCCTGTGATTGACATACTCATTCATCACGTCTCTGGCGACATCGATGAGCTGGGTTGATTCCCGCAGACCAGGAAATGCGCCTGGATGATCGAATTCCGCACCAAAGGTGGATGGACAGGCCAATATGAGAAAAAGTCCTGTAGTTTTCAGCATGGCTGTAATATACCCGTGAAGGCCGGCTGTTTCCATCAGGACGTTTGTCAATGCGTGCTGAAAAAAACCATCCTCGTCAGGCTTTTGATTGCATGCGAGGGTGGATGTCGTAAACTACTGTCATACACTACACTTCGGACAGTTGCACCGGTTAAGGAGAGATTGCAGATGGCAGTCGTCACTTACGATGACCGGAGTTTGATGATCGACACCAGCAGGGTCTGGCTGACGAGCGGGTCGTTGCACTACTTCCGCGTTCCGTCCACCTTGTGGCGCGATCGCCTTCTCAAGGCCAAACGCAGCGGTTTGAACTGCATCAGCACGTTCATTCCCTGGAACTTTCACCAGCCTGACGAAAAGCGTTGGGAACTCACCGGCGATCATGACATAGCCGACTTCGTCAAGCTTGCGGGCGAATTGGGTTTGTATGTTATCCTCAAGCCCGGCCCCTACATTGGGGCAGACTGGGATTTCGGAGGCCTGCCAGGATGGTTAACCGCAAAATCTGGCATCGTCTACCGAACCTCAAACGCATCTTTCACACACTATTTTGACAGGTATTTCAGGAAGGTTCTGCCGCGACTGGCGGATCTGCAGATAACCCACAACGGGACTATCATCCTCATACAGAATGAGAACCGCTACGCCCAGGCGTCAATGCCGGAAGGCAAAAGCTACCTCGAGTTCGTCAACCAGCTTTTCAGCAGGAGCGGCTTTGACATACCGATCATAAGTTGCAACAGCTTTTTCGGACCTACAGTGGGCGAAAACATCGAATGCATAAGCCTGTCGGAAAATCCGGCGAGAAGTCTTGTGCGCCTGCGCCGCAATCAAGATCGCAAACCAATGATCGCAGTAGATTTCGAATCCGCTCGGGCAAGGTGCTGGGGCAAAGAAGCTCCATCTCCCAGCCCTGCCCACATCGCCCGCACAATGCTCGAGATCATCGGGTGCGGTGGCCAGTACAACTACAACATGTGGCATGGCGGGACCAACTTCGGATTCAACGCGGGAAGGCTATGGGCAGACGAAGAATCTTTTGTGACGACATCTTATGATCGTGGCAGCGCGCTGGCTGAGGGGGGGCGTCTCACTGACTGCTATTATCTCACCAAGCTGGTGAACATGTTCAGCAACCACATGGGCCAGTTCCTCTCATCATGCCGAATGCAGGAGGTCTCATCCGGGCTTGTGCAACGACCGGGGGTTCTTAATGTCGAGGGACACCTGGGCTCATGGACCATCATCACAAACAACGGTCAGGACGACGTGACAACCGCCCGCGTGTGGTTCTCGGACATTATGGATCTTGAAGTGCCCCTCGCTCCGATCGGTGCCGTCGCAATTGGGGTTGATGTGGAACTCTCCGACGGCGTGGTGCTGGATTACTCCAACGTCATGCCCTTGGGCTTCTGGGGCCAGAAGGTTCTTGTATTCCATGGCCCAGCAGGTTGGTGCGCACAGATAAGCATTAACGGCAAGGTCGTGCACAAGAGTATTCCAAAGAATGACGAAATTGCCGCATGGGAGCACTCAGGCGTGCTTGTCGTCCTCATAAACAGCGACCTGGCGATGCGAACATGGTCACTGCCCGACGGGTTGATTCTGGGACCCAAGTACGTCGGACAGTTCCCTGAGAGGATCGAACACGTACCAGGCGCAACCACATATGTAACAATCTCGCATGAAGGCAAGGTGTCCAGGCCGAAAATCCCGGCCGGGAGCAGAAGCCACAAGCGCAGTCCAGCCCCAAGACTTTCTACATGGAAACCCCTCGCGCAATGCCCGGAGCCCACCGCAGCCGGCGCCGACCTGGAATGGCAGTCGATTCCCGGGCCTCGCAATGTTGATCGCCTGGGCGTTCACCAGGGATATGCGTGGTATCGAATCGAAATTGAACAGCCCAGAGCTGCAACAAGGCGATTGTTCCTTCCTGAATGCGGCGACAGGGCAACGGTTTATCTAAACGCCAAAAAACTTGGCGTATGGGGTTTGGGCGAAGGGGCCGCAAAAAAACCAATTGCTGCACAGTTGAAAAGGGGCACAAATACCCTGACGCTTCTGCTAGACAACCTTGGGAGATACTGCGAAGGCCCAAACCTTGGCGAACCCAAAGGCCTCTGGGGCCACATTTACAACGCCAAGCCCCTGGCACGCGTAAAGTTCAAACTGTCGGAGCAGAAAGAATTTTCGCGAAAGCTTCTGCCTCGCTCTTCATGGCACCTGCTTGGCGAACTTGACAGGCAGAAGGTCTGGTCAGCAAAAGCTAACGTGACGTTGACCAAGGTCTTGCCGATTCATCTGTCGATTAATTCCGCTGGGCACCATTTTGCGATTGTCTGCAACGACAGGCCGGTGCTGTTTGCCCAGAAGTCGAACGCCCAGAGGAGTTGGGGAGAGGCGATCCTCGGGCCGGAGTTGCGCGCGGGTAAGAATTCCCTTGAGATCATCATGTGGGGTGACGTCGATCCCAACGCTATCAAGAATATCCAGTTGCACACGCTTGTCGAGAACCTCACCGCCTCCGCAAGGTGGTCGTGGCGCAGATGGGAAATGCCCCCCTCGACGGGTCCGGTGAAGAGCATCCCGGTACCGGCATGGTTCAGGAGTTCATTCCGCTGTCAGGATCTTGATCAGCCGATATTTCTGGAATTGCCCGGCGGGAAGGGGCAACTATTCGTCAACGGGCACAATGTCGGGCGATTTTGGGGCAATGGTCACAACAGCAGATATTATCTCCCCGCCAGTTGGTTGAATAGCGAGAACGAGATAGTTGTTTTTGAAGAGACAGGCAAGGCTCCACAGGGCGCCAAACTGGTAATCTCACCCGTCGTTTGACACTGCGTCGAGTTGTGCCCAGTACTCGCCAAGATCAACTACTTGGCCTTTGAGCATTGCCTCATCCGCGGCCAAGCTTACAACTGCCGATTCGATTCCGGTTTGCACGCCCGTAAGCGATGGAACGTCCTCGTGAAGCATTTTGCTCCAGTGGTTTGTAAGCACGTTGTCACCGCCGGCGTGTCCGCCCCGAGCGCCAGTGCCACAGTCCTTGATTTCCTCGCCGAAGCCGATCTTGCATAGCTCGATCTTGCCAACTCGTGAATCGGCCCTGATCGCGCCCTCGGTGCCAAGTATGTATGTTCTGCGTTCCGGTATGCCCGCATTGATATTTGTGTGGAACGTCGCCCTCACACCATTGGCGTATTCGAGAATGCATACCTGGTTGTCGATTATATCCTTATCGGAGGTAAACGGATTCTTGCCCCGTGCACTGGGCCACTCGCAATAGGCTAGATGCCCCTCGTCGCTTGGAGCAAGCTCCCGCATCCGATGTTCGTTTTCAGGGGTGAAGAAGTTGAGCCCGCCGAACGATGCAACCTTTGACACCCTGGAACCGACAATCCAATTTGCCACGTCAATATCGTGGCAGCACTTCTCGAGGATATGGCATCCGGTGAACTCGCGTTTGCGCCGCCAGCAGGCCATGATGTGCCCACCGTGGTTGAAATTCACCGTTTCGTTGAACTCGAAGCTGACGATCTTTCCGATAGCGCCCGAGGCCACAAGCTCCTGTATCTTGCGGAAGTGAGGCGAATATCTCAGCGTAAAGCCTATCATCAACTTGGATGGACTTTCGAGATGTGCCATCTTCAGCGCCAGGCAGTCCTCAAAAGTCGTCGCCAGGGGCTTTTCCACAAAGATACTCTTTCCTGCCTTCATGGCGGCGATTGTCTGAGAGGCGTGAAGGGCGTTCCATGGGCCAATGACAACCGAGTCAACATTGTCGTCATCGATGAGTTCCTCGTGCGATGCGAACACTTTCGCGCCAGGCGAAAAAAGCTCTTTGAACTGAGATGTTTTCGTTTCATCAGGATCACATAACGCGACCACTTCAACCTCGGGGTCATATTTCAACAGCCCCTTCAATATCGCCCTGATCCTGTTGCTGCACCCAAGCACCCCAAGACGAACTTTCATTACAAACTCCTACTAGGTGACAAACGTCATCAGGAATATGGTACAATGGTCACAATGATACGTAAATGCCAAGAATTGCCGTTTATTTACCAATTATGACTACCAGCGACAAAAATAGACTCATCGCGATCAAGCAAAGGCTGACCCTGCTGCCCGAGCCGATCAATTACTACGCCGGTACTGGCGATGTCACGTTCGTCGAGCCAGAGAACGTGCTGGTCTTGGGAAGGTACTCT
>CAZWAT010000142.1:0-7558 GCA_964632015.1 uncultured Planctomycetaceae bacterium
AGCGCCGAACCTTGGTGTTGGCGTGCACTTGAACGTATCCCAGGGTCCGGCGTTGTCGCCCGCCGGCAAAAGGCATCTTGTCGGCGAGGGTGGGGTGATGAACAGATCGGCCCGCGCGGTCATCAGTGACGTAATCGCTCGCAGGTGGCTGCTGGATGTGTATGAAGAGGAATTCGACGCACAGATACGCTGGGCGCTTGATCATGGCGTGAGGGTGACGCATCTTGACAGTCATCGCCATTCCCACGCGTTTCCACCTGTTTTCATGCGTGTCAGTCGACTTGCCAGACGGTATGATATCCGCCATATCCGCCGGCATGGCGAAGGGATAATCTTCCGCAAGCTTACCGGTGGGGCCTGGAAGCAAACAATGCTATCGGGCGCGTTGAGCATGTGTTCACAAATCAACACGTTGCTGGACAGGACACACGTTCGGACTGTGCGAGGCACGCTGGGTGTTGCGGATACAGGGCGAATCGATGCGAGGTGGCTTGTCGAAACGCTACGAACGCTCAGGTGGGGCGTTACGGAAATAATGACCCATCCCGGATTGGCTGATGATATCGCCCCGTCCGTTTCGCGTCTGCGAGAGTCGAGGCATGTCGAACTCGAAGCCCTCTGCGATGCGTCCGTAAAGGAAGCGGTAAGAAGGTATGAAGTCGAGCTTATCAACTACGGTAGCTTATGAAGAATTGTCCCGCGTCCGGCAGGACAAGGAAGTGAAGTACAGCATTATCGTGCCGTTTTTCAACGAGGCCGGCGTGGTTGCCAGGCTTCACAATCGAATCTCGCGGGTCATGCGTCATATGTCCAAGCCTTACGAGGCGATTTATGTAAATGACGGAAGCACCGACTCGACGGGCGAGGTGCTCGAAGCGATAGCCCACGAAGACCCTCACGTGGTGTTTGTGGATCTGCGCCGCAATTTCGGCCAGACCACCGCGCTTCAGGCGGGTCTTGATCACTCCCGGGGCGATGTGATTATTGCGATGGACGGCGACCTTCAGCACGATCCCTACGAGATACCGCTGTTCGTTCGCAAGATAGACAAGGGTTATGACATCGCCAGCGGCTGGCGTGTGCGTCGGGGCGACAATTTCATGCTTCGTCGGTTTCCATCCATGGTTGCCAACTGGCTGCTGGCAAAGGTTTCGGGCGTCAAGCTGCACGACTTCGGCACGACGTTCAAGGCATATCGAAGAGAGGTGCTGGACGGGGTTCGCCTGTACGGAGACATGCATAGGTTCATTCCGGCGATCTGCGCGCGACTGGGCGCGAATATCTGCGAGGTGCCCATAAAAAACGTTCGAAGGGCGGCGGGGACGAGCAACTACGGAATCAAGCGAACCTTCAGGGTCGCGCTGGACATCATCACGGTTCGCTTTTTGAGCAGGTACATGACCAGGCCATTGCACTTCTTCGGCAAGTCGGGGGCACTGTTTGCCCTGGCTGGGGGCGGCATTTTGGGGTTCGGATTCGTCAGAAAGATCATCAGCCTGTTCGCCGGTGAGCAGTACCATCTTTTCCAACTGCACGGGCCTCTGATGGCGGCGGGTTTTCTGTTTGTTGTCGTCTCAACGCTGTTCCTTGCGACGGGTCTGGTGGGTGAAATGCTCATGCGGATCTACTTCGAATCGACAAACGCCCGTACCTATGCGGTGCGAAGGGTAGTGAAGAAACCACAAGTTGATAAAGAATAAGGGGTTGCAAACATTCCATTAGGCCGGAATTCTTCGTCCATTACCGCGTCGAGATTCGTATCAATAAGGTGTCACGCGAAAGGTCAGGTGGCGGTTTTTTAGCTGCAAACGCAGGGGATTTGTGTAATAATAAGCTGTCTTTGAGGACTCGGAATGGCCAGGGAAGGCCCGGGAGCGGCTTGAGTTCGGAAGTTCACGTGCTGGAGGCGGGCGATTGACGCCGGCGGATGCTCGATGACTCGAACGAAAGAACTTGACCCGGTCTGATTTCCCCTATTGAATTTAGTTTCGCCGCTTGCGCGGGGTTTGTCCGCGCCAGATGGAGTAGCAGGTGTCAGAAGAATTGGAAAACGAACAGAACGCCGATCAGCCACAGGAACAGAACGTCCAGAAGGCTCCCATTACCATGTTCGAAAACGAGAACATGAGCGATCTTCCCATTGAAGACGAGATCCGCGAGAGCTATCTCACCTACGCGATGAGCACGATCATGGATCGCGCGCTTCCCGACGTTCGCGACGGCCTGAAGCCTTCGCAACGGCGCGTCCTGGTGGCGATGAACGATCTGAACCTCGGGCCTCGCAGCAAACACAGAAAATGCGCCAAGATTGCCGGCGACACCAGTGGTAACTATCACCCGCACGGCGAGTCGGTAGTGTATCCCACGCTGGTGCGCATGGGCCAGCCCTGGAACCTTCGGTACACGCTCATCGATCCGCAGGGTAACTTCGGTTCGATCGACGGTGATCCCCCGGCGGCCATGCGTTATACCGAGGCCCGGATGACAGGTCCCTCGGTGGACATGCTTGAGGACATCAACCTTGGCACGGTTGACATGGTGTCGAACTATGATGACACCCGCACCGAGCCTACGGTTCTACCGGCCCGCTTCCCGAACCTGCTGGTCAACGGCAGCCAGGGAATCGCGGTGGGAATGGCCACCAATATGCCTCCGCACAACCTGCGCGAGGTATGCGACGCGCTGATATTCCTGATGGGCGAGCCGGACGCCACCGTCGAGCAGTTGATGAAGTACATCAAGGGTCCCGACTTCCCGACAGGCGGCATTATCTGCGGTAGGGGGGGCATGCTCGAAGGGTATCGAAGCGGGCGTGGCAAGATCATCATCCGCGGAAAGCTGCACACCGAGCAGGCACGCAACGGAAAAACCCAGATCGTCATCACCGAGATCCCATACCAGGTTCTCAAGACCACCATCATCGAGCGAATCGCCGGCGTGGTGAAGGCCGGCAAGATTCCCGATGTCATGGATGTGCAGGACCACAGCGATCGCAACGGCATGAGAATTGTCGTTGACCTGCGCAAGGGCGCAGAGCCCGAAGTTGTCATCAACCAGCTTTATGAATACACCTCGCTTCAGAGCACTTACAGCATTATCAATATCGCCTTGGTGAACAAGTCGCCTCGCACGCTGTCGCTCAAGGAGATGCTTCAGTATTTCCTAGAGCACCGCAAGGATGTTGTTCGCAGGCGCACAAGGTTCCTGCTTCGCCGGGCGCGTCAGCGGGCGCACATTCTCGAAGGCCTGATTCTGGCAGTCGCGGATATCGACAGGATCATAGAGATCATCAAGAAGTCGCCCGACGTTCCAACCGCGAGAGAACGCCTCATGCAGCACCCACTGAGGCTCACCGAGCAGGCGACCGTCAGAACCATGTTGCCGGAGGTTTTCGTCAACAAGGCGGGTGGAAGCGACCAGTTCCTTACCAATGTGCAGGCGGACGCCATTCTCAACATGCAGCTGCACCGCCTTACGGGGCTGGAAATTGAGAAACTCGCGCGCGACTACTGCAAGATCACCGAAGAAATAGAGGGTTACGAACTGATTCTCACCAGCAAGGCTCGCCTGATGGAGGTTATCGAGGAAGATCTCATCGAGATCAGGAACCGATATGGCGACGAAAGACGCACCCAGATCATCGGCGATGTGGGCGAATTCGATATCGAAGACCTTATTGCCGAGGAAGACGTCGTCGTCACCCTCAGCCACGAGGGATACATCAAGCGCATGCCTCTGACCACTTATCGCAGGCAGGCCAGGGGCGGGGTCGGCGTGATCGGGCAGGATGCGAAAGAAGGCGACTTCATCGAAGACCTGTTCATCGCCAGCACCCACGATTATCTGATGGTGTTCCTCGACAACGGAAAAGTGCATTACCTCAAGGTGTACGACATCCCCTCGATGAACCGCACGTCGAAGGGAAGGGCGATAGTCAACCTGCTGAAGATGGAAAAGGACGACAGGATTTGCGCCGTCGTCAACGTGAGGGAATTCGACAACCGATTCGTTGTGACCTCCACCAAAAACGGTATGGTCAAGAAGACCAGCCTCGATGCCTACAAGAATGTCAGGTCGGTGGGCATGATCGGAACAGGTCTTAAGGAAGGCGATGTCGTCATAGGGGCCGCACTGACCACAGGCAATGACCAGATCGTACTGGGCACAGCCGACGGAAAGGCGATAAGGTTCCCCGAAACCAAGGTTCGCTCGATGGGCAGACAGGCTGCGGGCGTAAAGGGTATCGACCTGCTTGAAGGCGACGTAGTGGTGGATATGGCCGTCTTCGACCCCAAGAGCACGCTGCTGACCGTCTGCGAAAATGGGTTTGGAAAGCGTACGAACTTCCAGGAATACCGCATCACCAACAGGGGCGGTAAAGGCGTTATCAACATTCGCACGTCTGAGAGAAACGGAAAGGTCGTCGGAATGAAGGCCCTCCGCGATCACGACGAGCTGATGATGATTACCCAGAACGGCCAGATCGTCAGGACCGGCCTTGGTGAGCTGCGAACCATCGGAAGAAGCTCCCAGGGCGTCAGAATGATAAGGCTGAGGGAAGGCGATAAGCTTGTCTGCATTGCAAAAGTTGTCACCGACGAAACTGAAGAGCCCGATTCCAAAGATCTGCCCCTGCTCGCCGATCAGGAATCCACGCCCGAAGTCGCCGGTGATGCCCCTGACGACGAGGAAATCCTCGACGATGCGGAAGCTATTGACGAACAAGCCGATGGCGACACGCAATAGGTAAACCAGCAATAAACCCATGACATCCACGTGCCGGAACAATCAGGGCGACGGGTCATTGAGCCCGACTCAACGGGTGTTGATCGATGTTCTGGGCACGTCGCTGGGAATGGGGTTCATCCCCGGACCCAGGGGTACCTGGGGCACGATTCCCGCGGTGGTGATATATATTGCCATTGCCATGTTTGCGGGTTCAACATCCATTGTGATGCTCGCCTCGGTACTCGCGTTGTCATGCTTCGGGTCGGTGATTCTGGGCAATTGGGCCGAGCGCCGCTGGGGCAAGGACCCCGGAAGGTTCACGCTCGATGAAGTTGCGGGGTTCATGCTGACGATGGTCGGGTTCTTTCCGGGCGTTGCGTTTCCCCTCCCGGCTGCCCTGTGGGGGTTCATCCTCACGCGGGCGTTCGATATCACCAAACCCTTTCCGGGCAGGCGACTGGAAAAATTGCCCGGCGGCTGGGGCATTCTGCTAGACGATCTGATGTGCTCTGTCTACGCCATTGCGGGAATGTACGCGCTGTGGCAGTTCGCGCCATTCTTGTTTCAGTGGTAAGGCCTGCTAACATTTCCCTAATATGCCATTGAACGCCCAGGTCAATTTTGGCATTATTACGTTATGGATGTTCGTGCCTTCATCAAAGAAATCACCTCCGGAAGCGACTATGCCGACCAGATCATTCACGTTCGGGAGGTAGAGCCCCGCCAGGCCCGCTATTCTGAGCCTATTGCGGAGATTCCGCAGGTGCTCTGGTCGCTGCTGCGACGCCAGAATATTCACCGGCTTTACACTCACCAGTCATCAGCCATTGATGCGCTGGGCGCGGGTAAGGACATTGTGGTTGTCACATCGACCGCGTCGGGCAAGACCCTGTGCTACAACCTGCCCGTGGTCAGGAGGGTTCTTGAAGACCCCAAAGCTCGCGCGATGTACATCTATCCGACCAAGGCGCTGGCGCAGGATCAGTACAGCGTGCTTCAGAGATGGGCATGCGAGGAGGAGCTTATCGAGAGGCTTCGTCCGGCGGTGTACGATGGCGACACCCCCGGCCACAGCAGGACCAAGATTCGCTCGAAGGCGAACGTGGTGCTCACCAACCCGGACATGCTGCACGTGGGCATTCTTCCTTACCATGCGAAGTGGCACGAGTTTCTGGCGAATCTTGAGTATCTTGTCATCGACGAGATGCACACGTACCGCGGTATTTTCGGCAGTCACGTGGCGGGTGTTCTTCGTCGGTTGTTGCGCATGTGCGACCACTACGGCCGGCGCAGGCCCAAGGTGATATGCTGCTCGGCGACAATCGCAAACCCGCTGGAACTCGCCACCAGGCTCACGGCGACCAAACCCGAGCTGATAGATGATGACGGCTCGCCGCGCGGGCGGAAGTACTTCATGCTGTGGAACCCGCCTTACCTCGACGCCGACAACGTCAATCGAAGATCCGCCAATGTCGAGGCAGTGAACCTTATGGTTGAACTGGTTCGTCGTCGCGTTCAGACGATAGTGTTCGCCAAGGCCCGCATCGTCGTTGAATTGGTGCACAAGTACGCCAGCGAAGCCTTGGGAGGCAACGACGACCTCGCCTCGCGGATTCGCCCTTACCGCGGAGGGTATCTTCCCCAGGAACGAAGAAGCATCGAGCAGGAACTCTTCTCGGGTCGGTTGTTGGCGGTGTCTACGACCAACGCGCTTGAGCTGGGGATAGATGTCGGCTCGATGGACGCCGCGGTGCTGGTGGGGTTTCCGGGAACGATCTGCTCGACATGGCAACAGGCGGGACGGGCAGGGCGATCGATTCAGGACAGCCTTGTTGTGATGGTCGGATATGACGATCCCATCGATCAGTATCTTATGCGGCATCCTGAATATCTGTTTGGGGCGTCGCACGAACAGGCGATAATCGACCCCGACAACCCGCACATTCTCAGCGCCCAGCTTTCGTGTGCTTCGTTCGAAAAACCCATATCGCCCGATGACCGGCGTTACTTCGGGCCTCTGGCGGGGCAGATAATCAACGTGCTCGCCGACGAGGGCAAGTTGAAGACCATCGACGAGAGAAGCTACTGGGCTCAGTCGCAACAGCCCTGCAGGGAAGTGAGCCTGAGAAATATAAGCACAGACACATACGCGATTGTAAATACCAAAAACGGGCAGGAGTCCCTTGGCAATGTTGACGCCATTTCAGCACCCGAGCTGGTGTATCCAGGGGCGGTATACCTGCACGAGGGCAACGGGTTTCTGGTTCGCAGGCTCGATGAGGAGGCGAAGATCGCCTATGTCGAGCCCGCCCAGGTGGACTACTACACCCAGCCCATTCTCGCCAGCAGTTGCCGACTTGGTGAGCCCGAAGAGCGAAAAGAATTCCGCGACGGGAAGTTGTGTTTCGGACCGGCCGACGTGACCTGGCAGACGACGGCGTTTCGCAAGATTCGCTACTACACCATGGAACTCATCGGACAGGGCAAGCTCGATCTGCCCGCCCAGACGCTTTCGACCACGGGCGTGTGGTATTCCCCCGGCGAGTCGATTCGTCAGAAGGTGGCAATGGCGGGGTTCAACCCCATTGAAGCGCTGCTGGGAGTGCGAAACCTCCTGCTCGCGTCGCTGCCCGCGCTGGCGATGAGTGATCGGAAGGATATATCAGGAATGGTGGATTCGTCGAACCTCGGCGTGCCCACGATATTCGTTTACGATCGATACAATGGAGGGCTGGGGTTTGCCCAGATGGGGTTCGACAGATTTGAGGAGTGGCTTGGAATGTGCGGGGCGATTGTACGGGAATGTCGCTGCCGGGAGGGGTGCCCAAGC
>CAZWAT010000143.1:0-7361 GCA_964632015.1 uncultured Planctomycetaceae bacterium
GCCAGGTCATTGGCGTGTATTGGCCTTTTTGTTTGCTCCATACAAACGGCTTGTCCCCAAACCGACGGGCCTGGTGAAAAAACATATCAACCAGGTTATCCACCTCGCCGGATGCGATGATGCTGCGCACGTTCCTCTTCATGCAGTACCCTTCGCCTTACTGCCCACCGCTGATTGCCTGGACAAAGGGCAATTGTACCGACGCATTGCCTGTGGAGCCATATCGATTTTTGTGGTGTTTTCGCAGGGCGCAGATAGTGCATATCGAGAAACCTGCATTCCAAAACGACCCGGGTTTGGCGGGACTATTGATCGGACTTGGGTTTTTCGCCGGCCGCGATGACCTCGGACATATCCACCGGCTGCCATCCTCCTCCGAGGACCGCATACAACCTCACCTGGTTCGACAATTCCAGCAGACGCAACGCGATAAGACCCTGCTGAGCGTCGAATAGCGAACGCTGTGCGTCAAGCACTCCAAGGTAACTGTCTATTCCCTGGTCGAACCGAGATCGGGCAAGGCGGTATGTGTCATCCAGCGCGTCGACAAGCGCCTGCTGTGCAGCAACTCGTTCGCCCACCGTGCCATTCACAGCCAGCGTGTCGGCCACTTCGCGGAATGCAACCTGTATGGCGCGTTCATATTCGGTCAGGGCAATTTCGCGCTCGACCTTGCTGGCCTTGAGGGCTGCCCAGATGCGCGGATCGAAAACCGGCATGACAATCTGCGCCCCATAGCTCCACGTGCCCATGCCCGACGAGAACAAATCGTGCAGTTCGACGCTGGCGGTTCCCAGCGAGGTCGTCAGCGATATTCTTGGGAAGAACGCCGCGCGCGCCGCCCCGATGCGAGCATACGCTCCCCTGAGGCGGTGTTCAGCCCCCATGATGTCAGGCCGAAGAAGCAACACGTCCGACTTCAGACCCACGGCGATAGGGGTAGGCGGGCTTACGGTACCCAGGTCGGCAGCGGGTAGAAGTTCGTCAGGTACAACCGTTCCCGCCAGAAGGTTCAGCGCGTTGCGTGCCTCCGCAGCCAGTTGGGTATATCGGGCGACATCTCCCCTTGCAATTTCAACAGGTGTCTGCGCGCGTCGCAGGTCAAGCTCGGTTGCAATGCCCGCGTCGTACTGGCGTTTGACCAGGTCGTACGCTTCCCGCTGGGTGTCCAGTGTTCTGCTTGACAGATCCAGCGCCTCAAGACTCGCCGCCAAGGTGAGATATGCGTCAGCCACAGAAGAGACAAGCAGAATCTGCGTGGCATTTTGCGCCTGGCGTGTGGCAAGAAAGCCTTCCAACGCCTCATCGGCGAGGCTTCGCACCCTTCCAAACAGGTCGATCTCCCATGCTACCATCGCCAGGTTGACGTCGTATTGTTTGCTGGTTCTGGACTGGCCCGGTGCGGTGAAATCGGCGGAAGCCCGCTGCCTGGCGCCGCTGCCCGCGGCGTTGACCGACGGGTAAAGCTCCGCCCGGCTGATGCCATACAACGCCCGGGAGCGTTCAACGTTCAAAATCGCCAATCGAAGATCGCGATTGTTGTCCAGGGTGATGGCGATTACCTCTTGCAACTTGTGGTCGGTAAAGAACTCCCGCCAGGTGAGCTGCAATGGAGCCTTCTTACCATCGGCTTCGCTGGCGTCTGGATAAGCATCGCCCTGGGGCCACTGCTCTGGTACCGGCGCGTCGGACCGAGAGTATTCGGGCGCCAGCGTACATCCACCAACGAGCGAGGCGCCTAGTATAACGCTGATAACTATACGTGTATTCATGTTAAACTTTCCTGACTTTACTGGGCCTTAGGAGCATGCTTTGAGCGTCCGAAGGTCTTTTCGATAACCACGTAGAACAGCGGTACGAACAGAACAACCAGCACGGTTCCGCTTATCATGCCGCCCAGCACCACCGTACCGATGGCGTTCATGGCGCCCGCCCCTGCCCCGGTGCTGAAAGCCAGTGGCAGCACCGATAATCCAGTTGTCAGCGAGGTCATGAAGATCGGGCGAAGCCTCAATCGCACCGCCTGAAGCGACGCCTCCACCAGCCCCATACCCTCGGCAACGTTAGCCATTGCAAACTGAACGATAAGTATGGCGTTCTTGGTCGCGAGCCCCAGCGTGGTCAACAACCCGATCTGGAAATAAATATCCGATGGTAGATCCCGCATCGAGGACGCCAGAAATCCACCGATAACGCCCAATGGCAGAACCAGCAGCACGGCGATGGGGACATCCCATTTGCCATACAGGGCGGCGAGAAACAGAAACACGATCGAAATTGAGACCGCGTACAGCATACCGGTCTGCGTGGACGCCTCGCGTTCCTGGTACGAAAGCCCCGTCCAGTCATATCCGAAGCCCTGAGGCAGTTTGGCGGTGAGTTCCTCCATGGCGTCCATTGCCTCGCCGGAGCTTCTTCCCTCGGCGGCTTCGCCCCACAGGTTAACCGTTGGAAACGAATTGAACCGCTCAAGTTGCGGCGACCCGGTCGTCCATCGACCCGACGCGAACGCAGAGTATGGAACCATCGAACCGGAGGTGTTGCGAACGTACAGTCGGTCAAGGTCTTCAGGCAACATGCGATACGGCGCGTCCGCCTGCAGGTACACCCTCTTCACTCGCCCGCCCTGCACGAAGTCGTTGACGTAGGCGCTTCCGAAGGCTGCGGATATCGTGTTGTGGATCGACGAAATGGGCAGCCCCAATACGCCGGCCTTTTCCCAGTCCACATCCACTCGGTATTCGGGAACATCCTCCATACCGTTAGGCCTGACGCTCGCAAGTCTTGGATCCTGCGAAGCCATGCCCAGCAACTGGTTTCGGGCCTGAATAAGTTCGTCATGATCCGCCCCACCGCGATCCACAAGCTGGAAGTCGAACCCCTGCGCCGTTCCAAGCTCGGCAATGGCCGGGGGAGGAAACGCGACAACTATCGCGTCACGCTTCGGGGCAAACCGCATCGACGCCCTGGCCCCCACCGCCTTAGCCCGCAGGTCATCGCGGTCGCGCAAATTCCAGTCCCGCAGCTTGACAAAAACCATACTATTATTCTGTGCACGTCCAGAGAAACCCGCGCCCGTGATGACCATGCACGACTCGACCGCCTCGGGTTCATTATCGAGGAAGTAATCTTTAACCTCCTCGGCTACGGCGTTGGTCTGTTCCAGCGTCGAGCCTGTAGGCAGGATGATCTGCGTAAGCAGAATTCCCTGGTCCTCGTCGGGAAGGTAACTGGTGGGCATCTGTCGGAAGATCACGACCAGTCCCCCCACGATAAGCAGATATACCAGCGTGAACCTTAGCGGACGGTTCAGGCCTACACTCACCAAGCCCACAAACCTGTCCCGGAACCAGTAGAATCCGCGATCAAACCCCAGAAACAGCGGGCGAAGCAACCTGTTGGCGCCCTCGGCGACATCGTGACCCTTGGCAACGGGCTTGAGAATGTTCGCACATAGAACCGGTGTGAGAATCAACGCGACCAGCACAGACAACAGCATCGACGAAACCACCGTTACCGAAAACTGGCGATAGATAATGCCCGTAGAACCCGCGAAAAACGCCATGGGCCCGAACAACGCTGAAAGAACCAGCGCAAACCCTATAAGCGCGCTGGTGACCTGACCCATCGATTTGGCGGTCGCCTCGCGAGGCGAAAGTCCCTCTTCGCTCATCAGTCGTTCGACATTTTCAACAACGACAATGGCGTCGTCAACCAGAAGTCCGATGGCGATAACCATGGCGAACATCGTGAGCATGTTGATTGTGAAGCCCAACGCCCCAAGTATCGCACACGTCCCAAGAAGAACCACTGGTACAGCGATGGTGGGAATGAGCGTCGCACGGATGTTCCCCATGAACAGATACATCACCAGGAACACCAGTATAATCGCCTGCACCAGAGCCTTAACCGCCTCGATAATCGCCACTTTCACGAACGGCGTCGTGTCGTAAGGATAGACAACCTTCACGCCCGCGGGAAAGCTCGGGCTTAGCTCTTCAAGCTTCGCCTTGATTGCGTTGGCGGTGGTCAATGCGTTTGCGCCGGGAGTCTGGCGAATCGCAACCCCGGCGGCACCGTGGCTGTTGTAGTTCACGTCAATGTCGTAGAAGGCGGTTCCAAGCTCCGTCCTGCCCACATCACTGACACGCACAACCGACCCATCCACATTCGTTCTCAACGGGATTGCGGCAAACTCATCCGGCGTCTGAAGCAGGTTCTGCACGACGATTGAGGCGTTAAGCCTCTGCCCATCAACCGCGGGCCCGCCGCCGAACTGACCTGCGGACACCTCGACGTTATAAGCGCGAAGTGCGGCGATAACGTCCTCTATGGTCAGGTTGAAACTGGTGAGCTTGTCGGGGTTCAGCCAAACGCGCATGGCGTATTCCTTGGCGAACATCTCGACCTCGCCCACGCCCGGAACGCGTGCGAGAACTGATTCCAGATGCGACTTGGCGAAGTCGCCCAGGTCAACCGAATCCATGCTGCCATCCTCGGATACCAGTCCGACGATTATCAGGTAGTTCCGCGTGGACTTGAGCACCTGCACGCCCATGCGCTGCACCACCTCGGGCAGACTCGCCAGCGCGGGTTGAATTCTGTTCTGCACCTTCGTCCATGCGATGTCAGGATCGGTTCCAGGCTCGAAGACCACTTCAATACGCGATGAGCCAGCCGAGTCGCTCGTTGACGACAGGTACAGCATGCCGTCAAGACCTGTGAGCTTCTGCTCGATGACCTGCGTAACACTGTTTTCGACGGTCTCGGCCGACGCGCCAGGGTAATTCGCCGAAATCGCAATGGACGGCGGCGCGAGGTTGGGATACTGCGCTATGGGCAGATTAACAATCGACAACGCGCCCAGCAGCATGATGAAGATAGCGATAACCCAGGCGAAAACCGGCCTGTCAAGAAAGTACTTTGAAAGCATATGACTTTACTCCGCTCAGTTCGCCGACGCCTGCGCCGGTTCTTTGTCACCCTCAGCCGCAACCGCCTTCACCGGCACCCCTGGACGAACCTTCTGCAGGCCCTCCACTATCACACGATCACCGGCGCTGAGCCCCGACGTGACCAGCCAGGTGTTGCCGATAGCACGATCGATATTGATCATCCGCATTCCGACTGTGTTCTCATCGGTAACCGTCAACACGTACGGCTCGCCCTTGCCGGTGCGCAAAATCACATGCTGGGGCACGAGAACGGCGTCCTCTTTCACGCCCTCCTCGATCACCGCTCGCACAAACATGCCCGGAAGAAGGATGCCGTCGGGGTTCGGGAAAACCAACCTCATCACGAAGGAACCAGTCGTAGGATTCACTGATATTTCACGAAACTCGACCTGGCCCGCGAGAGGATACTCCTGCCCATTCTCAAGCATCAGCTTTGCCTTCGCATGTCCGTTGACATCGCGAACAAGCGTTCCGTCCGTCAGCCTCTGCTGAAGCCTCAGCAACTCTGCCGTCGCCTGGGGAACATCAACATAGATCGGGTCGAGCTGCTGAACCGTCGCAAGCGCTACAGGCTGATTCGCGGTAACCAGAGCCCCGGTCGTAACCGATGACCTTCCTATGTGCCCGCTGATAGGAGACTTGATCTCAGTGTAATCAAGGTTGATGCGTGCGGTTTCAAGACCCGCCTCGGCAGTCTGCATGGCCGCCAGTGCCGCCTGCACCAGCGCCTGCGCCCTGACCACCTCTGCCTGTGCGCTCTGCACAGCCGCGGCGGCAGTAAGTATCTCAGCATCCGCCTGCTTCAAGGCTGCGAACGCCTCGTCGTAATCCTGCTGACTTACCGCCCTGCCCTCGAGAAGCTCCTTGAAACGCTGCTCTCGCAGGCGAATCGGGGCCGCTGCCGCATCCGCACGAACCTCTGACGCCTTTGCCGCCGAAAGCGCCGCTTCAGCAACGTCACTACCCGCCAGCGAGGTGGAATAATTCGCTTTCGCCGCCGACACTGCCGCCTCTGCGTTGGCATACGCAGCCTCGTAGCTCTTGGGATCGATGCGATAGAGCAACTCGCCCTCTTCGACCAGCGCGCCCTCGGTGAAAAGGCGTTCGGTGATGATTCCGGTCGCCTGCGGGCGGATTTCCGCCACAAGTCGGGCACAGGTCCTGCCGGGCAGCTCCTGCGTCAGCACGACACGCTGGGGAGTGACCTCCATGTATGCCACCTCCGGAACGCCCCGCTGGGCAACCTGCTGTTTGTCTTTGCAGCCGATCAGAGATGACCCGACCAAAAGCAGCATCATCACGCAGATGCCGCACCTGCCAACAAATCCCTTTGTACGCAACCTTGTCCTTGTCATATTTAATTCCTCATCGAGTTCGTTTGAGTTTCGGGCAAAGACACCGTGAGCGTCTTTCTGTTTTCCACTCGCTGAAACGACGTCGAGCTTATTGGGTGTTGTGTGCGCCCCGAACCGCTTCGCCCTCAAGCAGATCAATGACCTTCCTGTAAGACTTCATCAGTAGTTGTCTTTCCTTCTTCGACAGAACGTCCATTGTCCTGAAGAGCTTGCGATATCTTTCAACCAGGTGTTCGGCGATGAACTCGCGGCCAGAAGGCGTCAGGGAAATCACCACCATGCGACGATCAGTCGGATGCTGCCCACGAATTACATATCCGAACTTCTCAAGCGAGTCAAGCGCTCCGGTCATCGCCGATCGCGTGAGACCCACCTCGTCCGACAAATCGGCGGGAGTCATCACGCTCTCGGTTTGATGGTAGATCGATTCCATGATCTCCACCTGTCTGGGGGTCAGCCCCCATCCGGCCAGGTCGTTCTCTACCAGCCGCTGCACTTCGCGGTGAAGACCCCAGAGCTCCAACCCGTCCTTCAGGACTTCGATGTCAATCCCGTCATGCCTGCCGGCAAACTCGATGATACGCTGTATTGTGTTCTCGCTAGGCAACCGCGCCCTGCTCCTTCTGCCATCTGGCAGTCAGTTTATTGGCGTATAGTACGGCACCGAACTATCCAGTCAAGAACTTTTTTTCGGAATTTGCTTTTTGGAGAGCCACCCGTGCGTAGCGGGCATCGCCACGCATGAGGCAACCTGGCTTGCTGGCAGTGAGGTTTTTTGTCCTATTTGATGTCAGATTCGCCCAAGGAGAAGGAATCCACCAGCACCGCCCCGCTGTTCGTCTGGCCAATATACAGCGTGACTACCACCGACGAGAGGTAGATATCGGGTGTGCCTTGAGGAATGGCGAACGCAAAACGCACGTCCTGCCAACGATCCTCGGGTAGTCTCTGAGTAGGACTTTTGAGCGTGGGAATATCGCGGTTTGCCTCGCGTCGATACGGCGTGGGTTGGTGAAAACGAACATTTACCCGCACGTCAGCATCAAGTTTT
>CAZWAT010000144.1:0-7292 GCA_964632015.1 uncultured Planctomycetaceae bacterium
GTCGCTCCCACCAAGCCTCGGGAAGCATATCGGGCGATCCAACTCATGAC
Organism: uncultured Planctomycetaceae bacterium; assembly: GCA_964632015.1. Taxonomy (GTDB): domain Bacteria; phylum Planctomycetota; class Phycisphaerae; order SM23-33; family SM23-33; genus JAAYCO01. The sequence continues at coordinate 51 of CAZWAT010000144.1, forward strand.
TGGCGTGTGTACAACCATCAGGTCATATCTGCCGGCCTTGAGAATCCGGCGGACGCTACGGTACACGCGAATCACATCGAGCGGCTTGCTCCACGAAGCCGGATCAATCGCGTGCAGCGGATACCCCGCCTTCTCCAGCGGCCCGAAGTTTGCGCCAACCTTCATGCACGCTAGCTCAACCTGCGCGCCGCGAGCCTTCAGGGCGTCGCACACCGGCAGCACGAAAAGCCTCAACGGCCCGGGCTCATTTGCAAGCTGCAAGATGCGGATATTCTCAAACGTCATCGGCTTTGATTCTCTCGCAACGACTCGGCGAACGCAACGATCCGCCGGGAAACGGTCTTCCAGCTATACTTTTCGGCAACTTTTGCGTGAATCTGTTGGCGTCCCTGTCGGAAATCGGGCAATCGGGGCACAAGCTCGCCAATGGCGTCGGCGAGATGGCGTGGCGAGGACGGATCAAACACTCCGGGCAGGCCCAGGTCTGCCAGGATCGGCTCCAGCCCGCTGCCGCGCGGAACCAGCACCGGCAGACCCAGTGCGATTGCCTCGAAAAACTTCAGCGGCGACCCGTATGGCAGGATCCGCCTATCATGGCGGGGCAGGATCGACGCGTCGCATGCGGATAGGAACACGCCCACGCGATTGTTGTCCATCGCCGGCAGCAGCGTCACCAGTGATGACAGATCTTCACGTTGAATTCGTTGGCGAATTGAGTCTTCCATCTGCCCGCCGCCCACAAGCACAACGCGAAACCCGCCAATCTCACGGGATTTCAGCACCGCAACGGCATCGAGCAGGAAGTCGAGCCCCTGCCATGGGGCAAAGGTTCCGACGAATCCCACGATCACCTCTTGGGTGTCAAATTGCATTTCATTGCGACAGTCGAGGGGATTCAACGGGCGCATGATGTCGGTGGGTGAGCCGTTGGGAATTGCGACGCATCGGCCTGGCCTGGCGCCGCGTGCGATGTTCAAATCACGCAGCGGCTCCGTCACGCACACCAGGGCATGCACAAGAGTATTGTTGACGCCCTCGGCCATCCGCGTGAGGCGAGCGATCCATCGGGATTCCCCGCGGAGGATAATTTCCTTGTCGGTGGCGCCGTCCACCTCGACTATCAGCACTGCCCCCATGAGCCTGCACACCACAGCCATCAGGCCCGAGAGAAAGCACGTCCTTGTGTATACAGCAGTGCATCTATGTTTATAAATCCACACTGGCAGGCGAAGCAGGGCGAGAATCTGAAACATTGCGAATGTGAGCATCGATCTTGGGCCAAGCCTGACGAATGAGAAATCTTGGCCAAGTTGCGGGGGCTGCATGTTGTTATAGGCGGGGGCGATGACAGCGACATCGTGGCCAAGGCTCCTCCAGCCACGAACCAGGCCAAGACAGTGAACCGTGCCACCGCCCGGTTTGGCGAGGCTTTCACCCCAGATCACAAGTATCTTCATGTCCGATCGCTCGCCGGGGCCGACGTCATCTCGTCGGGGCTATAGTTTTCAAACAGCCGGCCCCATTGGGTTTCTTTAAGCCATTTGCCGACCACGGGTTTGCCCTTCAGCGGGTACCAGATGCGGTCGTGGTAGAGGGCGCTGCCGAGGATGAAAACGTAGACCAGCGGCGTATGGAACATCAGCCGTTGCAACCACCGCATAGGCCCGAACCAGAAAAGCTTACCGATTCTGCTGGCCGCGTTGTCGCCCGCTTGAAAGTTCCACCGCTCCTCGGCTGCGTCGGTGTCGCCGACAATCTCGACATCTTCACATCGCCCGACCCCCAGTCCTCGCTCGTGGGCAAGTCGGATATACTCCATCTTCATCGGGTCGAACCCCATCATCCTGGCGGCGACGGCGTCAATCGCGACGCTGTCGGCACCGGCGAGCATCACGTTGCAGGTTCGCGGAATCATGGTTCTTGGCCCTGGGCCATTACCCGCCGTCGTGCCGTCCATCAGCGTGAATACGCCGGGGTGAATCTCTTTTTGAATCGCCAGCAGATCAACCAGCGTTTGGTGTATTGTGCTGTGGCAATAGTGTCGCCTGTTGTTGAGCAACCCGCCGAACGCGTTCTTCATCGACCCCGTCGTGCCGGTGTAAATGTGGCACTTGACGGTGGGCAGGTGCACGATGTTCCTGCCGTGGAAGAAATCCGGAATTCGTATGCCCTCTGGAAAAACCTTATCCAGCGTGAGCATGGGCGCCTTTGGCTTATACACCTGCCAGCTCATGTCCCGCGGGCGGAAATTATAGCGAATCGGCACATGGTGATGTTCGCATATAGGGCGTTGCTTGTTGAGCATTTCTCCTTTTGCGGCGCTGGTGACGACGGTTTCGTTTTCAACGCAGACAAGATCATCAAACCCCGCCGACCTCAACGCCCGTATCGCTCCATCGAGTTGCCATGGCGTCGTGTTGGCGCCGGGATACAGCAGGTGCCACGAGATATTGTTCTTGAGAATCGTTTCCGCCGACTTGTCGAGCGTGTCATTGACGCCGCCAAGCTCCATCGCGCGGGCGATGTCGTCCATTACGGTGGTGGGCGAGGTTCTCACTACGGCAATTTTCGCTTTCACTGATGCGCCTCCGATCGCCAATTCATACGTCCAGCACCCTGCTGACGGACGGGTGTCCGCCCCAGGTGATAATCGCCGCCGACATCAGCGCGTACACCACAATCACCAGCCACATTATCCTGTCGGTGACCAATGTGGAGATCGGATCGCCCTGGCCGTGGCGTCTGCTGATGTACCAGTACCTGAACATTCCATAAACCACCAGGGGCACGGTCCAGATCATGTGGGCCGAGCCAAATCGTGCGATTGTCCGCGGGGCGACGCAGTAGAGCGTATAGGTCATGATCGCCAGGCCCGAACTCACCGCGATCATGTGGTCGAGAAATCCCTCGAAGTACACCCTGTTTGCTGGGCGGGCGGAGACGGCGTTTTGTTCGTCAAGGTGAGAGATTTCGCTATGCCTCTTCGTCAACGCCAAAAACAGGCACAGCGTGAACGTGCAGATCACCAGCCAGGGGCTCACCGGCGCCCCGATGGCCGCTGCTCCCGCCATCGCCCGAAGTACGAACCCGAAGGCGACGATGACCACGTCGACAATAGCGTGGTGTTTCAGACCCGCGGAGTATGCGAGGTTAATGATGACATACAATAATGTCCACACGAGCATTTCGTAGCCTGCCAGGCTTTTTGATGGGTGATAGTTGACAATCTCAAGCCACGTCGCCATCGCCAGCCCGACGGCAATGCATATGCACGCCGACACAATGGCTGAGGATATGCTCAAGGCGCCCGAGGCGATAGGCCTTTGCGACTTGACGGGGTGGGTGCGGTCGCGTCGGACGTCAAAAACATCGTTGATCAGATAAACTCCGCCCGCGAGCATGCAGAACGCCGCCACGGCTGTCAATGCCTGCACCCATGCCCAGAAATGCATGAATCGTCCCGAGAAAAGCAGCGGCGCCAACACGAACGCGTTCTTGATCCAGTGCGTGGGGCGAATTGCCTCAAGCAGCGCCCGCGTCGGCCGACGGGGGGCGATGCGCGTTTCCGTGGGGCGCGGGCTTTGCAATTGTTGCTGCTCTGTTTGCATGTGCTTTATCCAAAGACTTTTGACGGACCTGGTGTTAAGGTATCATGATACCCAATGACAGCCGTCGCACATAGTGTTTGTGCCGCAAAAGCCGCCACGTCCCGTATACGGGTCGTCTGGCTGGCCTTGTTCGCGCTGTTCACCTTGCTATATCTGCTTACCGCCCAGCGTGGCGTAAGCTGGCAGGACAGCGGGATGTTCCAGTGGCGAATACTCAACGCCGATTATGTCGGAGAGTTGGGTCTTGCCCTTGCTCACCCTTTATATATCGGCATCGGAAGGGCGGTGGGTGCGGTTAACATCGGGAATTTCGCCTGGCGAATCAACGCCCTCAGCGGCATGGGGCTGGGCCTGATGGTGGCGAATATTGCGGGGGCGATTCACGCGTTGACCGGTAAGCGATCAGTCGCCACCGTCGTCGCGGGAACGATCGGCCTGGCCCACACCGCATGGTGGTTGGGGACTGTCGCCGAAGTCTACACGTGGTCGGCAGCGGGACTGGCGGGGGAGGTCTGGCTGGCGATTCTGCTTATTCGCAGACCTGACACTAAACTGCTGGCGTTGCTGGCGCTGATCAGTGGGCTGGGGTGGAGCCTGCACAATTTCGCACTCCTCGCGCTGCCTGTTCATGTTGCGCTGGCGTGTTGGTTGATCTGGGGCAAGAGACGCCTGTCGCCGTGGTCATTGGCGTGGGCCGGTGCTGCGTATGTGATTGGGTCTGGCGCGTATCTGGTTATGATTGCTCAACTTGCGATGCAGGTGGGCGTGTCGGCGGCCGTGCGGTCGGCCCTGTTCGGAGAATACACCCAACAGGTGCTGGCGGTTGCGCCGGCGGGGGGGCTGTTCAAGGTGAATATGGCGCTGTCCACACTGAATTTTGCCAATCTGCTGCTTCCGCTTGCGGTTGTCGGGTGGCTGAGCTTTCGCAGGCTCGAAAGGGTGACTGCGGTGGCGATGGGGACGGTGACGGCGATTCACGTGTTGTTTTTTGTCAGGTATCCGGTGCCGGACCAGTTCACGTTTATCCTTCCAAGCCTGGTGATGGTGGGCCTGTGGGCAGGCGTGGGTTTGTCGAGGCTGGTGGATACCATGGGGGCGAGGGGGCGGCGAATCCTGACTGGGGTTTGTGTGGTATCTGCCCTTGCCCAGCCGATGTGGTATGCACTCGCCCCGGCGCTTGTGCATCGCCTGGGACTTTCGCCCGCCCGCGAGGTTTCACGCCCGACACGGGATGAGGCCGGGTACTGGTTGCTTCCATGGAAGCATGACGAGCGATCGGCGGAGTCGTTCGCCCGACAGGCCCTTGAGGAAGTGTCGCCTCGTTCAATAATTATCGCCGACAGCACTAGCATTTATCCCCTGTGGGTGACGCAGCAGCTCGAAAACTCGGCACCCGGCGTGATGGTGACGACGACAGTTCCCCCCAAAGAAGAATTGAATACGCTTTACTCGGCTACGCCAAGACGAGGATTCGAAAAACCCCACCCCCAGGCCATGCTATATAAATATGTGTCCGATCCGCCTGACGACCAGAATATCACGGATTGACATTACCAAACCTTGACTTGACCAAAAACGTCTCCGCGCCGAGGTGGTCAAGGGCATTGACAGTGACCAAAAACGTCTCCGCGCCGAGGTGGTCATGGGCATTGACAGTGACCAAAAACGTCTCCGCGCAAGGTTGAGTCGTTGGATTTGGGTGATGGTGAAGGTGGGGGGATTGATTCGCGTCGGTGGGTGGCGGGAAGTGCGCTGACAGCGAAGAAATTACAAATGCTGTCAGCGCACAACCTGTAACGAATAATTGCTTGTTACTTACGAGAGGACATCAGTTGCATATCCTCAGCCAGTGCCTGAAGGTCTTCTTCGTGCTCGACCTCGTCGGCGAGGATCTCCAACGCCATATTGTAAGTGATTGGGTCGATGTCGCGGGTCTCCGCCAGCAGGCGATTGTAGAAGTCAATCGCACACTGTTCGCCCTTGATGTTCTGGTCGATCAGCACGCTCACGTAGGGGTCTTCGGGTGCGTCATAGCCGCACTTTGAGTGTTCGTACCATCCCTTTGGGCTGGTGACGGGGGTCCCGCCAAGTTGAAGGATTCGTGCACTGAGCATATCCGCATGGCGTAGTTCGTCCGCGGCGTGCTCGGTCAGCTCGGCGATTACGCCTTCCTTCATGGGGCCTTTCGCCAGCTTGGCCCCGAGCCAGTACTGATAATACGCCAGCCATTCGTCCGAGAACGCTTCGTTCAGTAGGGCCAGAACCTTGTCCACACCACTACCAACAATCTCCGTACCTTTGGTACCCATCTTGTTATCCTTTCTTTCTGTCAATCATTCAGGCAAACGCCTGTGCGTTTAATGTGCTCCATACCAACAGCATATGAGGTCTAAGGTAAAATGAGCCATGCACCCATAATTTTATAATATATTGAGCATTACCGACAAGAGGGGTGTCTTGACGTGCGAGTGTTGTCAAACGTGATCCGGTAGAATATGGATTCCTATGAAGACACGTGAAAAGGTAACAGCAAGTGCTTAACCTAGCTGATGTATGGTGTTGCTCAAGCGAATGAAGGAGTACTGTGATGTTTTCGGCAAAACAGTTTCTCGTTGGTTGTGGGATGTTCATCCTTGCCGTGTCGTCTGCTTTCGGCTGGGGTGGAGGCATGTATCCAGCGATTCTATACAATAATTGCAATATCTCCATGATATCCGCATCCCAGCCGGCAACTCAACCAGCGGAGTACGAAATAATCTCGGGTGTGTTCTGTGTCCATGACATCAACAAGCCTATTGCATGGTAATTATGGGATTGTTGCTGTTGTGTATGGTCCGACTTTATGGTGGCAGTTTGATCGTAGCCATATTCGGAAAGAATTTGTCCTGAAAAATTCCACCAAACCTGCTCTTGACGGGGTGTTGCTGACGTATTAGAATTACCGATTCGTTACAAGATACGCCCGCGGTGCGCGGGTACTGGACGGAGTAAACTGATATGGCACATAAAAAGGGACAAGGTTCAACGCGCAACGGGCGAGACAGCAACGCCCAGAATCGCGGCGTCAAGGTATACGGTGGGCAGGATATCCGCGTGGGCGGAATAATCGTGCGCCAGTGTGGTACGCCGTTCAAGGCGGGCGCTAACGTTCGTCGTGGCCGGGATGACACCCTCTTTGCACTGCGCGACGGTAAGGTTCAGTTCCGAGGCCGATTCGTTGACGTTGTGTAAAGGCTGAAGTTCTCAAACTCAGGGATGGCTTGCCCGCGCGGGCGCCATCCTTTTTTTTGGATTCAACTATGTCCGAAGGCTCAGCCATCAGCAGAGGCATGTTTATTGACGAGGTCGAGCTAATCACCTACGCTGGCAGGGGCGGCGATGGGTGCGTGTCGTTCCGGCGCGAAAAGTTTGTGCCTCACGGCGGGCCTAACGGTGGCGATGGTGGTAACGGCGGAAGCGTGTACCTTATCGCCGAGGATCAATACAACACCCTTCAGCATCTTGCGGGTCATCACCACTGGAAGGCCAAGGCGGGCAGACCCGGCGAGGGAAAGAGCTGCCGGGGTCGGAGCGGCGAGGATCTTTATATCCGCGTTCCCCCGGGTACGCTCGTACGCGACGCAGACACCAAATT
>CAZWAT010000145.1:0-7225 GCA_964632015.1 uncultured Planctomycetaceae bacterium
CCAGACCCGCCAATCAGCCGAAGATATGCAGACCAAACTGCAACCCACCTTCATCGACCCGCTGACCGAGCTGGCGACGACGCATTATCTCGAGATGCGACTGCATTCAAGACACGAGGAGCTTTCGAGATTCGGGTGGAGTTACGGCGTTTTAAGGGCGGGTATCGACGGATACAAAAGGATGTTTCGTCAATGGGGTCCGAGCCTTGCTGACCGAATGTCGATCGTGGCGGGCAAGACCCTTGCCAACTGTCTCAGAAGCTTCGACGTGGTCGGCGTGTGGGACAAGGGCGAGTTTCTAGCGATAGTTCCTGTGCTCTGTGCCGGAGATTTATACTCCGTCGGCGAACGCGTTCGAAGCCTGCTCAAAAGTTGTTGCGTACGGGCGCCGCAGGGAAGCATCTCGTGCGAGGTGTCGGTAGGGGCCGCCTTCGCCGACGTGCGCGACGAGGCGATGCAGGTAGTGACACGCGCGGGAGTCATGATGAACAAGAGCCGACGGGGCGGAGGCGACAAAGTATCGCTGTAATCGCAGCCCTTCAGGGTCTCGCCTGCGCCACCAATGCGCCGACCTGTTTCATCGCCTTGGGGGTGAACCTCCATAATCCATGCACATTGCAATAGCAACGCCCGGAGGTGATCTGCTCGGCGGGGATGTCGAAACAGACGCAAGGCTCATCGCCCGCCTGAAGGAACTGCCTCAGACACTTTCCTCCTGCGAGCACTTCGATCCATGCGATGTGGTGCGACTCGCTGGTGTCATGCCCGTGCACGCCCACTTTCACCACTGTCCCGCCGGGGCCGGGTTCTATGAGCAGAATATGCGCATCCCGTTCGGGCGAGGTGGAATGCTCGGCAAGGATTCTCATTTGCCGGCCACAACATATCAGTTCAGGCCCGCACTCGTCCAATACCTCGACGACGGTGTCGCATATGCTGCATTTGCGAATCAGGTGTTCTGACTGGGTCATAATCGTCCTGTGGGCCTGTTTGACTTTCGCGCGTTATCGATGCGCCGGCTCAGTCGCGGTTGAAGCGACGAAGGTTATCGCCTGGGCGAATCAGCCGCAGCACGCCAGCGAATTGTGCCCGCCGAAGGGGTCCGCAACTCGTTGAGGGTGGTCCGGGTCGACGATCCATTCGCCATCGACAATGAACTTGTACTCGTACGAGCCGGTCGTAAGATTCACGTTGCAGGTGTACGAACCGTCCTTCTGCCTGCGCATCACCACGGGTTCCCACATCGAGAAATCTCCGGCAAGCATGACCCGTTTAGGCTTTATGCCTGGTTTCAGGTTGAACTTCCATACTCCCTTTCTCTGGCCTTTCTTGTACATCTAGCGTGCCCTTTCATGCAGTATCGATTCCCTTACAGGCTCAACAAGATCATCGTACGCCCGCCAACATTCATTCCACACCGCCACGACGAGACAGGATGAATTTTCAGAGAATTCACGAGCCGCTCGTGGGGGTTTGCCCTACCTCGACACTCCGGCGACGGTTCTTTGTCCGGGGCCCAAGGGGTTGCGAGGTTGATCCTGCTGGCTTGCCCTGAGCACTATTTTCACCAGCTTGCCGGCCTTATCGAACACCTTCAGGCACATCGGCTCATCGCGACGTGCGGCATTTTTGACATTGTTGCTCACGCGTTCCATAGCTCTCTCCAGAAGTAAACAAGCCCTCAGTTCATCATTAGCCCCCAAGCGGGGTTTCTCAAATGTCGGGGGCGTTTTTATGGCGTGCGGTCGGGACTTAGTTGCGCATTGACACTACCCAAACTCCATTGTGCGTATGGTCTCGTCTGGAGGCCGGGGCAGCCCAAGCAAAGGAATGCACAATGGATCGCCAAAAGATGGATCAAGAGATTAACGAGGTATTGGACAGAGTTCGTCGCAAGGCTGAGGCTTCAGGCTCGCTTCAAAAGATCAATCAGGCGGCTGATGATTCAGTAAATCAACTCCTCCATGCCCGCTCCGGTGTGTCCGCATTGCAGCGGGCGGATGCGGCAGAAGCAACGCTTGCCCAAGACCTGTGTCTGCGATAGCGGGCAGGTCGAGGTTCGACGGACCCGCGGGTCTGAACGGCAGCACGAAAATCGCAACTAATAACCGACCACTTCCGATACGCTATCGCAATGTCTTTCAATAATTGTCCTTGCCAAAGCACGTGTTTGTGATATACTCAAGATGTGATCTAGTGTACTGCAAAGTCATTGATAGGGTGATTGCTCATGCAGGCAGCTGGTTCAAAGACATCAAAGCATTTGCGAACGGCAGGGGTTCTGAAGCGCCGGATTGGCAAGGGTGTGTACTTGCCGGGTTCAAAGCTTCCTCCTGTCCGGCTTCTCAGTGCTGAGCTTGGAGTAAGCACGAATGTTGTCCAGCGTGCGCTGCGTGTGCTTGAGATGGCCGGCATTGTTCAAACCAGCCGGGGTGTAGGGGTACGAGTTCTTGATGACGAGTGTGCTCGTCGAACGCCGCTTTTGTTCGGATTGGTGTATCCGTTCGGAACTGACACACAGTTTGCGGGGGCGATTCATCGCATGACCGAGAGCGCCATTGACGTTCGCCGGAACTACTGCATCATCAAGAGCAGCGGTAACGATCCTGCCCAGGAGCGCGAGTTGGTGGAGCAGTTCCTGGACAATGGTATCGAAGGTCTGCTGGTCTGGCCATGCGAGGGAAGTGAAAACGCCGAATTCTTTCGTGAAATTGCCGACCGCGCACCGGTGGTGCTGGTCGATCGCACGTTTGACAATCTCAACGCTGCCAGCGTCGCGCTGGACTACGCCGGCATGGGTCGCGACATTGTGCTTCACCTTGCCCAGAAGGGCTTTCGTAATGTGCTCATGCTCGAAAGCCCGCAGGAGATCAGTTCGTACAAAGAGATGCACGCTGCGATGCGAGAGACGGTCAGGCAGGCCAATGCGGAGAATCGCTTCAGGTTTGTACAGCTTCGGGTTGATGATTTCCTCAATGAGTATCCCCGCAGGCCTGACCAGGCGGTGGAAGCATATCGTTCTATTCTGGAAGATCTGCTCACAACGAACAATGCCCAGGCGATGTTCTGTGCTCAGGATGAGTTTATCGACCATGTGTATGCCAACACAGACCTCGTCGAGACGCATCCGCTCGATGAAATCATCAGCACGACGAACACATTCCCGGGCAGGCGAAGCCGGGCGTTCTACCGCCTGTCAGTCCTGGAATGGGTGTGCAATTTCGAAGGAATGATCCGCCGGGCAAGCGATCTGCTGCATGATCGGGTTGTTCTCAAAAGCCGCGTCAAAAGGAACATCCGCATCAAGCTTCGATCAGTAGTGAGAACCCGCGAATTTCACGTTACGCCTTTCCACTGCAACGGTTGCAGTCGCTCATATAAGTAGACATAAGGAGAAAGAGATGATCAAGAGGTTCACATCTGTAGTACTGGTGGTCGGGATGCTGGCGTGTGCTGCGCAGGCGGATACGTTTGATTACACGGGCAGCATGGACAGCTCAAAGTGGCAATTACAGAAGTCGGGAAGCTACTGGAACACATGCTGGGAAGCTGGTGTTGTCGCAACGCCAGATTATAGGCAGTTTCAGATGGTTTATGCCGACGTAGGAGGAAACGCACACCCACAGCGAGGTGCTTACGTATGGACGGCCTCTGAAGATGATGCCATCACGAGCATTTCATTCAGTTGGACTGGCAATCTTAGCCTCAGCGGGTTGAGCCCGGTGGTGTTTGCTTTTAATGACGCCGGCGAGGTGCTCTCGGCTGACACGACTGTTGCCTGGACTGCATCGGCCAAGAGCGGGTCGACCACTGTGGCATTCGACGCTGGTGACAATGTCAAGAGGGTCGGCTTGGGATTCGTCAACACGCTGAGTCAGAGCCTATGGTACATGCGATTCTCTGATGCGGTAATTACCACCGTGCCCGAACCGATGACGCTGTCGCTGCTTGGAATGGGCGGACTGGTCCTTCTTCGCCGAAGACGCAGGTAGTGAATTTTGTGAACCCGTCGCTGGCCCCGCTAGGGGCCGGTGGCGGGTCGGAGACGTGAGATGACTATACGTGCCGCTGCCCGCAAGGCGTTTACGCTTATCGAGCTACTGGTTGTCATAGCGATCATCGCGTTGCTTTTGAGCATACTTATGCCCTCGCTGAAGCAAGCGAAGGAGCTCGCCGCCAGAACGTTGTGTTCGTCACAGGTTCGATCTCTGACACTGGCGGTGAATATGTACGCCTCGGAGAACAACGAGACGTTCCCGCTTACGGGCGGCATTCCTGCGGGTGGAGGGCGGTGGTCAGCGCCCGAAAATGACCTGAACAACTGGATTCGTCTTCTGATGCCTTACTACCAGGATTCCAGCGAACGCCCCAGCAATCATTACAGGCTTTCTCAGCCCAGTCAGTGGTTGTGCCCCAGCGATGCCCGTACCCCACGTGCAAGTGACGGCAAATATAATCTGCCTTCCTACACCATGAACATCTGGCTGACGGGATTCTACAGCACCACGTATCGCCAGACGCCTTACAAGCTCAGTGACGTGCCCTCCACCAACCAGGTTCCTGTTATTGGAGAGAGGGATGGTTCGCCCTTCGCCGCTCAACCCGAGTCGATCACATGGAATGGATTCAGTCCGTATCCGCACCGGCACATCGAGGCGGACGTGTTCAGCTTCTGCGATGGTCACGTGGACTATGTCCCCAGCCTGGACGTAACGAACAGTGGAAACGCAACGCGAACAGCCTACAAACAAGCCGGTGAGTTCTTCACCCAGGACCGCAGGTTCTGGAACTGATTTGGAGGTCAGTTTTGCGCCAGATTCTCATTTCATTCATTATCGCCACCGTTATCTTTGCGCCCGCCCTTGGCGACTATGAGATTATCGACGGCGAGTACATGCGGATTCGCGACGGCCGACTTAGCTACAACTCTCAGCGCGTCCGGTTGTGGGGGGTAAATCTTTGTGCAGGCCCAAAGCGTGGCGGCGACGATCTGCGTCTGTCGTTCGACCGCATGCGTGACGTCGGCTTTAACGGTGTTCGCGTAAACCTGTTCGGGCGGATCTTCGCATCGGGTGACAAGGATGTGTCATATAAGGTTCCCGTGACCGTTATTGGAAGCGACACGCCGATGGAACGAACCGACCTGGCGATATCGCTGGCGCGTGAACGCGGAATGTTCTTCTGGATGCAGTTTGATCGCGGAAGGGCGCGTTTCAAACCTGCCGATTATGACCTTCTGGAAGACGACGGAACGCGGGAACAATGGAACCAGGCGACAAGGCACGCGGTGGATACCCTGGTCTATGTTTATCCCCGCGCGAAGCTTGTGTTCATGGAGTTCGCAAAGAACCTGCTCGACCACGTGAACCCCTACACACAACGTCGGTGGGGCGACGAGGAAACCATCGCCCTGTGGGAGGTGTTCAACGAGAATCTGTTCGTTCGCAACTTTGCGTTCGGCGATATATGGAACAAGCTACCGCAGTTCATCCGCGACGATGTGCAGCGCCGGTGGAACAAGTGGCTCATAGGTCAATACGGCGACGACACCCGCCTGATGAATGCGTGGGGCGAGTTGCCGAAGGGAGAATCGCTTGAGAAGGGCAACATCCGTTACGCTCCGCTTCGCAGCGCTCGTAAGGTAGATGGGGCGGGATATCAACCCACGTATGAATACACCGTCAACGGAGAAGAACTCAGGTATCCGTATCGACGTGGCGAGGACGTGGTGCGATTCGCCGTGTTTCTCTTTCAGGACTTCCACCGCGAGTTCGCGCAGTTTGTTCGTCAGCACGGCAAGGGCATAGCGGTCGTACCCATCTGCCCGACCGGGAATTATGAACGCAACTTCACGCAGTATTACGCGACCATGTGCGGCGACTTTCAGGCAGCGGGCACGTATGGTTTCGCGTGCAGGCCCTGGGCGATCAACGAAAGAAGTCTTTACTACCCTTATGTGCCGCGAGTCAACGGTCACCCGATGATGGGTCAGCCTGTGGACATCATGCGTCCCGCGGGTCAGCCGTACCTGATTTACGAGTGCAATGACTACCGACCAAATCCGTATCGGGCGGAGTTCCCCATCCGCATCGCCACGATGCTGATTCACCAGAATGCCGACGGAGCGTTCTGGTTCAACTGGGACAGCAGCGGATACATCAGAAGCCTACAGACTGACGAGGAATACACGACGACGGCTCTACCGATGCCTGATGCGAATTATCCTAACGCGGGGCTGGTGCTGGCGAATGACGAGATCATGCTCTCAGCCATAAAGGGCGCGGGGGCGATGTTCCTGCGGGCGCGGTTGCCCCAGGCGAGCCAACCGCTTGACGCGACTGTTGGGGCGGATCTGCTGTTCGATCTGGGCAAGCCGGTCATGGGGCCGATGGAGAATCAGCTCCGCCACCACGCCTGGCGAAGCGGATTGAGGCTGAGATACAACCCGCACGCGCCAAGCAGAATTCCAGAGACCTCGTCGACAGGCGGGAAAATTCAACAAGGCCCATACACGCTGTTCGACTGGGGACAGAAGGGAAGGATTGTGGTCGACGCCCCATCCGTCAAGGCGCATTCGGGATTCAACAGTGAAGTGGTGACGCTGGGCGACGTCAAGTTTACCGGGCTTAACCGCGATTTTACCGCCATCTACGTTGTCGCCGAGGATGGTATGGAACTTGCAAAGTCGAAGTCCATACTCATAACGATGAGCTCGGACAACACCAACACGGGCTTCATGCTTGATCCCAAGGCGATGAAACGCAAATGGGCGCCGGGACTTGCAGAAGCGGTCATTAAGACCGGAAAAGCCCCGGTGATAACCTATCGGGTGGGTGCAACGATCACGGCTCCGTGGCTGAAGGGCATGACGTGCGCGAGGCACGATTTCACCCGCAAGGTCTACCGCACCGACAAGATCAGTGGAACCTCGCTGGAAGTCGGGCACGATGAGCCCATGTTCTACCTTCGCCTGACACGCTTGTGATGAGCAATGACGAGTCCGGTGGAGCTATCGTCGTGCATGCTGATAGGCTCGCCGATGTTTGACCGGATCGAACTCCAGACCTCCAGCGGTATCGCCGACAAGTCCTCCCAATTCGGTAACTTTCCGCAAAGGCGTAGGCAGGTTTGCGAATCTGACTGGCTCGTTCGTTAATGCACATTTTTCTCAGGCGGGCATGACCGCAAAGAACGTCAACTCCGCACAGCAGCACGAAAATCGCAA
>CAZWAT010000146.1:0-7161 GCA_964632015.1 uncultured Planctomycetaceae bacterium
ACGATGGGGCCTGCTGCATCGGACGACTCATATTTCACGAGTTATCCGCATAAGCGGGACGAAGTAGTTTACTAGATTCTACGGCCTGGTCAACGAACAAATCCGCCAATTGACCGAAATCCGCAAAACTGAGGGAGCTGGGGCTCGAACCCAGGACCTACGCATTAAAAGTGCGTTGCTCTTCCAACTGAGCTACTCCCCCTAAGGGGCAACAGCGAGCTTGCGTGCTATCGCTGCTGAATTTCTTCGGTTTTCGTGTCGAGGATCGCCGTTATCTGATCTTCGTATTTCTTGGTGAGATTCTGAATCTCATCCTTGGCGCGTTTGGAATCGTCCTCGGTGATGATCGACTCCTTTTCGAGCCGATCCATCTCCTTGTTTCCATCGCGTCGCGCGTTTCGTATGGTCACGCGTGCGGCTTCGCTCATCTTTTTCACCTGGGCGACAAGCTGCTGGCGTCGCTCGCCCGAAAGCGGCGGAACCGACAGGCGTATCACCTTGCCATCGCTGGCGGGAGTTATGCCGATGTTGCTCGCCTGAATAGCCCGTTCGATGTCCTTGACGCTTGCGGGGTCGAAGGGCTTTATCAGTATCATGTTAGCATCCGGCGTCGACAGCGTCGCAAGCTGGCGAAGGTCGGTCGGAGTACCATAATAATCGACTTTCACGTGTTCGACAAGACCGGTGGACGCTCTTCCGGTGCGAATGCCCCTCAACTCGCGGCGGAAATATACCACCGCGGATTCCATTTTCTCTTCGACTTCCAGCATTGCCTCGTCATAGGACATACATTCACCTCATTCGCTGATGACGGTTCCCACGTGCTCGCCCGCCAACGCCCGGCGAAGATTACCCGGCTTGTCAAACTGAAAGACCATGATGGGCATTTGCGACTCCATGCACATGGTTATCGCGGTGAGGTCCATCACGCCAAGCGCATCGGCAAGCACCTTGCCATATGTCAGTTGATCGTATTTCACTGCCGATGGGTCGTTCACCGGGTCTCGATCGTACACGCCGTCAACCTTTGTTGCTTTCATTACCACCTGTGCGTCGATTTCGGCAGCTCGAAGAGCGGCGCACATGTCAGTCGTGAAGAAGGGGCTTCCGGTGCCTCCTGCGAAGATGACCACCTTGCCCGCACGCAGGCTTGCAACCGCGTCCCTTCGGCAGTAGGGCTCACAAACAGTGGGCATGGGTATCGCCGACATGGCGACGGTTGGGAGGCCGCGGGCTTCGAGGGCATCTCTGACGGCAATGGCGTTCATCACCGTACCGAGCATGCCCATGTAGTCGGCAGTGGTACGGTGGATGTTCTTTCGCGCGTCAGGGCTTGAAAGATCCCTTCCTCGAAGCAGGTTGCCCGCGCCGATGACCAATGCAAGCTCGACACCCGTCTGTTTAGCGGATGCGATCTCGTCGGCTACGAGATTGAGCTGTGCTGTTTCGACCCCGCTCGATCCTGTTTCGCACAGGCTTTCGCCGGAGATTTTGAGCACCACTCGTTTATATTTCAGCGTATCGGTCATGGTATCGTGAGGCGCGTCGGCACTGACAGGCAATGCGAATCGCGGCCGCCATTTCGGTTCTCGCCCGTTCTACCGGGCCAGACGTCCAGGCGGGCCGCGTCGCCATCTATCTTATTTCTCGCCAACCGCGAAACGTGCGAAGGCGGTAATCTTACCGTTGGGTAGCAGATCCTTGACCTTCTTCTTCCCGTACTTCTCTTCGAGAGCCACGAGCTGCTCGGTCAGCGAGCGTTCCTCAACGAACTTGCGAATCTTGCCAGCAACCATCTTCTCGGCGATTTCCTTGGGTTTTCCGGATTCCACCGCCTGATCGATGGCGATCTTTTTTTCCTGCTCGATAAGGTCGGCGGGAATGTCGTCAGGCGTCACTGCCATCGGTGCGGCGAAGGCGATGTGCATGCAGATATCTTTAAGCAGATCGTCATCCGCTTCGCCGTCCACACCGACGATCACGCCGACTTTTCCGTTGTGGTGCACATAAGAACCCACCCTCTGGGCGGTGATCTTCATACCGCGTGAAAAGCTCATGTTCTCGCCGATCTTCGCCAGCGCCTGCTGGACGGCATCGGTTATCTCCGCCGTTTCGGTGACGTTTCCGTCGGGCGCCTGGGCCGCGAGGTTTGCCACATCGCGCACCATCGTCTGGAACACGTCGTTACGGGCGCAGAAGTCGGTTTCGCAACGGGCTTCTACCATGGCTGCCGAGGTACTGGCGTCATTGACGCTAATGGCAATGAAACCTTCGCCGGTCGCGCGTCCGGCCTTCTTCTCGGCGGTTATCAATCCACGCTTGCGAAGCAGATCTCGGGCGGCTTCAACGTCGCCGTTGGCTTCGGTAAGCGCTTTTTTGCATTCCATCATTCCCTGGCCCGTTTCTTCACGAAGGGCCTTTACCATTGATGCTGTTATTTCAGGCATTGTCGCTCCTGGTATTTCTGAATGTTACTGCTCTTTTGCTTCCTCAACGGGTTCGGTGGTCTGGACGGGGGCAGACTCGGCGGGGGGCTGTACCTCCGCGGGCTTGTCTGGCGTCTCGAAGACCTGCGAAGTCGAAAGGCGTCGGCTTCGGCGCTTGGGGGCTTCTGCCTGTTGATCCTGTTTCTCGGCCTGGGCTTGTTTTTCGGTGCGAACGTGCATGCCTTCGGAAATGGCATCGCATAGTTCGCGAACGATCAGGTCGATCGAGCGCATCGCGTCATCGTTGCCCGGAATGGGAATGTCCACAAGATCAGGATCGCCGTCGGTATCGAGAAGGGCGATCACGGGAATGCCCATCTTCTTGGCTTCGCGGATAGCGATCATCTCGCGACGCTGGTCGATAATGAACATCGCGCCGGGCATGCGTTCCATCCTGCGGATGCCCTGAAGATTGCGGCGAATCTTCCTGACTTCCCGACGGAGGGCGGCGCCTTCCTTTTTCGAGTAAGTGTCAAGCTGACCTTCGGCCTCGAGGGCTTCAAGCTGGTCAAGCCTGCCAATGCGACGACGGATCTCGCGGAAGTTCGTCAACGTGCCACCAAGCCAGCGGTCGTTAACAAAGTGCATTCCGACGCGAAGAGTGTTTTCTTCGACGCTTTTCTTCGCCTGACGCTTGGTTCCGATCAGCAGAACGTCTTTACCGTCGGCAACAGTCTGTGTCAGAAATCTCTTCGCCAAAAGAAGACCCTTGAGCGTCTCTTTGACGTTGATGATGTGAATGAGGTTTCGCTTACCGAAGATGTAGGGTCGCATCTTCGGGTTCCACCGGCTAGCCCTGTGTCCAAAATGGATGCCGGCATCGATAAGTTCCTGTAATAGTTCGCTTCCAGCCAACGTACACCTCCGCGCACTCGTGTGGATTCAGGCATCCGCACAGCGAGTCGGTCGTAAAAGGGGTAATTCCTCGCAAACGGAACATAAGGCGAAGCACACGCGCTTCGTCGCCCGTTGCGTAAAGCGTCATAGCTTAGTGTCTTGCACCAATCCTGGTCAACATATTTGTTCGACCGGCGTGGAAAAAAGATCAAAAAAGAATTGAATTCCCTACCAGCACCCAATGACAAGGGCCACGCAACTGTCATATTTGATTTTAAACTTGGGTAGCCCTTGTCACCGGGTCGAAGGCGAACGAGTCAGGCGGCTCTCTTCATGAACTCCTGCTTGCTCTGCACGAACTGCCTGCCAAGCTGTTCGCTGGTTGTCTTATCGAGGAATTCACTGGCGTTTTCGAAAACATCCGATTCTTCTTCATCGATATGATGATCGATCAGCTCGGTCAGAACCGCGCATCTCGCATGCCAGAACGCATCGACCGGCGAGAGCGATTCAAGCTCTGAGAGCACATGCTTGGCAGCCCGGTGTTCTTCTATCGCCTCCATGGCGAGTTCGGGGTCGCCCTCGTCGATAAGCAGGGGGTAGAACACGCTCTCCTCCGCCTCCATGTGGGGTAGCAGTTCCCCTTTGAGCTTCGAGACTAACTGAGGCCGGGTCTTTTCCGATCCGCTGGAGGTGTCGAGCATCTTTTCCAGCGTATCGATCACTTGTCTGTGGTCATTCTTGATTTCACTGAAGATGTCCATGCCTTTCCTTTCGTAAAAAGGGTCGTGTCTGAGCCTTTGTGGTAATTGTAGGTTGCCACTGTGGGACGCCGACGAGCCTGCACTGCCAATACAGCAGTCCGGGCGGAATCCGCGCCAGATTGGGCAGTTAAAACACGTGTGGTCTTACTGCTCGAAAACACGTAACATATTGATTAATAGGGTGATAGGATGCATGGCATTGGTGTTGCAAACAGATTCTCAGCGGATGGTATTGTCTCGTTGTCAATGCCGGGAGTTTGAGTATGGTCGCGGCTCTTAATAGAACGGACAGGCCCTTTGGTCTGGTGGTGACCGGTGAGGCGGGTGACTGGACTAGCGCACTTGAGCAGATTGTCGGTCCGAACGTGCTCACGACGGTTCACGTCAGTTGCGACCGAGAGCTTCTGGATGTGATCCAGCGTCGCGAGGCCCACGCAGCCGTTATAGACGATGAGGTCAACTGGGGCATGGACGCGCTGGCGATGCTTCGCCAGGTTCGAATGCTTGACGAGTTGTTCCCGGTGGTGGTGGTCACGAGGCATAGTGATCGTCGCTGGCTTGAGGCGGCACTTCGTCTGGCGGCGTTCAGCGTGGTCGCCAAACCGCTTGAGCTTGAAGAGCTGCTTCGCCAGATTCGCAGGATGATGATTCGCCTGGACGCGTTTCTGCGCGACGATCCGCTTGAATGAAGGTTTGTCCGGACTGGTCTGGTACCGGCCGGGTATCGAGTTTTCAGAGAGAATCAAATAGTCAATCAGAAGGAGCTATGCAAATGGCCAAGGCCGAGTCAAAAGCTGGAAAAACCCCAAAGGCCCCCAACATTCGTCCGCTGGGCGAAAAGGTATTGATCAAGCGCCTCGAGGCGGAAGAAACAACCAAGGGAGGCATCGTTCTTCCCGACACCGCCAAGGAAAAACCTCAGAAGGGCACCGTGTTGGCGCTGGGCGATGGAAAAATGCTCAAAGACGGCAAGAGAGGGCAGTTTCAAGTGGGCATTGGCGAGAAGGTGCTGTTCGCCAGCTACGCTGGTACCGAAATCAAGGTCAACGGCGAAGAGTACATGTTGATGGACGAGAGCGACATCCTGGCAATTCTCGATTAGTGACCGACGACTCCGAGGACACAAAACAGGAATAATAGGAATAAACAGAAATAACAGGAGCTTAGACAATGGCAAAAAAGAAGATCATGTTCGACTCTGAGGCCCGCGAGGCGATCCGTCGCGGGGTTAAGCAATTGGCCTCGGCGGTGAAGGTCACGCTTGGCCCTACAGGCAGGGTGGTAGTGCTAGAGAAGTCTTTCGGCTCGCCGACGGTTACCAAGGACGGCGTTTCGGTTGCAAAGGAAATAGAGCTTGAAGACGCCAACGAAAACATGGGCGCGCAGATGGTGAAGGAGGTCGCCTCGAAGACTTCCAACGTTGCCGGCGACGGAACCACAACCGCCACCATCTATGCCGAAGCGATTTTCGACGAAGGTCTCAAGAACGTCGCAGCCGGCGCGCAGGCAATGCAGCTTAAAAGAGGTATCGAGAAGGCGGTCGATTCCGTCGTCGATGAACTCAGGAAACTTTCCAAGCCCATCAAGAGCAGCAAGGAAATCGCCCAGGTCGGAACGTGTGCCGCCAACCAGGATCAGGAAGTCGGCAAGATGATCGCCGAGGCGATGGACAAGGTCGGCAAGGATGGTGTCATCACCGTCGAGGAAGGCAAAGGTCTGGCGACGGATGTCGAGCTGGTCGAGGGCATGCAGTTCGACAAGGGATACATCTCGCCGCATTTCGTCAACAAGGTTGAAACGATGGAATGCGACATGGACAACCCCCTCATCCTCATCATGGAGAAGAAACTCTCCACCATCAAGGACCTCGTGGGTCTGCTTGAAAAGGTCGCGCAGAGCGGCAAGGGTCTGCTGATCATCTCCGAGGACGTTGAAGGCGAGGCGCTGGCGACGCTGGTCGTCAACAAGCTTCGTGGAACGCTTCAGGTGTGTGCTGTGAAGGCGCCGGGCTTTGGCGATCGCAGAAAAGAAATGCTGCGGGACATCGCCGTGCTTACCGGTGGAAAGGCCATCATGGAAGACATGGGCATCAATCTCGAAAACATCGAGATGTCCGACCTTGGTCAGGCGAAGCGTGTTCGCATTGACAAGGACAACACCACCATCATCGAAGGCGCGGGCAAGGCTGCGGACATCCAGGGCAGAATCGCCCAGATCAAGCACGAGATCGACGCGACCACCAGCGACTACGATCGTGAGAAACTCGAAGAGCGTCTCGCCAAGCTCGCCGGCGGCGTTGCGCAGATCAACGTGGGCGCAGCCACCGAGGTCGAGATGAAAGAGAAGAAGGCTCGCGTCGAGGATGCGTTGCACGCTTGCCGGGCCGCTGTCGAGGAAGGCATTCTGCCCGGTGGAGGCGTTGCCGTTCTGCGAGCGATCAAGGCTCTTGGCAGGGTCAAGACCGACAGCGACGACGAGAAGACCGGCGTGGACATCGTCCGCAGGGCACTGGTCGCCCCGATCAAGCAGATTGCGACTAACTCCGGCTTGGACGGGTCTATCGTGGCAGCGAAGGTTATGGAAAACGAGGACCCGAACTTCGGGTTCGACGCCCTCACCGGCAAGTACGGCGACATGGTGAAGGCCGGCGTGATCGTTCCGACCAAGGTCGAGCGAAGTGCGTTGCAGAACGCTGCGTCAGTCTCTGGTCTGCTGCTGACCACCGACGCCGTTGTCAGCGAGATCCCCGAAAAGAAAAAGGCGCCCGCCGGTGGACCCGGTGGAATGGAAGACATGTACTAGTCTCCAGCAAGCCTGAATGAAGCATCAACAGGCCGGGATGAGTGATCATCCCGGCCTGTTTGCATTGACGCCGACATGGCGCGCCATGCGCTTTGGCAGGAGCGCCGCCTGGGTTGAATACGGTGTGGGGTGTGACTTGACGGGAGTCGATCTACCGGTCACAATTCGGGCCTACAAGCTTGAGCAAAGGGACGAAATGCGTTATCAGACTCACGATTCAGATTTCTGTGTCGTTGGTGGCGGGCTTGCTGGTCTGTGTGCTGCGGTGGCGG
>CAZWAT010000147.1:0-7138 GCA_964632015.1 uncultured Planctomycetaceae bacterium
GATCGTAATTGCTCTCAATGACAACCCCGTCACAGGATGACACAGGCTCCGCCAGGCCGGGGAATGGGTACCCCAGATCAGTAAGCACGCCGATTCTTCTGCTGTCGCACTGCACCACGAAGGCCACTCCGTCAACGCCGTCGTGCGGCGTCCGAATAGTGTGCACCTGCATCGCCCCAAAATCGATCATGTCCCCCGCGACAAAAGAACGTACGTCACTAAGTTGCCCCAGTCCTTTGGACATCGCAGCCGACATGGTCTTCCTGGTTGCGTAGATGGGAAGGTGAAATTTGCGCTGATAGACTCCGGCACATTTTATGTGGTCGATGTGATCGTGGGACAACAGAACCGCATCGACGCGTCTGATATCTCTGTCGCACGACGCCAACCCCGTCTGAGCCTTAACTCCGGAGATGCCCGCATCGATGAGTATTCTTACTCCGCCCCCCTCCACGTAAATGCTATTGCCGTTACTTCCAGATTGCAGGGATATTGCTAACATTTCGGCATTATAATCATGCGCTGCCGAAACCGCATGACCTTTTCAGGAAGGCTTGATTTGCCTTAACAAGGCATGTTTTTGTTTGACCCAAATGTCGACAGACAGTACAAGCATTTCTTCCGCGCATACAGGGCAGACCTTGCAGATGGAGACACCCATGAACACTCAGGCGAGAATTGTAGATGACACCAACAAATATCTGATACCCAACTATGGTCGATTGCCGGTGGCCCTTGTCAGGGGAGAAGGCTCGCGCTTCTGGGACGCTAACGGCAAGGAATATCTGGATCTGTTCGTCGGGTTCGGATTTGGTGGTGTTTGTGGTCACTGCCATCCCAAAATCACCGAAGCAATTGTCAACCAGGCACGCACCCTGACATCGACGGGAAACCTGTTCACCAATCCTCGGCAAGTTGAGATGGCAAAGGCCATTACCACCCATGGTTTTGGAGGCAAGGTATTTTTCTGTCACAGCGGCGCTGAAGCCAACGAAGCCGCCTTGAAGCTGGCCCGGCTTGCGGCGGGCGAAGGTCGGTACAAGATCATCAGCTTTAATAACTGCTTCCACGGCAGAACGATGGGAGCCCTGTCGCTGACGCCCGAGAAATTTCAAAAGGGTTTTGAGCCCATGTTGCCCGGGAACATCAAGGTTCCCTACGGCGACCTGGATGCAGTGGCCAAGGCGATAGATAACGAAACTGCTGCCGTCATTCTTGAGCCAATCCAGGGCGAAGGCGGCATGAACCTTCCCACCAGGGAGTTCATGCAGGGGCTGCGCAAACTCTGCACTGAACAAGGCATAATGATGATCTGCGACGAGGTCTGGACTGCCCCAGGAAGAACCGGAAAATGGTTTGCCCACCAGTTATTCGACATCGTGCCAGACGTCATGACTCTTGGTAAGTCCATCGGCGGAGGCCTACCGCTAGCCGCATGTGTGGCCGCTCCCAAGTGGCAGGACATCCTGTCGCCCGGCACGCACGGCTGCACCGGTGGAGGAAATCCGCTGTGCACAGCCGCTGGCGCTGCCGCAATGAGGCTTATTGAGCAGGAGGATCTGCTTGAACGGGCAGTGACTATCGGGACACGGATAATCGAAACGATTTCACGCAGCGGCTGTAACATTGTAAAAGAAGTCCGTGGCTCCGGTGTCATGCTGGGCGTTCAACTCAATACCCCAGGCAAACCAGTCTTCGACTGCTGCCTCGAGCGTGGCCTCTACATCAACTGCACACAGGACACCGTGCTTCGTCTCGCTCCGGCAATGACTATTAGTGATGATGAATTGTGCAAGGCCCTTGAAATTCTCGTCGGTGTGCTGAAAGAGCAATAGGCGAGATCAGCCCCTGCCCTGCGAGACCTCGAAAAATGCACCAGGCCGAGGGTCTAATCCCTCGGCCCAGCGCGAGCAGAATCGAACAACTCACAGTTATTGGATGGTCAACTGGATAATATCCGGTATATCGGCGCCTATACTTGCCAGCCTATCGGTCGCGGCCTTGCTCGGTAAACACAGGTGTAGAGTTACTTCCTCGGTCTGTTTGCTGAAGTCCCTGCTGAATTCGCAGTCAACCACACGAGCATCATAATCATCGAGAACCTTTCTTAGCCTTGTTATGGGGTTCTCATGAGTTGAAGGGAGTACAAAGACGGCAGTTTTGTAATATTGTGTGGGAATAAGGTGATCCAGTTTCGACAGCACCACCAGGGCGAATACCACCAGCAGTGTCGCACCCGTCGCTACCATATACATTCCAAACCCACACGCAAGTCCAATCGCGGCGACACACCACAGACTGGCGGCGGTAGTCAACCCCCTGACACCGGTTCCATACCTTATTATCGTTCCCGCACCCAGGAAGCCGATACCTCCCATAACGCCATAGGCAACACGGGCAGGATCAACACTCAGTGCGGAACCGCTGCTATCCCCAAACACTCTCGCAAAATGCAGGCTGACAACCATGGCTATAGCCGAACCCAACGCCACAAGCATCTGGGTTCTGAACCCGGCGCTCCTGCCGTGATGAGCCCGCTCAAGACCGACGAATGAGCCGAGCAGCATCGCGGCCACCAGTCGGAGGAGCGCTTCCCACTCCCATCCAACCAACTCCGTCAATCTACCCGACATGTCAGCCAACATTCGCTATTTCTCCGTAGGTACGACTATGCCTCTCATAATAATGCCCTGGCAGAAGACGAAAATCATGAAGGTCGGAATTGCCGCCACCGCCAATGACGCATACACCACCGCCTGGTGTACCTGCGACTGTAACTGGTAGATCCACACCATGATGGTCCACATTTGCTGATCTGGAATAATGATAAGCGCCATCATGAACTGGCTGTATGCATGCTGGAAAGCCTGAAGCGCAATCACCGCCAAAATGGGCTTTGACAGCGCCATGGTGAAGCTCCAGAACTTCGTCCACTCGCTTGCGCCGTCAAGATCCGACGCCTCGTAGATCTCCCTGGGCAGCGAATCGAAGAAGCCCTTGAGCAGGAATATCGAATATCCGTTGGCAGCATGCGGAAGCACAAGTGCGGCAAAGGTATTGAGCAGGCTGACGTTGAATTCAGGGATGAACATCGGCACCAGCAGCGTGCCAGTGATGGAGCCTGCAAGAATCGCAAGGATCATGCGGGCGTTTTCGTTGATCCTCTTTGCAAAGATGCTCAGTAGCCACAGACTCATCGCGAAGACCGCCGCACCACCTAGAATCGGCCAAAGCGGAAACCTCTTGAGCAGAAGGAACGACGGAATCATTGTCACCGCCGTAGGGAAGGCCATGGTCGCCATGCATATGAGTAGGATCTTATACTGACTTGGTGGTTTGTATCGACTCAAGGCATAGGCAGCGACAGGATTCACAATCAGCGCTACCGTGATTGCCAGTGCACAGTACAAGACAGTGTTGAACATGCCCCTGCCATGCAGGCCCAGGTACTCCAGCACCTGCTTGTAGTTCCTGGTGGCAAATTCCTTGCGGTAGAAGGACTTGTTTTCCAGACAATCTAAGGTTTCAGCGTGCGCGAGGGGCAAGTCAAGAGGCGCGATATCCTCAACTGCCACGCCTCTAGCGGCGGCGACAAATTCCTGAAACGACTGCCGGGGACCATAAACCGAAAGTGCCTCAAGCGGGCATTCTTCCGAGGCTATGTAGGCCGACCAGTCAACCTGATCCATCACATTCTCGGGAAGTGATGCGTAAAACTCCACATCATCAAAGGAAGTCACACCATTGAGATGGGGACGATACTCAGCATATTTTTCTATGTTGTTCTCGTACCGCTCACTGAGGAATTGGCGATAGGACCGGGCTTGGCTTTCATCAAGCCTGATATAGGCAAACGGCAGCACATTGCGAACATATGTCTCCCAATCCTTTCTGGTAATCGGTTGGGATTCATCGGGTACGCGCTCGGACAACCAGACCTCGGAATAGCTCTTGTAGTCCGTGCCGTGAGCAGTGTTATATTCCTCAATGTTGTGGGTATACTTAGGCACTAGTTGGCGCTGCCAGAAGTGCCCATCAACGTTTAAAATAATCCTGTCTCGATACGGACGCTCTGCACGATAAGGTTTGAATAGAGTCCAAAGACCTCCATCGCGCATTGGAAATCTTGAGACATCCTCAACGGGCGGCATGACATCCGACCATGACTTGAGAGGCATACCCGCCGCTCGGTTGAATGCCTCAAGATTGCCTCCGTACTTGGTGCGCATCAGTACGCGAAACTCTCGTGCATTTTCAGGAAGCAGACGCCCCCCGGAAACATGACCAAGCTGCCAATGCGGGTATGTCTCCCGCCATTGCAGGAACAGGTCGAGCAGTTCGGGGTCTTCCAAGGCCTCAGGGGGTTTGAAATCCTCCCATCTGCGAACCGACTGACGCCAGGCGACCTGGGCGTTCTGGATGATTACGTTGTATTTCGACTCGACATATTTCGCCACCAGCGTCTCGTCGTTGAACAGGTAGTCCGGCCAGGGCGTGATACGCATGATGTCGGTTTCACTCTTCAGCGAGCCCGACAACATGAGCATGACCGGATACAACATGCTCAAAGCACCAAAAATGAGCACGGCGAAGATCGCTCCGTAGACCAGCCGAACGCTCCAACTCCTGCTTCCGATTTTACTTATAATTGGCATGGCTTTATTTCGTTCCTGTTGCGGTCTTGAATTCCATCTTGCTCAAGCGTTGGAGCTGAATGACTGTAAAGCCCACAAGCATCGACCCCATGATCCAGGCCATGGCGGTGGCAACACCAAACTTGAGATATCCGAACGCCTGGTAGAAAATTCTCAACCCGACAAACTCTGTTTCACCGTTTGGCGAATAAGGTCCACCTCCTGTCATTGCCAAGGCAAATTCACCCTGTCCCTTGAAGGTGGCAACCATTACACCTATGAAATTGATCATTATGAGTGCCTTGATGGAGGGAAGGGCCACGTGAGTAGTCTTGTGCCAGATACCCGCTCCATCAATATCCGCAGCCTCGTAGATTTCATCGGGAACGGTTTTCAGAGCTGCCAGATATATGAGGCATCCGGGACCCATGCCCGCCCACACTACAGGCAGGAGGATGCACAGCAACGCCAATTGCGGATCGTTCAGCCAATTCTTCTCCATGAGTGAAATCTCGACCCATGGGATGTAGTTTATTGCTGTGATGACGTAATTGATCATGGTATTGATCATGCCGTATTGGCCGTAAAAACTTCGCCACAGGAAGATAACCATCAACCCCGTCAAAACCGCAGGCAGGTAAAACAGGGTTCGGAAAATCACCTTACCCCGAGGCACTTCCGTCAATAACAACGCCAGAATAATCGGGGCGGTGAACCCAAACAATGCGAACAGCGACGCATACTTTATCGTCACCCAGATCGAGTACCAGAACTCGCTGTCAAAGAGGGCCTCGGCAAAATTGTCCATTCCTACCCACTTGCTGAAGCCTCGCACGTTGTAGTCCTGGAAAGCCATCACCGTACCTCGCAGCAGCGGGTAATACTGCCACAGAAGCATCAGGCCCACCGGTACCGCCAGCAGCATATAAGCCCACTTGTACCGCATGAATTGCCACTTGCCGGTTGTGCCAACCGCGAGAATAGTCGAGGAATCAAAAACCTTGAACACCTTGCGGAACAACAACACAAACACAGTCAGGATGATAACCGAGACAATGGTGGCCAGGATATTGCGCTTAGTTCTAACATCATCAGGCAGAATACTGAGCATCTTCTGGTTCGCCTGCTCATTCTGCAGGATGAGAATCTCTCTAATCCGGTCCTTACACTGTTTTTCAAGAGCCTCTGCGGTTTTAACATCGCCATCATCAAGTGCATATTTTCTTTGAGCGATCAACTCACCGATCTTCTTGTCGGTTTGGATCTGACTCACCGCCTTGGATGCGTAATAGTAAACATTCGCGCAATTCTTGCCATAGGGCTCTGGAACACCCTTGGCCAATGCCTCGCGATAAGCCTCTGGCCAGCCCGGAGGGATCTGCCTGACATATTCGTCGTATCCAGCTTCCTCCAACACCTCTGCCTGGATGAACCTTCCCTGCCCCTGCTGAACGAACGTTTCGGCCTTGATCTTTCTACCTTCAGGACCGTTGAGATAACGAATGTAATCCCACGACGCCTGCCTGACCTGAGGGTCTTCGATTCCGGCAAATATGCCGGTCATCTGCATATTGAATTCGCTACCTCGTTCGCCGCTATAACCCTCCGGAACCGGGCCAAAACCAATCATGGTTGGATCGTGGCTGCCGAAGGCGTTAGCATGAATATACGCAAACCACATGCCCGCATAGATCTGACTGCCGGTAGTCTCACCGGTGAACACCACGCCCGTGAATTCCTCGTCACCACGCTTGAAGGGTTCGTGGAACATCCTCGCCACGAAGAAGTACGCATTGGCCGCCTCTTCGGTATCGAACACGCATCTCCAGTTGCCTTCCTCGTCTTCCTCTACAATCCTTCCCCCCGCAGAATACAGAAAGCTCAGCGTGCTCCAGCTCAAGACAGGACCAATCTGCAGCTTCACACCGTAGCGACTCTCACGAGGATTGGTCAGCTTCTTGGCGAACTCAAAGAACTCCTCATTGTCTTTAGGAACCCTGTCAGGAAGATTCGCCTCGTGAAAGAGACCCCGATCATAGAACAGCGACATTATCAAGGCATTCTGCGGAAAGGCATAAATATGATAATGACGGTCTGTGGGCTCGAAATCCAACTCGCCACCATTTGCCTTGGCGTACGGACAGTCTTTTCCCTCGGGACACCTTCGCCTTATTACCCGCCATCCCTGCAATGGGATTCGCCTACCAACCTCGGCTTCATACTTCGGCGATTGCTTCAGTGCCTCAAGATAGGAATCGAGCTCCATATTCTGCGAATTGTGCAGATCGAGATCAAGCGTCTGATGAAGGAAGCCCTCCAAAGGATAAAGAAACTTGTTTGTGATATAAGTGTCGCTTTGTCTCAGGTTTACATACAACACGTGCGGAGCGATATCACCTGCTATCTGCATCAGAGGAACCATGTCCTGTGATCTGTGAAGAAGTTGCAGGCCCGTCGAGGAAATCGGCCTGATGTGTGGATATTCTTTTACGAACGAATCGAGA
>CAZWAT010000148.1:0-7039 GCA_964632015.1 uncultured Planctomycetaceae bacterium
CGACCCAACGCACCCGCTCAATCGACGACTTGGGCGTTTGGCTCATTACTGAGTTTCCTTTCTTTTTCCTGGCAACCTTTTTCTCATGGTAAGAATGGTGCCTCCGCCCGGGGCAGGTTGGTATTCCAGTTGATCCATGCAGTGTTTCATTATGTGCACGCCCAGCCCCCCTGGTCGTATATCGTCAAGGTCTCTTCCCTTGATTGTCGAGGGATCCACCATCATTCCATTGTCCTTCAGGCGAATCAGCAACTCGATGGAACCATCGTGGTCGTGCATGGGGGTGAGTTCGATTTCTATTGGCTGGTCATGCTGGTTTCTGTAAGCATGCTTGATGATATTCGCCAGCGCCTCGTCCACCCCCAGAATGACGTCGCCCACTGTCTTGCTGTCAAATCCTATGATCTCGCAGACCTTTTCCACGGCTGCCCTCACCACCGGCAGGTGAGATGGATCTGAATTAATGGCAAGCTTTACGGTCTGGTCAGAAAGGGTCATGATTGCAGGTTCTCCATCCGCCCCGTCGCCCCATCATCATTGGTGTGCCCTGGTTCGGGGCCGCTCCGACCTCGCGCCAGCCATTCACGCCATTCCCGCTGAACTTGCTGTCGGTGTTGGGGTGGGTCCCACGCACGGTAGTCCATTTCGATGCCTGTTATCTCCTCCAGCGCTATTGCTGACATCATTCGAACCTCTATGTCGATGTCAGTCAATCGTTCGATCAGAAGCCCCACTGCCGATTCGTCTTGAATTCTCGCAGCCTCGGTAGCAGCGCGCGCGCGCTCGGTGGGATCTTCAGACTGAAGCATGGCGTGCAGATCATTACCTGCAGGCCCACAGCCAGTTACCACCACACATATTACGGCAACTACACAAAACGTAATGAGATGATCGTTCATCGTTGCCCTGGACAGAGTCATCGCGGCAGGAGCCCGAACTCCCGCTGACGGCATCTCTTGTGTACGCATCCTAACATCTTCACGCCGGCCGTCAAGAACACTGATTCCAAAAGCGATTCCATGTCATTTCATGCCTATACTTGCTCAATAGGGTACACATGGGGTTGCCCTCATGAAACTTGTTTTTGACAATCCAGCCTACGACGCGCAATTGTCACGCACCTTGGGACATGCGCCTTATCAAGGCGCCGACATCCAGGAGTGCCTCGCCACAGCCATCGCTATAGGTAACGGAGACGTTGACCAGTGGTACCGCAAGTGGAGCCAACTTGGAGACACCGTGCTTCAGTGGGCCGAGCAAAGCCTACGCTGCGGTGCCGCAACAAGCGCCGCACAAGGATTCCTGCGCGCAAGCAACTATTACAGAACCGCCGAGTGCTTCGTCAGCGATGACCTCTCCAGAAGTGAGGAACTCTGGCGTATGTCGGCAGAAAGCTTCGCCCAGGCGATTCCTCTGATGAGGCCCAGGGCTCTGGCGGTGCA
This sequence comes from uncultured Planctomycetaceae bacterium, assembly GCA_964632015.1. Taxonomy (GTDB): domain Bacteria; phylum Planctomycetota; class Phycisphaerae; order SM23-33; family SM23-33; genus JAAYCO01. The sequence continues at coordinate 1,443 of CAZWAT010000148.1, forward strand.
TATTCCGCTGGGTCGTCTTGCCTTGCCAGGGTACCTGTTTCGAGCCGGCGGCGATGGTCCCAGACCCACGCTGATCACCATGCCCGGAATGGATGGATACCTGGAAGAATGTTATTTTTCGCTCGCCGGCGCCGCCCTTCAGAGGGGAATGCACTGCCTCGCTTTCGAGGGACCCGGACAGGGACAACTTGCCCGCCAGTTGAAAATACCGTTCCGGCCGGACTGGGAAGACATCATCTCGGCAGTCGTTGACTATGTCTTGTCGCTCGACGAGGTAGACCCCCAACGCATTGCCCTGGTGGGAAGATGTCTTGGTGGGTTTGTGGCAGCGCGCGGGGCATGCTTCGAGAAGCGGATATCCGCACTGGTGGTCGATCCGGGGCAAATGGACATTCACGAGTTGGCGATGGGCTTAGTTTCACCGGCCCAAGTGAGTGAAGGTTCGCTGGATGAAGCATATCAGGCTCTTCAGGAATCATCGAAAAGGCAGCATCCGCTTACGCAATATATGCGGTGCCTCGATGTGCAGACACCCGGTGAAATGCTGGACAAGGCCAGACAGTACACCATCCCCGTAGAGCAAATCACATGTCCAACACTGGTTTGCGACAACATGGATGACCCATCCGCTGTTCAAGCCAAGTCAATGCACGAACGCCTGGAATGCCCGAAGGACTACATGCTTTTTGGAAATGATGACTTCGCGGCGGGACATTGTCAGAGCACCGGACAATTGCGATTTTTCCAGCGAACTTTCGATTGGCTTGAGAAAACTCTGCACATCGCCAGAACGCACGCCTATGCGACGCAGCATGCATGAGGCCGATAGTTACATGCCTTCCTTACGCACTACTTTGCCCAGTTGTCGCATGAACTCCCGATAGACCTTCCACCTCACTGCCGAATCGGGATGTGCGTTGAGCCCCGGAATGTACCACCCAGCATCAATCATTCGCCGCGCCAGGTCAAGCTGTGCCCGTTGACCTTTCGAGCCTTTGGTAAGTGCAATGCTGTCAAGCCCGCCGATGATTCCGAGATTGGGGTATTTCTCTCTGATGGCGAACAGGTCGTTGCCCTCGCAGGCATCAACTGGATACACAGCCGAAACACCCGCCTTGACCAACTCATCCAGAACAGGATCAACGCGACCATGCCAGCCCGCAAGAACAATGGAGATACCATTTTCGCGTGCAAAGTGGCAGATCCTGCGATAATTCGAGACAATATGATTCAGCACATGCTCATCCGCCACAAACCTGCCGTCGATGTGGAAATCATCCCAACTGTCCACCAGATCAAATTCGACTCTGGCGACCATCTTCTTCCACAGCCTCAGCACCATGTCGGTGTGCGCGTCCATGAGCTCGCAGATAAGCGATGGATCGGTCGTGAGGGCCGATAACATGTTGGCGTCACCCATCAGGCGACGGACAAACCGCATCACCCCCCCATGCGTCAGGGCCACGGGATAATCACGAACACGATAGGCGTTTACATCCTGGCGCCACTCCGGTGGAAACCTGCATGGATCTTCAGAATCGAGAAGCTCATCTCTCAACGCATTCCAATCTTCTCTGCAAGACACGGCATGGGCGATAACATGCTTGGAATTGTCGTCTGGTTCAACAATGCACGAAGCGCCGTCCCCATCGGTATGCACAAGGAAATCGGGGGAAACAACTCGCACGGAATTTATATCGGGACTCGCAATTCCCACGTTCACGCATGTTCGGTGCCAACCCCTTGAACCACCTTCAAACCTGAGCAATAGGTCAACGCAGCCGCTGATTCCGGGACATTCGTCTTCCCATGCGCGCAGAGCGATGGAGCCCGGGCCGAATAGCCTCACAAAGGGAGGTCGATCAACAGGCTGACCTGTCAGTACCGCAATAAATCTATGGCGGGCATCCATCATGCGTTCTTGGAGTTCCAGCGATGTATATGAGGATTAGACACACCCCTACCGTGTTTGTTCGTCCTATTCGGCCTGATTTCTGCTAAACTTCACTAAGCCCCAGGATATTTCATGGATGGTTTCATTCATCGCTTGGATGATGCGGTTCGTAGTAGTATGATGGTTTGCGCGGGTTTCGAACCCGTCAAGGAGATGATGCATGTTACAATGCAAAGATTGTGAGCTGTTCAAACGTGAGCCAAACGGGGAAATATCCTTCGCCTGCGACCCTTTCTCGAACATTAAGGAGCCCGAATGTGTCGCAAAGTGGCAACTTATAAAGATTAATCAAATGGTCGCCACGTATCAGGCTACGCTTGACTACTACCGCAAACTCGCCCCAATGCAGGAAAAGATGTTCAAGGTCGTACAGCGCGAAATCGACGAAATGAGCGAAAGCGATAAATGGAAAGTCGATGAAGACGACCCCGAAGACGAGAACCAGAACAATCCCTGGTAAAACCTTCTGGCGTTCACGCTGACTGAACCTGCCGGGACGATTGGTCAGGGTGCGTCAAAACTTCTCGCCCGATTCCGTTTCGCAACGGATATTTCCCCACTAACCCTCACTCATGCTCTGCATCATGACGGCCGACGCTATCGCGCCATTGTGAAGATGATCAGCTTTGTACCGTTCATTCGGGCTGTGAACCCTGTCTCCAGGCAGTCCGTAATTGAACAGGATCAACTCCATTCCCTGTTTACGGGCGAACAACTCGGTAATTGGAACCGACGCCCCGCAACCAACAAACACCGGCGTCTTTCCAAACCCACAGGCCATGGCAGCCTGCGCCTTCTTCATCATTGGCGAGGAATGATCAAGACGGGTGTCTCCATGGCAGGCGTAAATTTCAACACTGGATTTGATACCTGGCGGAGTATGAGAGGCGACATAAGAACGAATAGACTGCGCCACCTTTTGCGGATCCTGGCCTGCGACCAGTCGAGTCGAGATCTTCGCCATCGCAGTGGACGCAATGACTGTCTTGGAACCTTCACCAGTGTATCCGCTGATAATTCCATGTGCGTCAAGCGTGGGTCTGGCCCAAAGCCTCTCAAGAACGCTCAACCCTTCTTCTCCACCGCCAAGGGCATCAACATCAAGACGATTTGCCAGGGCCTGCTCATCGAATTCCAGCGACTTCCAGCCCGCGAGGATTTCAGGTTCCACCTCTCGCACATCGTCATAAAACCCCTCCAGCATAATCCTGCCTTTATCATCGTGCATCGCGCCGATACACCGTGCAAGGGCGTTGATCGGGTTTGTCACCGCCCCGCCATATAGGCCGCTGTGCAAATCAGCGGATGGACCGGTAAAAGTGATCTGCGCATAGACAAGCCCCCGTAAACTGGTTGTGAGGCTGGGTTTATCCTCGTCATACCATGATCCATCGCAGACCATACACGCATCCGCGTCGATCTTTTCGCCAAGCGACTCAAGCAATTCAGGCATGGCCGGGGAGCCGACCTCCTCTTGCCCCTCGTACAACATCGTAACATTGATCGGCAGACCTATGGTCTTCTGCCAGGCCTCCACGGCCAGCATGTTGGTCATCAACTGGCCCTTGTCATCCGAGGCTCCACGAGCGTAGATATACCCATCGTGTAGACAAGGCTCGAAAGGTGGGGTTTCCCACTCGTCCAGGTTTCCCTCAGGCTGAACGTCATAGTGGTTATAGATCATCAAGGTGGGTGCGTCAGGATCGACAACATACCGGGCAACAACTGTTGGCGCGTCTGAAGGTCGATGCAGCTCAACCTTGAAGCCCAGGCCCTGCAGGTGATTTTTAAGCCAGTCGGCTGCCTTTCGGCAATTACCATCCGAGGCATTGTTGGCGATGCTGGGAATTCTCAACAATTCAAACAGAGCATTCCGTGACGACTCATGATACTTCTCGATATACTTCAACACGTCGGGGTGTAGCATATCTCCCTCAGAAAATATTCGTATCGAACGCGCCGATGCCTGTTCAGTCGGAGTGAATCACTCCAATTCGTCTTCAGTCTCGGCTTCCTGCTCAGCCGAAGCCTGCTCATCACCGGGTCTCGCAATACCAAGGACATCAAGCGCATCTCGCTCGATAATTGAACGAAGCACCTCACGCGGAACGGTAGGCAGGTTGGTTCCCTGTGCAATTTCATGCAGCCGGTACAACGACTCTATAGCCCGAGCGGCAGTGAAATACGGAAAATCACTTCCGAACAGGATTTTGTCTGCGACATCGAATTGCCACGCCAGGACAAGCCAATGATGCGCAGCCAGCGGGCGTCGTATCAAACCAGCAACATCAGCATAGATGTGCGGGTGCTTACCGATAAGCGCAATGCCCTCATCAACCCACGGATGACCCATGCTCGACACGACCATGGTCAGCTCGGGATACTCAAGCGCAACCTCATCGAGAAGCATCGGGCGAGCGAATTCCATTCTGCCCAGAGTTGGCATGTGGGTTCCCGCCAGAAGGAACAGCGGCGCCTTGCGTCGGCTGCAGAGCTCGTATAAGGGAATAACCCTGCTGTCGGTGGGGTGGAAATTCTGCAGTGGCGGGCTGATCGCCAGTGCTCTGAACTCGGGTTGATCCAGCAGCCTCTGTGCTTCCTTAAGGTAATCTGGTTCAGTGGGATCGATCCCGGCGACGCCAATCATCCCGTCATTCTGTCGAACATACTGCTCGATGAGATCATTGGGGACATCTGCATTGAGGTATGCGCTTTTGAACCCGAGAACAAGAGTTCTGTCCACGCAGGCCGCCGCCACTGAATGATCGGCAGGCGATGCGGTCAACTTACCGTCGGAACTCTGTCGCTCGATCCATAGTTTGGCGCCCGAGCCAAGCTGCTCGGGATTGTTCCATAGGTGCGTATGGCAATCCACTATCATTGAAAGTCTGCTCCTGTGACTTGGGGTATCTTATGATGGGACCCGATCTTACACAAGCGCAAAGCCAGCGTCAAAGCTGAACCTGCATCAAATGCGGCGAAACGATCAAGGCATAAGGGTATGCGCGATTGAATGCGCGAGCGTGGGATGTATAAATGCGAAAGGCCCCGGGTTTGATCCCGAGGCCTCTCATATAAGGCGGCATTCACCTACTCTCCCGCTGTCGCAGTACCATCGGCCGCTACGGCTTAACTTCTGTGTTCGGAATGGGAACAGGTGTGGCCCGCAGCGTAAATACACCGCCACTGCCGACGGGAGCGATAAAGCTCCCGCCGACTGAATATAAAGACATAGGGGTAATGTCGAATTTATAGTGAAGTTACAATGAGAACTTGATCGTTTGAAGGCGGCTTGTGCATATGTTCTGGCTCAAGGCCAGCGACAAATGCGGTCAAGCACTCGCCCGTTAGTACTGGTCAGCTCAGGATATTTCTACCCTTACACACCCAGCCTATCAACCACCTGGTCTAGATGGGGGCTCTCGTCTCCTAAGAGACATGGAATCCTAATCTTGAGGTTGGCTTCCCGCTTAGATGCTTTCAGCGGTTATCCTTTCCCAACGTAGCTACCCAGCCGTGCCCTTAGCAGGACAACTGGTTCACCAGAGGTTGGTCCTTCAAGGTCCTCTCGTACTGAAGAAGGATCCTCTCAAGATTCCTACGCCCACGGCAGATAGGGACCGACCTGGCTCACGCCGGTCTG
>CAZWAT010000149.1:0-7017 GCA_964632015.1 uncultured Planctomycetaceae bacterium
CGTTTATCGCCGATATATACGCCCACCCGTGCAGACCCTCGTCGCTGATGAGGATCTTCGCGCCAGGAAGCATCATTCCAAGCCCGCCCGCCCAGAGGCACGCAATGCATATCACGCACACGACCGCCACGCCTATGCGAAATCGGTAAGGTCGAAGGTAATTCAGCGAACGCAGAAAATTCTTCATAATGCATGCTCTTTCACTTTAAGGTCGTAATGATAAGGCATTGCGATCGCAACCCCAACGCTAAATGTCGCGCTTCGAGTCAATGCAATCGCCCCCCGAACCGTCAGATGTCGGTCATGGCGTGGAAATCCTGGTCGTGATCGGTTGCGATAACCTCGACGGGATCAGGGACGACTCTTCTGTTGCGCCACTTCCCGCCGCGATACCGCAGATAGACGAACATGCTGAAGATCATGAACGTCGTTACCATCATTCCCCAGGCAAGTTCGGGCGAAAGCTTCAGCACGTGCAGCACCATTATCACCGCCGAGAGCATGATCCAGTGCGCACCAACAGAGAAGCACATCGCCCAAAACGTATCGCCGGCCCCGCGAAGCGCACCGCTGAAAACGATGATCGCTACGTCCGTAAGAACATATAACGACGCGAGGCGAACCATGACCACCGCCATCCTGAAAGTCTCGGGATTCCCCGGGCGGAACATGTTAACCAGCACCTCTGGAAAGAACACGAACCCCACGAACACCAGCGCCGCGTAAATCACGCCCGTCCTGAGCCCCGACATGGTCGCGCGGTGGGCAATATCGGGCCTGCCGGCCCCCATGTACCTGCCCACCAGGCTTGTGACGCCTATCTGAATGCCCACCAGGGGCATGAACGAAACCAGGTCCCAGTTGAACACGATGGTGACGGCTGTGGAGGTAATCTCGGAATCCGAATGGAACAGCGTCACCATGGTCGTGAACGCCATCAGGTTCAGGAACATCTCAAGCCCTGCCGGATACCCGAAGCGCAGCAGCTTTTTCATCACCTCGCCACTGAACCTCAGCGATTTTCCGACGGCGAACTGAAGGCGGTTCGTCCGACCCAGATACATTCCGACCAGCACCATCAACCCCAGAAAGCTGCCTATCAATGTACCGTAGGCCGCCCCGCGAATGCCAAGCTCAGGAAAGCCCCATTCACCGTATATCAACGCGTAGTTGGCGACAACGTTGGCGACTGTAGCAACCAATGCCGACAACATCACCACACGCGTTCGACCAATACCGGAAAAATAACTCGCCAGGCTCCCATGCATCATCATCAGAATCGAACCGTAAATGAGTATGCTGAAATATTCCTTCTGAAGACCAAGCTGACCGGCGGGCAGGCCTGACACGTCGAACATGCGCCTCACCAGCAGGCTCAGCAGCAGGATTATCGGATACCCGACCCACGCAACCAGCATCGCCTGCGTCAACGCCAGCGGGCAGCGATCCCTCTTACCAGCGCCGAGGTACTGGGCGACAATGGCGGTGGTGTATCCAATCAGGCCGACGAAGAACGTCTGGCACATGAAGCTTGCTATTCCCCCGCCCATGGCAGCGCTCATGTGCAAAGGACCAACACGCGAAAGAAACCACCTGTCAACGAAGGTCATGCAGGTATGGCAGGCGCTGGATACCACCATCGGAAGGGCGATCCTGAGCATTTCGCGCACAGAACCCCTGGAGTCAAGATCGGCGCCCACAACCTCGGCCTTTATTTCATCACCCTGGGTCACGTCATCTCCTGCGGGAGTAATCAACTTCTATCAGGCAAAAGAGCCTGACAAGAATACCCATCCGCAGGCCCCCAGGGCAACAGCATTACTGTCGGGCAACAGAAACTTCTTCAGCTATCCCATTCAGGAAGAACCAACGAGTTGACTTGCACGGGAAGACACGCACCTATCAAATCGTCCAGCCGGGCTGTCGCGAGACATTCCACGGTGTCGGCAGCGCCGTAGTAAATCTTCACCTCGCCGTCATCTTCAAGGATCATCCCCCAGCAGGCTGTCATATGGAACCTGCTCGCAGGCAAGAACAGGGTTGACCTCGTGTCGTGCGACAATCGCCTTATTTAGCAGAGTCATGAATAAATGCCTTTTGAAATACTATGTTGCTGGGTATACGCCCGGTGTTAATTGAATAAGCCCCATCGCTATCTCCCAGCCCGCGGCGGATATGAACTTGCCCTGCTATTCCGCAGAACCTGTCACAGAATGCCATTGCCAAAGGCACGACTGACAATTGTGAATCAATGCATAGAGCTATGCGCACCCAGCAAATCACAGTTTGGCTATTAAGTCACATCTTGCACAGCAATTCGCGATAGCGCAAGTTGTGCCTAGAATTGAGAATATGCTCAGCAAGCGATCGAATAAGCCTGAAAGACTTGATGATCCGCAGATGCCCCCCGAAGTAGCGGCGGAAGAATATGCGATGATGTGCGGCGTCAATCGCTTGATGGGCGGCGTCAAGGCGGTGAAGAGTTACCTGTGGCGCGAGTTCGGCCGGCGTCGCGATCAGGTGCGAATACTCGACATCGGCTCGGGCTCCTGCGATATCCCAATCGCGATCTGCCAATGGGCATCACGGGTAGGGATGGAGGTAAGATTCACCTGCCTCGACATACATCCCGTCGCCCTTCACATGGCGAGGGAGCAACTGCTGCTGCATCGCGAAAGACGAATCGAGCTGCTTAAGCAGGATGTCTTTGGATACACGCCCAAGCGGGCATTCGACTGCGCGATCGGAAGCATGTTCTTTCATCATCTCGATGACGCGCAGATTCTCTACCTGCTCAGGCACGTCCGAAAGATTGTGCAGCAAAGCGTGCTTATAAACGACATCCGCCGCTGCTGGTGGATGTACGCAGGATGCCAACTGATCACGCTTGGGATGTTCCGCTCGTCAAGGCCCGACGCGATCAAATCTGTCGCCAAGGGTTTTAAGGCCCACGAGCTGCGACTCCTGCTCGCGGGGCTTGATGATGTTCGAATAGAGGTTTCGCGGGCGTACCTGGGCAGAATAACCGCGGTGCTGAGGTTCGACTGATTGAACTCCTTCGCCGGGCATATCGTAAAATGAGCGTCTTGCTCGTCGTGCCATCGTCGCGTATAGTATGGGGCGATGTGTCGCGTCGGGTATACCGTCGCGCTGAAATTTGAAAAAAGCCGTGCTAGGTGGGGCGCTAGCGGTGCCCTGACTCCCGCAAGGGATGACCCGTAATCCGCTATAGCGGGGCTGAACGCCCTGCTGAGAGCTGTTTGTGGTAGATCAGCTCATCTGGCAGGCGGTGTTGAAGGTTGGGTCCTCTGCAACGTTGCGCCGTGAACCTGGTCAGGTCCGGAAGGAAGCAGCCATAAGCGAGTTTGCAGCGTGTGCCGGAGGGTCACCTGGCCCGAGCCGGTTGTCAGGTGTGCCCTGCTGCAGCATTTCGACGCAGGGATGCACGGTTTTTAATAATGCCCCCCGGCATGGCCGAACTGATCGCCATGTCCGGTCGGGCTTTGATGAAAGTCTCTGACGGAAACACACGATGTCTGGTTATCTTGTCCTGGCAAGGAAATACCGAAGCTCCACCTTCGATGAGGTGGTGGGGCAGGAACCCATTGCCCAGACACTCACCAACGCGATATCGGCAGGAAGGGTCGCGCATGCGTATCTCTTCACCGGTACACGGGGAGTGGGCAAGACGACCATGGCCCGCATCCTCGCCAAGGCGCTGAACTGCCTGGCCACCGACGCGCCAACCACCACTCCATGCAACAAGTGCGACGCGTGCCTTGCAATTGCCAGGGGAGACGATATCGACGTCGCCGAAATCGACGGCGCGTCAAATCGTGGTATCGAGGAAATCCGCCAGCTTCGCGCTAATGCGATTTTCGCCCCCGCGCGAAGCCGGTACAAAATCTACTACATCGACGAGGTGCACCAGATAACCAGGGAGGCGTTCAACGCCCTGCTCAAGACGCTCGAAGAACCTCCCCCGCACGTGAAGTTTATCTTCGCCACCACCGAAACAGAAAAAATACCCGCGACGATTCTGTCGCGATGCCAGCGGTTCGACTTCCGAAATATTCCCACCCGACGAATCGCCGAGCACATGAAGTCGCTCTGCAAGGCGGAGGGTGTCGAAGTCGATGACGACGCGATGTTCCGCCTGGCCAGATCGGCAAACGGGTCGATGCGTGACGGGCTGAGCCTGCTGGAACAACTGCTCTCCGGGGGACAGAAGGTCACAGACGAACAAGTCCTGCGGGTGCTCGGCGTACCCGGCGAAGAACGCGTCGCCAGCATGGTCGGTGCCATCGCCGAGGGTGACTCGCACAAGGCCCTTACCGAACTCGACGGACTTCTTCAGGGCGGCGTGGCCCTTGCGAGCATTGTCGGGGCGCTGGGAGACTACTTCCGAAATCTCATGCTCGCCGGCGCGTGCGGAGCTAACAGCGACCTAATCGAGCTTACCGAGTCGCAGAAGTCGGCGTTGGCGCCGCTGGTGAAGAAATTCTCAACCCCCATGCTCGTGGGAGCCATGGGCATCCTTGGTCGGCTGTCATACAACATTCGCGGCTCAAGCCTTGCCAGACCCCTGGTCGAAGCAGCCGTGATCAGACTGGCCCAGGCCGAAAAGTTCATCGATCCTCAAAGCCTTGTTGAGCGACTCAGGGATCTCGCCGAGGGGGGAGCGGGAGTCGTCGAAAAAAAAAAGCCTACACCCATGACGCCCCGGGGGGGCGATCGAGGTTTTGAACCCCGCCCCCAACCACCCGCGCCGAATCAACACGCAACTCGCCAGCCCCAGGGCGAACGTGAAGATGTCAACAATGCACCGACGCCGCCAGATCCGCCCAGGCAGATGAGACATCAACTGAGCACCGCCCAGCGGGAAGAGGTGCACAATGACCCCGCCGTCAAAGAAGTGTTGACCCTTTTTGAAGGCGAAATAATCGACATACGTCAACACGAGATCCTGCCTGACATCAATGAGGATGACCAGCAGGACAAGAACAATGAACAACAATAACAGGTAACAACACGAGGAAGCGATATGTTCGGAAACTTCGGCAAGATGATGAAACTAGCGTCCGAGATGAAAACCCGCCTGCCCGAAATGAAGGCGAAACTCGAAAGCTCGCTCTACACCTGCCAAGCCGGGGGTGGAGCAGTGAGCGCCACCGTCAACGGAAAGATGATGCTCACCGACCTCAAGATGGACCCCAAGGTTCTTGCGGACAACGACCCCGAGATGATCGAGGACCTCGTAAAGGCAGCCGTCAGCGCCGCACAGGCACAGGCAGCAGACGCCGCCGCCGAGGCGATGAAGGAACTCACCGGAGGAATGGAACTTCCACCGGGCATGGGGCTTTAGCTCCCCCCACCATTCACAATACGGAACCCCATGAAATACAGCGAAACAATCGAGCGCCTCATGCAGGAGTTCGGCAAACTGCCTGGTATCGGCGCCAGGTCCGCCGAGCGGCTTGCATTCCATATCCTCAAGAGCCCTTCGGAACACGCCCTTGCGCTGGCAAAGGCCATCCATGACGTTAAGACCCGCGTTCACCCTTGTCGAGAGTGCTTCAACATCGCCGAAGCCGATCTCTGCGCCGTGTGCGCCGACGAACGACGGGATCACACAGTCATATGCGTGGTCGAACAACCCAAGGACCTGCTGGCGATAGAATCGATCGGTAGTTACCAGGGCGTCTATCACGTGCTGATGGGGCAGATCGCCCCACTCGACGGCGTCGATGCCGATGACCTGACAATCGACGCACTGGTCGAACGCGTGAATAACAACCGACCCAGCGAGATAATCCTGGCAACCAACCCAACCGTCGCCGGAGACGCCACCGCCCTGCACATAGCGAGCCTGCTTGAACCGCTCGGAGTGCGAATCACCAGGCTCGCCCGCGGACTTCCCTCAGGCGGGCAGATCGAATACGCCGGAAAGTCGATACTGTCAGACGCAATCAACGAACGACGCGAGGTAAAAGACTAAACACACGCAGCGCATGCTTGCATCCTGTCGGCGAGGGTTCCATAATGACCCTGAAAGAGCCAACAATGCCAACAACCATCGCATGCATCGCCGGAGAAGAAATTTACCGCCAATGGGAAGCGGGAAGAATCGACGGCGAACGTATAGGCCCTGTGACTACGCCTTTCGGAACCAGCGGCGAAATATTCCTGATCAACGCCGACAACCCCTTCTACCTGCTTCCAAGGTATGGAGCGGGCATGAACAAGACCGCGCCCGGCAAAATCAACAGCCGGGCAAACATGTTCGCCCTGAAAGATCTCGGCGTGAGGCATGTACTCGCGTGGGGATCGGCGGGGGCGATAACCCACAACATCGCCGTGGGCGACGTGGTTGTTCTTGACGACGTCATCGACCGCACATACCTGCGAAACCAGACCTTCTTCGAAAACTCGCCTCTGGGCTTCTTGCGACAGTTTCCGGTCTTCTGCCCGTCGCTTCGGCGAATCACCAACAACGCGCTTGCGTCCATGAAACTGGTGCATCGCTCAACCGGAGTCGCCGCGGTTAACGAAGGACCACGCCTTGAAACACCCGCCGAGGTCAAAATGCTACTGGCGATCGGGGCCGAGATCGTCACGCATTCGTTCGTACCGGAGGTCTTCCTGGCGAAGGAACTTCAGATGTGCTACGCAGCCATCTGTTATATCGTCAACTACGCCGAAACAGGCAGCAGACACAAACCCTTCGTAGCCGGCGACCTGTTCGGAGGACTCAGCCAGACCACCGACACCCAACGACTTGCCACCGCAACAGGCGCGATGAGCAGAATAGTCTCAAACATCGCCGCGACCCTCCAGCAGGACGGCGTCGACTGCGATTGCGACAAGACCATGCAACACCACGTCAGGCAATATCACCTCTCCAATGACTGGCGAACCTGGTTCAAATGAACCACTCACAGCCACTGCCCAAGTGACTATCACGCCTGCTGATATCTGATAATTGTCAAATAGCCTTCCACGAGCCTATCACCCGTG
>CAZWAT010000150.1:0-6900 GCA_964632015.1 uncultured Planctomycetaceae bacterium
ATTCTCGCGAGCGTCAGCAGATTGATGAATTCGATTGTCTCCAGAGATCACCTTCGCGCTGCCCAGAGGTTCCGGGCGATCTACGCAACATATCACGATGCGGAAGACCTTATTAACATTGGCGCCCTTGCAAAGGGTAGCAATAAACGCATTGATATGTCTATAGAGCTGATCGAGCGTGTGAACCGTTTTCTGATCCAGGAAACGGGCAATGGAACGTCGTTTGCACAGACTGTCAAACAGATGTGCGAGATCACGAAAGGCTGGAACTTTGATTCAGCCTACGATGCCCCGCAGGGACAGGCAGATGCGTTAACGGCGCGAGAGAGATAGCGCATGAAGAAATTCCATTGGCCATTGCAGCGACTGATGAATGTTACCGCCGGACGCGAAAAAGCGCTACGCAACGAAGTGTTTGGCGCTTGGCAACGGTGCAAAGCAATCAACAGCAAAATTATCGCCCGGCAAGAATCACTGCAACGAGTCCTGAACAACTTGGGAATGCTGGAAATATCCCAACGCCTTTCAAGCCAGCATGTGTTCACGTGCGCATTACCGGCCCACGTCGATGCCATAAACAAGCTGCAAAACGCGCTGGATGACGAAAAGAAGAAGCGACAGCGGCTTACCGAGCAACTGATGGAGATCCGCTCTCGACTCAAGACACTTGAACGAAAATGCGAAGAGGCCCGAATGGCCCATCAGCGCCAGCAAATGGCTGTTGAACAGAAACAGTTCGATGAAAGCGCACAGGTCGCATACAACAGATCGAGCGCTTTGACCGCTACCGCAGGCAGGAGAGAAGCATGAACAAGACAAGGTTGATCATAATTGGAGGCATAGTCCTCATAAGCTTTGTTGCATCTCTTCTATTGGGTTGGCTGATGACACCAGCCCCCATCGCTCCACAAGTGGTTCAACAAGCCCCTCCCCCCGAACCGCTTGCAGTGTCGGCGGGTCTGGCCGGAAGCGAGGCGAAACTCACACCACGCGAAAAGCAGCTTGAGGAACTTATACGAGAATTGCAGGCGACCATATCCGAATACCAGCTCAAGCACAGAAAGCTTGAGAGTGAGCAATTACGTTTACAGATGGCACAGCAGCATCTGGAGAAACAGCTCAGGGATCTTGAGAATCTTCGCATCGAAATTCTCGCGCCGCTGGCCGCACTTAAGGATGAGCAGATAAAGCTCGATCAGACTCGCCTGAGGATTAAGCAGGAGGAGCGGGCAAATCTGCGAAGAGCGGCTGCAATATACGAAAAGATGGACGCCCAAGCCGGAAGCAGGATTCTCGCCGAGATGGCGACAGGATCGCAGATGGATGACGCCGTCAGGATTCTCTACTACATGAGTGAGAAATCGGCAGCGAGAATTTTTGCGGAAATACCCGACAACGAACTCGCAAGCAGATTGACGCTCAGACTTAAGCAGATCCGAGAGGAAGGATAGACGTGGATATCGCAACCGTCATAGGTTTGCTGTTCGGCCTGGGCTGCATCATCTGGTCCATCATGCAGAGCGAAGGTGGCCAGGTGTTTATCAATATTCCGGCGATGTTCATAACGATAGGTGGGATGACCGCTTCGACGTTTATTCATTTCAGTATCAAGCAGGTAATGAGCCTGTTAAGCGTCATGAAGAAGACGTTTGTCTACAAGGCTCAGAGCGAGCAGACTGTCATCCAGAAAATGGTCAACTACACGGCCATTAATCGGCGGGATGGTGCACTGGCGTTGGAGAAGCAGCTTCAGACCGCGGGTGACAGCTTCCTGATAATGGCGCTGCGAATGGTAATCGATGGCCAGAAGGAAGATGCGATTGACGATCAACTTGGGCTTGAAATCCATTATCTCCAGGAACGCCACGCCGAAGGTAAAAAGATGCTCGAATTCATGGGCAATGCGGCCCCGGCGTGGGGAATGATTGGTACGCTCATCGGGCTGATCCAGATGCTTCAGTCTTTGGACGATCCATCCAACATTGGCGTGGGTATGGCAACGGCCCTGATCACGACGTTTTATGGATCCTTCATGGCAAACCTGATATTCCTGCCGCTGGCGGGAAAGTTGGCGATTAGGTCAAAAAAGGAAGCACTCATTAGACAAATGATCACGGAAGGGACAATTTCACTTGTCAAGGGCGAGAGCCCTACCGCCGTGCGTGAACGCATGCAGACCTTCCTGTCGGTATCGAATCGTGAGGAGCTCAAACCAAAGATCTGACCATGGCACGCAGAGAGATACCACAACCTGAACCAAGCCGAAACGGTCCGGGACCATGGATCGTCAGCTTCAACGACTGCATGACGAATCTTCTATGTTTCTTCGTGCTGCTGGTGAGCTTTTCGTCGTTTAATCCTGAAAGTCGTAGCCAGCTCACCGGGGCATTCAGGTCTATTTCTCTCGACTCGGTATTACCGGACAAGCCCTCTAAACAATCGCTCCTGAAGCCGCCCCCCCAACATTTCGACCAGACAGAGCATGGCGCTGATATACGCGTGGACGCTGACCCTCGTGTCACCCACAAGCCCAGACGCAGGCCTTTCATATCTGACACGTCGGTGTATCGCGACCGCCAGGAAATAACTATCGACTCGAACATGCTTCTTCTGGCCAAGGGAACGACGTTGACGCACGAGGGCAAACAGGGCCTGGATTCACTGGCTCAGCTGCTTAAGATCAAACCTGCCCAGGTGATTATCACCGAATCGGGCTTGGTGGACTCGTTTGGACGTCCCGAAACGCACCGTTCACTGGAACGAGCATCGGTGGTGCTTGAGTATCTCGCATCCGCCAGCCAGATGCCTAATGGGTGGTTTGCAATTGCAACTCCTACGAACCAGGAAATGCTCGCGCAACCAGTAATGCAAATCACACTGCTCAACAGGGAGATTGCCCAATGAAGAGAAATCCACCTGCTGAGGAAATTCAGGAAGTGCCCGGCTGGGTTGTCTCTTTCGGAGACATGATCACCAACCTCCTGGCGTGCTTCGTGCTTATGCAATCTTTGGCAAGTGCGCAGGAGGAATCACTGTTCAACGCCGGTATAGGCTCATTCAAACGAGCGGTCAAAAGCTACGGTCTGGCGTCACACCTTAAGAACCGGGCACGAGAGGAGATTTTTGACTATCGAAAGATCAAATATCCCACAGAAGAATCGAGTGACCAGGCATTGCAACGGGTCATAAACCCACGCGACGATCAGATAAGGCAGTTATATGACGATATGCGCAAACTGTTGAACACAAGTGCCCAGGACGCTCGGCGTCGGGTTGTTGTGGCACGCCCTGTTTCGGCGCGGTTTGCTTCGGGATCATCGGCAATTGACGACAATCTTCGTCTGCATTTGGGCAATCTTGCAGCCGATCTTAAACAAACCCTCTCCGATCAGTCGATTATATATGTAATGTCGGCCGCTCCCGACGTCGCCAAAGGCCCGGGACAGTGGGTCTTATCCGCCCAACGAGCCCATGAGGTGAGACAATACCTCCTGAGTACGCTTGGTGGCGCCGGTGCAAAAGGCCCGGAGCTGCGAACCGTTGGCGTCGGCGATGGGGGCAGGTGGTATGGAAACATGGGATTGATCGATCAGCAACCACACGTGCTGATTGTTGTGCTTGAAGAGTACTAGAACTTGAACCGCCACTGGCGGATGGAGCGTATGCCCTATGGCAGAGACTGAAGAACAACTCGCCAACGAAGTCGTGTCTGGCGAAGGTGGCGCATCTGGAAATAGAAACATGAAACTTGTCGTGATGGGGCTTTTGACCCTTGGGCTTGTGGGTTTATTCTCGGCCGGTGGGTTTCTCGCAGGAAGCACCCTCAAGCGAGCTAGAGCGTCATCCGACCAGGATCAGCAGAGTGATAACCAGGTGATATCGAGCTCACAGGAGCATGTCTATATTGACCTTGATCCTGTGACCGCGACGCTCAACACGCCGAACCGGGAACGAACCGCAATGGCGGTGTTTATGATGCTCGTGGAACCCGCTGACGCTGAGGCGGCAAATCTGGCCCTTAACCAAAAACGCCCCGAAGTCAACTCGAGGATACTCAGATATCTTAGCGCGCGTAGCCTTGAGGAATTGAGCGGAGAACTCAATATGAACCGCGTCGCCAGAGAATTACAGGATCTCATTAACGAAACACTCTGGCCTGGACAGCGGGGACTGGTGCAGCGAATCGAATACAAGAACTTCAATATACAATAGAGCCGTCCATGACCCAGCAAAACAACGTCCAGCAACTAATCGCAAAACTGCGCACCTCAGGCAGGCCCAAGCTTCAAAGCCTCAGCGCCGTCGATTACGACTGGACGAAACCCCAGAAGTACGATTCGGCCCAACGGAAGACGCTCGCCTCAGCAGCGCAGGCCCTGGGGGAGAAGATTTCTTGCGCACTGGGCAGCCTGCTCAAGTGCAATCTCACCCTCAATGCGCGGGATTATACGTCGATTTATGGAGATGATATAGCCGGGGTTGTCGGAACAGAAAGATTCACCATCGCATTGACTGATGATGATGGCGGGAATGTTGGCTGTCTCGCAATTGACAAGGCCCCCGCTGCCGAGTGGGTGTCGAAACTGCTCGGTTCCTCTGGAAAAGTTGAACCGGATCGGCAGTTTTCATCTCTGGAGCTTACCCTGCTGGTTGATATTCTCGCGTCTATAGCACGCACGCTGTCTGATGAACTGGTGAACCGAAAAGCCAAGCCGCTCAATGCCCCGAGCAAACTTGAACCTATAGCTAAACTGCGGTTCAACTCAAGTCCGGACGACTACTTGATCATTCCAATAGTCGCAGCCGATTCGCCAGACCCCGGCGGCGAACAGGAAGACCACGCCCAGAACGACGCGGACCAAAAGAATGACGATAAAAAGAACCAGCAACACAACAAAGAAGAGACCGCCCAGACAGGCGAAAACGAACAGCAGGTCGCCGATAAGGCGGAGGACCCCAAGCAGGCACGCCTCCAGTCGGACATCCTTATGGTGCTGAACGGTGAACTAGCGGATGTGCTGGCCGGAGACGCCCGCCGACCTCCGCTCCCTCCGGCTGAGGCCCGGAAGCTCATGATTTCGCACGTCCATCGCGTACCCATGCGATTGAACGTCCTACTGGGAGAGGCCACGTTGACAATGGGCGAAATAATGAACCTCCAGAGCGATGATGTTCTGATTTTGGATTCCACCAGATCCGTGCTGCGAGCGAACGATGTCGTCATTGCCTCCGGTTCGCCTGTGCGGTGTAGCGACACTTACGGAATGCTGCTGGAAGCAATGACATGATGCAAAGGATATGCAAATGACTGATACCACCACAGACCAGACGACCGATAATGCCCAAGCGAACAAGGCGTCCCAAGCCGATCAGCAGGCAGATGAACGCATAGAGGTTAATGAAGCCGAACTCCCCGAGGCCCAACCGGGCACATCCGGCGAGGGATCAGGACAGCTCGACATACTGCTGGATACCACAATGACCGTCTCGGCAGTGCTGGGAGAGACAACCATGCCCGTCAGCGAGCTCCTGCAACTGGGCAACGGATCAGTGGTGGCACTTGACCGCCAGCTTGGTCAGCCAGTCGACCTGTACCTTCGAGGCATCCGATTCGCAACCGGACAGGTTGTCGTAATCGATGACAAGATGGGCATTAGAATCAAGGAAGTTCTCAGCGGGCCAAATTAGGGGCACTCAATCGTCCCAACACCGGCCACCGCATGGGTTGCGAAGATCGGGCACCGTCTGCCGAACTTCTTTTCAAATCCTTGACTGAGCGATGAGGATATCGCTTCGCGGTGTTCCGATTCCACAAGCATGATAGCGCAGCCGCCAAAACCACCACCTGTCATTCTCGCGCCATAAACACCTTTTGTTGATGCCGCAATGTTGACCAGTTCGTCCAATTCCGCGCAACTGACGGCAAAATCATCCCGAAGCGAGAGATGCGAGGCATACATAAGCCGGCCAAACCGTCGGTAATCACCAGCCCGCAAGGCTTCGCATGCTTCAACCGTTCGGAATATTTCGCTGACGACGTGTTGTGCTCGCATAAACTCCGAGTCGCTAAGCAGTCCGGAGGCTTGAGCGTTTTGTATCATCATTTCGTCGGCGTCCCTGAGACTTGCAACCCCCATCTTGCTCGCCGCCGAGAAGCATTGCTCTCTCCTGGCGGAATATCCGCCGTCAGAAAGGTCGTGCTTGACCTGCGTGTCGGCTACCAGAACCACCAGGTCGGGATTGTCGAAAGGGATATGTTCAATGCTTCCATTCCGACAGTCCATGAGCATCGCATGCCCGCTTCTGCCCATTACCGAAATAGACTGATCCATTATTCCGCAGGGCGCGCCTGCGAATTCGTGCTCAGCCATCTGGCATATCTTCGCCAGGTCGCCAGGTTCGACTGCATCGCTCTTACCCGATGCCGCCAGGATCGCCGCACCAGCCGCCACCTCCAGTGCTGCTGAACTGCTCAGCCCCCCACCCAATGGAATATCCCCATCCAGAAGAATGTCAGCGCCGCCCAATCCGTCAATCTTGCGAACAAGCCCCGCCATGACACCCTTGGGATAGTTCGCCCACTTGGGACTGCCCGGAGTTATCGCCTTAGAAAGATCAACGCTCACAGGCTCATCGCAAGACTGTTGCGAGGATAGATTGACAATCAGATCATCCCGACGGCGGTATAGTGCCCTTACTTCTCGTTCGATGGCAATAGGAAGAACGAACCCGTCATTATAGTCGGTGTGCTCGCCGATAAGATTGACCCTGCCCGGCGCTCGCACACACCCACACGCGGCAGCGCCGTAAAGAGACTGGAACCGTTTCCCAAGCGATGTCATGTCGGGTACCACTCAGACCACGGAAGATGTTCCCTCCCCCTATCACGATACCGCTCTC
>CAZWAT010000151.1:0-6868 GCA_964632015.1 uncultured Planctomycetaceae bacterium
GGCCTGTTCGCTGCCCGGCGTGGCGATGAGATGAATGTGGTTCGGCATGAGGCAGGAACTAAAAGGGTCAGGTACCTTTTTGGCAGCACGCACTGACGAAAGAAGATAGATGAATAGAACATGTATGAATGCCCAGCTTGTACGCAGAAGCTGTGATGCCTTGAAAGATGATCGGTTGGGATGGGAAGGGGGGTGTGGGTCAGTCGGCCTTGCCTCTATCGAAGAAGAGCGTGGGGAGCGACTGAATGAGGCTCTTGACGCCGTAGAGGCTTTCGACCTCGCCGCGGCAGTTGTACCAGCAGCAGGTGCATTGGTTGTTGTGGGAATCGGCCCGCATTCGTTTGCGGATGGTCTCGACGCTGTGGCGGTAGAGATTGGCGATGGGTCTGGTCTTGCGTTCGACGCAGATGGCGATGTCCCCGGTGGAATCGATATTGAAGAAGGCCCGTCCCGCGCGACAGCCGGGGATGCCGCCCGCGAGAAAGCGATCGAAGTTGGCGAGGTAATGCGGGTTGGACAGAAAGTTGGAGTGCTTGCGTCGCAACTCAACCAGCCTGTCAGAAACTTTTGTTCCCGAGTGCTCGAACGCCTTTGAGCCCGTCTTGAGGAACCCGTACGGCTGGACCATGAAATAAGCGTTGCGCCGCTTCGCCTGGATAATCAGCGGCTCGATATGATCGATGTTGTCATCCATAAGCACGGCGATAACATTAACGCGTTGCCATTTATGCACACGTGCATTATCGAGCATTTCCACGGCTCGCCATGCCTGTTCCCACGCACCGGGCATCTGTCTTTTGCGGTCGTGCATCTCGGCTGAGGCGTAGTCTATGCTGATGGACACTCCCCACGTGCCGCTTTTCATCAGGTCGGTAGCGACCTGGGGCGTGACGAACCATCCGTTGGTTGTCAGGAAGGGGAAGTGATACCTGCCTATGCGCTCGACGATCTCAGGGACGTCGGTTCGAAGCAGCGGTTCGCCTCCCGCAAGCGAAACCAGTAGCGAGCCCATCGACGCGAGTTTCTTTGCGCCTTGTTCGTACTGCTCGACGGAAGGTTCGGGGGCCTGTCCAAGCGGGTCATGCCAGTAATGACAGAACCGGCATCGGAAGTTGCACCTGTAAGTCACCTGCCACGCGCACCAGATGGGGTTGCGTGATGTCCACGCCCTGAAGAGTCTCCACTTTTTACCGACTGGGGTGATCATGTGTTAAAGTCGCCCGTTAATCTTCAGGCATGAAAAAGGGCATCACGGGGATGCCCTTATTCATCATATCATTGTTTGTTGGTCACTTATGCTTTGGGGGTGGTTTGCAGACCTGCCGATGCGACAATTGCGTCGAAGGCGGCGGGGTCGGAAATGGCCAGTTCGCTGAGCATCTTGCGATTCAGGGCGATGTCTTTGACCCATAGTGCATGGATGAACTGGGAGTATCTCAGTCCTCTCGCTCGGCAGGCGGCGGTGATTCGGGTGATCCACAGGCTGCGGAAGTTCCGCTTGCGGGTCTTGCGATCTCGTGTGGCGTAAGCGCCTGCCCTGAGCGTGGACTGCAACGCCAGACGGTAATGCCTGCTGTTTGCGCCGACATATCCCCTGGCGGCCTTGAGTACCTTTTTGTGCTTTTGTTTGCGGGCTGAACCCAGCCTTACTCGTGACATCGTGATGGCTCCTTGCCTGGTCGGTGGACTCCTGAGATCAGGATGTTTGTAGTCGGTGGCGCTATCCGACGCGTTCCATGTGAACTCCCACCTGAACCTGAATTAATGCTATTTATGCGCCTTTCA
Organism: uncultured Planctomycetaceae bacterium; assembly: GCA_964632015.1. Lineage (GTDB taxonomy): Bacteria > Planctomycetota > Phycisphaerae > SM23-33 > SM23-33 > JAAYCO01. The sequence goes on from CAZWAT010000151.1 coordinate 1,786, forward strand.
GCATCTTCTTGACGTTCTTGATGAACACCTTGGGCATGTCGTCCTGCTTGCGGAACCGCCTGAGACGTTTTGGCGATTTTACCGACTTGAGGTGGCCGGCGCCCGGGTGGTATCTCTTGATCTTGCCATTAGCGGTCAGTTTGACTCGCTTGGCAGCCGATTTGTTTGTCTTGTTCTTATGCATGCATTACCTCTGCTTCGCCGTTGGGGCGTAAAGTCCTACCATCATAACAACTGTTGGCGGCGTGTAAATACCGCGAATGCAAAAATCTTGCGGCAAAGTGAAGATTTGCCGTCTTGTTTGCTCTGACTCAGCTCATTGGTCGGGTCTATGCGTCGCTGACCGCCGGTCAGTCTGGCTCACCCTGCGCTTTGCTGGTTTTTGGGTTCGGGCTTTCTGGCGAGCGGTGCGAGCGTCATGGTCATGCGCCGCCCCTCGAAGCGGTAATTCTGGTCGACCTTGCTGACCTCGGCGAGCTGCTCTTTGATGCTGCTGAAGATCTTCTGGCCCTCATCAAGGTGGGCAAGCTCCCTTCCTCTGAAGCGAAGCGTGAACTGCACCCGGTCGCCGCGGGAAAGGAAATCACGAGCACGCTGAACCTTGATGCCAAGATCATGCTCGCCGATCTTGGGCGTTTTTATGCGGATTTCCTTAAGTTCCGTCTCACGTCGGGTGGACTTGGACTTCTGCTCCTTCTTCCGCTGGGAATACTTCCACTTACCGTAATCCATAATGCGGCAGACTGGAGGTCTGGAAGTTGGGGCGACCTCGACAAGATCCAACCCCGCCTGACGCGCGCGATCCATGGCGTCGCGCACATCCACGATGCCCACTTGCTGATTATTCTCGTCTATAAGACGAATGGGCGAAATGCGAATCTGCTCATTGCAACGAAGACCCTTTTCGATGACCGTTCTCCTTGAATGTCCTGCTGTGCCCGGCCTTGACGCAAGACCGCAAAGGCTGCAGCGTTACTATAGTACGCTTAAATACCCCAAAGTTGCCACTAATTAGCGCCGGTAGATTGGTTTTGCACGAGGCTGCGAGAGCTGATCTCGTCGCTGAGGCGTGCGATGAACGCCTCGATAGGCATCACGCCATGATCGACTGAGCCTCTTCCTCGCACCGACACCGTCTGATCCTGCTGTTCGTTCGTTCCCACAATAACCATATATGGGGTCTTTTCGAGCGACGCCCGACGGATCTTTGCACCGATCTTCTCGGGCGAGGCGTCTTTGTGCGCCCTGATGCCCGCTCGTCTCAGGGCGGAATATACCTGCTGGGCATAGTCCGCAACCTTGTCGCTGACAGGAAGCACCGTCGCCTGAACCGGTGACAACCACAGCGGAAAGGCCCCACCGAAATGCTCTATGAGTATGCCGATGAATCGTTCGAGCGAACCGAACGGCGCCCGGTGAATCATCACAGGCTGGTGGGGTCGGTTGTCCTCGCCGATGTATTCCATATCGAAACGCTGGGGAAGGTTGTAGTCCACCTGGATCGTACCAAGCTGCCACTGCCTTCCGATGCAGTCTCGAACCACGAAGTCGATCTTCGGGCCATAGAAGACGGCGTCGCCGATTCCCTCGGTGTAGTTCATGCCCAACTTGCGAATGACGTTGCGAATGTTCTGCTCCGCCATCGCCCAGTGCTCGGCGTCTCCGGCGTACTTGTCGCTGTTGGGATCGCGCAGGCCTATGCGTACGCGATAATCGTTCAGGCCCAGTGTCTCCAATACGAGCTTCACCAGGTCCACGCAGGATTCTATCTCGGATTCAAGTTGCTCCTGCGTGCAGATGATGTGTGCGTCGTCCTGTGTGAAACCTCTCACCCTGGTCAGTCCGCTGAGCTCACCGGACTGCTCGAAGCGGTACACCGTTCCGAACTCCGCCAGTCTCAGGGGCAAGTCGCGATAGCTGTGCTGACGGGCCTTGTATATTTGTATGTGGTGCGGGCAGTTCATCGGCTTGAGCAGGTAGGCTTCTTCACCGTCAAGCTCGATCGGCGGAAACTGCGACTCCTTATAATAAGGATAGTGCCCGCTGGTGCGATAAAGCCCCAGCCTGCCAATGTGCGGGGTCGCCACGATCTGGTAATCTCGCTTGATCAACTCATCCTGCAACCAGTTCATCAACTGCATGCGAAGGGTCGCGCCCTTTGGCAACCAAAGCACCAGGCCTGGGCCGACCTCGTCGGAAATCTGAAACAGGTCAAGTTGCTTTCCGAGCACACGATGGTCCCGCTTGCGGGCCTGCTCGATCCGCTCGATGTGCTCCTTGAGCGATTTCTCATCGAAGAACGCCACGCCGTAGATGCGGGTGAGCATCTTGTTTCGCTCGTCACCGCGCCAGTATGCCCCGGCTGTGGTGAGCAGGGCGATGGACTTCACCCACCCGGTGTGGGGCAGGTGGGGACCTCGGCACATGTCAAGGAACTCGCCCTGGCGATAGAGGCTCACCGTCTCGATGTTCTGTTCGCGAACCAGGTCGTGCATCATCTCGACCTTATAATCCTGGTTGATTTGCTTCATCGCGTCGATGGCTTGGGCGACGGGCATTTCGACTCGCTCGATGGGGATCTTCTGGGAGATGATCTTTCGCATCTCCTTCTCTATGCGGGAGAGATCCTCGCTGTTGATGGGGGAAGGCAGGTCGAAATCGTAGTAGTACCCGTACTGAAAATCTTCGGTAAGCGCCGGGCCTATGGTGTATTTGACCTCAGTGCCGAAGATGTTCATCACCGCCTGCGCCAGCACGTGGGCAGCGGTGTGGCGCAGTATCTCCGGGGCCTCTTCGCTCTTGTCGGTGATGATGGTCACATGGTGGGTACCGGTTTCGATTGTGTGCGTGATGTCCGTGAGCGCGTCGTCCACCCTGGCGGCGATTGCTGACTTCGCCAGCCTGGGCGAAATGCGCTGGGCTATCTCGCACACGCTTACGGGTTGTTCAAATTCAAGTTTGCTTCCGTCCGGCAGTTCTATGGTAATCATGATTTGCCTCATATACACAAAAAGGCCGGCAGGCGATTGTGCCCGACCATGACACGCCAGAATGTTTCCCTATGGGATCATCAAGCGTTCGTGGTAGTGGTCGTGGTTGTCAGCATAATCGCGTGCCAGCCTTAATCTCTTACATCATAGTCTATTACGTCTGGAATAAGTGTCAAGTTTATTTAACCCCGCCCCCCCTGCGGGGTCTCGTAGAATCGCCTGGCAATGCGGACTATGATTAATTGGGAAGTCAATCGGAGGTGCGTCATGGACGAAGTCGCCATCAAATTGTCCTCTGACGAGGCGAAACAGTTGAGGGAAGTCATCGAGCACGAAATCGGGGAGATGAGGGTTGAGCGTCGACGAACCGACGCCGAGGCCTACCGTCGGCAGGTGTCTGAACGGATACAGGCGTTCGAAAACATGCTGAACAAGCTCAAGTCCGCAGCCTGACCCGCCTTCCACCAGCGGTGCCACCAGACCCGAGCGGGGCTATTTATCCTCTGATTGGAGACGTTTATACCCATTTATCCTCCGACTGGAGACGTTTATTCTTATTTATCCCATCGCGGAGACATTTATCCTCCATTTATCCTCCATAACCCCAATCTGGCAATTTCAAGCTCTCTCAGGGCCTGATTTATAGGGAAATTGGGGCATTATCGGCCCTTCGGATGCCTCTGATTGCATGGAAAGGATAAATGATTCCGATTTATCCTTTTGGATCGTAAGTGTTTGCAAAGATGGTGGTTACGTTGGCGGAAAGCGTGGTATATTGGCCTTTTGGAAGGCCTGGATGTGATTTTGATTGACAAAAAGGGATAAATGGGTATAAATGGAGTCGTTGTGGTACATGAGAAGATAAAAGGGAACAAACAACACGGGAATGGACTCATATGAAGATCACAATCGACAAAACCAGCAACATTCCGTTGTACCTGCAAGTAAAGTATTTGATTGAGAAGCAGATTGTCGACGGGAGTTATGCCGCTGGTGCGGTTTTCCCGACGCTGACGGAGGTCGCAAAAGCGACATCGGTGAGTGTTCGCACGGTGCAAAAAGCGTTTCGGGAGATGGAGGCAGAGGGTATCTGTTATCGTTCCAGCTCTCGCAAGCTGGTTCTTGGTGAGCCGCCCGAAGAAAGAAATGTCGCCCAGACCCGCAATGTCATTGTCGTCTGTCACCAGATGGGCGAGGCGTGTTTTTACACCGACAGCCTGGCGATGCAGATGTTCGCGGGCGTGCAGGGCGAGGTTAGGAGTTGGGAACAGGACGTTGAAATCGTGATGGCGGGGGTTCCGCTGGCCGAATCGCTGAGTTTCTACCTCGCGAACCCGTGCATGAACATCCTGGGCGTGGTTCTGCTTCACTGGCAGGATCGCGACGAGCTTGAGTCGTTATCCCGCAGGTTTCCGCGTGTTCGGTTCATGCATCTTAATTACGCGCTTGCGGATCTGGAAACTCTGCCCACGAATGTCTCTGGCGTCTACAACGACGATTTCGCCGGCGGCTACCAGGGGACGGATTTTCTGCTTTCGCATGGCGTGACGCGTCCCGCCTTTTTCGAGTTGACTATTCCGCCCCACAATATGACGTACTCCTTGCGGCGGAACGGGTTCCTCTCGGCGGTGAAGGATCATGGTCTAAGCGCCTTGAGTTTCAAGCTTCCACCCAATGAGAAGGGCACATCGTATGGCGAGCAGATCCGCAACCACAGGGAGTTTTTCGCCCGCACACTGACTGCCAACCCTGACATTGACGGCGTGCTTACCTGTTACGATCCGCTGGCTGAGGCGATAGGGGAGCACCTGCTTCAAAAGCAGTTCAACGACAAGATCAAGCTCATGAGCTACGACGGCCACCGCGAGATGAACATCTGCATCTTCAGCAGTGTCGATGTCGATTACCGGGCGATGGGCCAGAAGGCAGCAAGGTTCCTGGCTGATCCCGAGGGCAAACCTCGTTTTCTTCGGGTAATGCCTCAACTGGTCGTTCGCAATTCAGGCCTGGTTGCCCCTCGCATATGTCTTGTTGAGAAACGAGTCGCCGCATCGAAAAGTGTATAGATAAGAAGATTAAAAGATGGCATAGCT
>CAZWAT010000152.1:0-6860 GCA_964632015.1 uncultured Planctomycetaceae bacterium
CATATGCACTCCATCCCGGATACGTACTGGTCAAAACGTTCTGGCCCCAGCATCGGCGTTCAACACGGTCAAACACGATTTTGGGAAAATGCTTTTCGACAAGTGATCTTTCCGTATACATCAGGTTCACGAAGTACATCGGCACAGAACCAGATTGATCAACCTGCGCAAGGCGTGAGGCTGTGCGCTCGCGGGCGTCCTGCAGTCTTTCAGGTGTCCAGACCCTGCCAGGTGGATTCTCCCATCCACCAGACCATTCATCTGTTATGGCCCAATCGCCGCCGCGAACAAACGGGGCATAACACCATTCCCATCCGCCGTCACCATTTGTAAAGCGTCGAATAATGTCATCAGTATGCTTGAATGCATAAGTATTGGATCGCCATGCGAGATAACTGGTTTGTGGCCCATTAATTCGAGGATCGATGCCCTCGGCGGGCAGATACTCTCTCGGGAACAGATCATAATAACGCTGCACTGCGTCGCGGTAGCCGAATCGTGAGGTGAAGGCGACGACCACATAGCTGACCTCGAAAGACTGCCCCTTATCAATTACGAAGGGTTGGGCCAGGGTCAGCACATGCCGACCGCGGTCATTCTGAATGGAGGAATCGATTCGGCTGTACACATCACGGGGGTGAACGCCGAGTCCCGCCGAAATGGGCGTACCTCCCGATGAGGTACTAACTCCAAGGGCTGCATTCAGCGGAAACCATTTGGAAAGGTCCATGTCATCGTCATCGAAAGGATCATGCGTCTCATTGCGGTAGCCGTTCCACCATTGCGCGGGCGCGCCTGGCAGTTGAAGGGTAGCCAGGGAACGCAGCATCAGTTGGCGCTCGGAGGTACTGGTGAACTCCAGTCTTACGAGGTAGGCATTCTCATCAAGACGCTGTGCCCTTGCCAAAACCCGCACACCGATCTTCTCGGGCAACACCTTCGCAAACCGCTCGTCCTCGCCTGCCTGGCTTATGAGTCGCTCAAGCCTCCATTGCATGCCAAGCGGGGCGGGCAGCAAGGAAGAGGTGAATTGAGTCTCCCCGGCTTTGACAAGTTCATCCGCCCACGTATGCGCATTAGCCACAGCCCCATAGGTCAGACTTATGAGTATTAGCATCAGCATCCGCAGGCAAGGCTGCACACAGCTTGAGCATAATGGCATGACTTATCCTTTCAACACATGTGCTTGCAGAATCGCCAATAAACACATTATACGTTTAAGCGAATCTTTCAGTCAAGAGAAAAGATTTTGCGATGTTTCATACGAATAGCTATTGCAGTATTTGCAGAATATGGTATAAATAGAAGAGTTACAAATGGCTGCAGACTTACCGGACTAGCTTAAACGTTCTGGTTGAGCAGGTGATCAGGAGAGACTCCGATTCCTACTATCGTTGACATAGCCAAGCGGGTTAACACGTCGCCAGCGACGGTCTCTTACGCTCTTAACAATCGGGGCAAGGGCGTCAGTGCCGCAATGCGGGATCGCATTATCCGCACCGCCCAGGAGATGGGCTATCGACCCAATCGTCGTGCACAGCAACTGCGTACAGGTGTTACCAAGACGCTGGCTGTTCAGCTTGATTCCTCCACACTGTCATGTGATCGTCGCAGGCTCACAGCCACTCTGCATATGACCGTGTTTCAGGGGGTCGTGCATCATGCCCGGAACCGTGGATACTACGCATACCTGCTGATGCCTCCGGACAATGACGATGTCGGCGAAATCCGCAAGCAGGTGGTTGATATCAGATCTTTTGACGGGCTGATCATGCTGGGTCTTGATGAGATGCCCCAAAAGCGTCTGTCAAGCCTGTGCAGTGACATAATCAAGGCTCAAGTGCCTGCCGTGAGCCTCGACAAACGACTCATTCAACATGGCGTACCGTTTGTGGGCATAAGCAGGGATATCGCCATCGCGGCCGCCGCCGAAAGAATTGCGGAACTCGGGCACCGCCACGTCGCTTATATCGGATACCTCGGGGCGACTTACAACGAACCCGAGAGTCGTCACAGCGTCTATCGCCAGTGTCTTGCCGGACATGGGATTGATCTAAAGGATGAGGACTGCTTTGAAGTATTGACCGAGGTTGAAGCATACAGGGTTGTGCGCTCGAAGTTTGAATCATGGCCCGCCGACAACAGGCCAACCTGCCTGATATTTCGCGGTGACCACACGGCGATGGCCGGTATGCAGGCGGTGTACGACCTGGGGCTCAGCGTACCCGACGATGTCTCGATTATGGGCATGAACAACGCCCCATACATTCACGAAGCGATTGTTCCGCTTGCGACGATTGACCATCGATATCGTGATCTGGGTGCGCTTCTCGCCAAGGCCGTGATAGACAACCTGACAGATCCATTGGTTCCCCTTGCGGAATCGATGATACTCCCAGCGGTATTTGTTCCAAATGTGTCGTTGGGGCCAGTGCCGACGGGCACACCCCGACCAACAAGACTCACCAACACCGGTTCTTCTGTGCCGGCACGTAGTTCGGCTCAGACAATTCAATCGCAGGCAACAGAATACAGATCAGAAGAAAGGAGCACACAATGAGGTTTAATTGTCTTGCTGTTTCAATGGTAGTAGTGGCGACGATGGCAGGCGTTGCATTGGCGACCCCCGTGGAATTCTTCAACGTAACCTTTGACGACGTGGAGGTTCCCGCCGGTGAGTTTGCCTCTGTTCCAACAGCCCCCGCCGTGGCCGGCGGAACTTCAACAATGGCAACATACGTGAGAGATGCCGGCCAAGCCACCGTGAAGGTTCATGAGCAATTTGTTGATTCCTCAAATAGCAATGTGCTTGGCGGCAATGGCGACAATGTTGTCATCATGGACTCCCACGGTACCTACAATCGAGTTGAGTTCACAGTCGCCGAGACGGACAGACCGGTTTCAGGCCTCGTCACGATCAGCCTGAATGCCCTCTTTGACAGCGGCAACCAATCGGGCGTCAACTACGTCTACTTCAGCATGTACAACCAGAACAATGCCAAACTAGGTGACTTCAGATTCAGGCAGGATACAGGCGAGATTCTTGCTACAGAGTTTGGTTCGGCTGGCGATAAGGGAGACGAAGCGACATTTGATTCCGCAACATGGTCATTGGGAGAGGTTCTGGATATCAGCATTGTCCTGGATCTTGACCAGAATACTGCTTCTCTGCTTATTAACGACACCTTGTTCGCTGGGGGGTTGACTGATGGTGACTATTCGCTTGACCTCGCTGATGGTGTCGGCTTTGGTGGCTTCGCGATTCAGAATGCCTCCAACGCTGTTGCCTGCCACGCAATTGACAACGTCGTAATCGGTCTTGTTCCCGAACCGGGCACGATGAGCCTGGTGATAAGCGGCGCTGCTGTTTTGCTGAGGAAGCGTAGATAACAGACAGCAGCCACTTTTTGTTTCAGAAAGGGCGCCGATGAGCATTCTCGGCGCCCTTTTTTTATTTATGTGATAACATATTCATTCAAGAAGGGCGTTTTACTTTGCGGTAGTGTAATTTTTCTTCTGTAAATTGCTTTAGCGTTCTGTCCATCCCTTACCGAGCGCAGCGAGGCAAGGGATGGAGCGTAAAGAGACAACATTGAGCATCAACACCAAGTTGCTTAAGCGGTTTGTTTTGGGCTCCTCCGGCCTGATCGCCGCCGTGCTTATCGCGGCGGTGGCAATTCCGGCTGCGGTGGTAAAGGCGACAGAGGCGCGTGCCAAAGCCACCAAGACTGATGAGCCATCAGCCTCTCAATCCGCGTCACGAGAGCAGGCGTTGTCGAACCTCCGCCGCATCAGGAATGGACTAGCTGCCTTTGCAACTCCCCTCATCAGTCACCCTTCCGCCGGCGCTCACATCTTCGGTGTCGTGATCAATGGGACTCCTCAATGGCGTTTTGATGAGGATCTCTTGAAGAAGCTGCCGGAAGTGAAGTCAGATGAGGAATTCTTCAAACTGGTGCATACGCGGCCCAAGGCAGAGACTTGTCCTAAGATTACCGTCCACCTTCGCGGCCTGACCGCACAACAGGAGGAGATTTCACGCGAGGCAGTCACCAACGATCAAGGGCGCTATGCTTTCTATGGCCTTTTACAAGGTGATTATGAAGTTTGGGCAAAACTGCCGTCACCGGCTGTTGAACGTGGCGTCGCTGGGCGTACGGCTATGGACAAAGCAACGGTACGTGTCGGCGGTTATCCAGGCCCGGATATGCATGCTTACGGGCGAGTCCCTGTCTATCGAGCCAATCTGAATCTCAGGCCTGACGTGGTGACAGTTCGCGGCCGGGTCATAGATGCCATGGGCAATCCGGTTGCCGGCGCAATGGTGACGTGTAAAGACCCTCGCAATAGCCAAGACCAACGGTTTGAAACATCCGAGGGAGAGCGGTGGTTGGAGCGGCGTTCAGTCACGGCTGTCACCAACGCCAACGGAGAATATGAACTTCGCGGCATAGATCCGCCTGAAATGTATCCAACTGCCGGATACTTGAATGGTGGATCAGGCGACAAAGGAGTTAACCGAATCTTTGAGGTGCAGGCCAATGGTTTTCAGACCGCAACACGCACCGTTCCGCTGATAACCGCAGAACTGCTCGACAAGTCCCGCCGAATGCTGGCTGCGCTTGCACAACTTGAACGACAGGCGAGTCAAAGACAGCCCACTAAGAAAAAGGCCCGAATTACCGCCGAAAAGCCCGGCCTGCCTTTGCCTCCCAGCACCGGGACCGTTATCACAAGCGTTGACTTCATCTTGCAGCCTGCAACAGAGCCGTGAGTACTGCCCGCTTATCTGAACCAGGCCATGTTTTTTTTGCATGACATATATGTTCACACATTGATTATGATATAATGACAAGCCCGAGGTGGTCGGCTCAGCCGCTGACGGGTATGCACTTGGCTCGCGCTGAAAAAAAGAGGAGATACCATGGCTCATTCTACTGCTGCTCGTGGAACTATCAGTTTGACATTGGGGATGTTGTCGGTTCTTGCCGGAACCTTGCCGGCGGTTAACGGCGAGGAGGTCATCTACTACACGGCCGATTTCACCAGCGGCTCGACCAACTTCCCCGCCAAGGGACTGAGCGTATGGGTGCCCGAGGACGTGCCGCTTCGAGGGATGTTGTGGATCTTGCCAGGGCGCGGGGGCGATTCACGCTCATATCTGTTCGATCCAGGGTTGCAAGAACCAGCGCGGGCACTAGGGTTGGGCCTCATCGGTCTGGACAACAGTGACTCCGTTCAATATGCGGGCAACAACCTGCAACAGTTTACCGACAACTTTAACGCAGCCCTCAACGGGGCCGCCGCAGCCGCAAGTCGACCGGAGATCAGCAATGCCCCGGTAGCGTTCCAAGGCTTCTCATGGGGAGGCTGGAACTCCAGCCGGTTCGCATCGGCCGTGCCAGATCGAGTGATTTGTTACGTGAATGACAAGTACTCTAGCACGACCAATTTGCTTGTACCGGAGGCTGCAAGGGTTCCGGGCCTGTGCGTGTCGGGTCAGAACGACACCAGCTACGGATCTACGACTATCAAATGGTTCAACACCTGGAGAGGCACCCATGGGGCTGATGTGGCTCTCATCGCCGACTGGGGCCAAGGTCACTCGTGGACAAGTCAAGACATTGTCTGGACACATATCGCCCAGGCAATGAAGGAGAGATATCCCCAGGGTCAACTTCCCACGGCGACCGACGGCGTAACGCTGGCCACCGTGCCGACATCAACCGCTTGGTTGGGCCAATCCAACAGGGTTTCCAGCAATGTCCTGACCTCCGTGGGATGGCCAGACATAGCGCCTTACTCCGAGTACACAGGTGATGTCTCAAAGGCTTCGTGGCTCCTCAACGAGACCGAGGCGCTGGTCTATAGGGCGCACAACGCAACTAATCCGCCATTGGTGAATATCACCCCCAATATTGGCGACAACTATTATTTAGAAGTGTACGGTTGGGGACAAGAGATCATGCTGCAGGTGTCCTTTGCCGGCGACCCGTCTACGATCACGGATGTCCAGATTTATCATGACAATCAGCTGTTGGTGGATTCCGACACATTCCTCAGTACCGGCTTGGGGGAGCTGACCTATCTGCCTACGTACACTGGTATACATGCCTTTACTACGGTCATAACCTATCAGGTGGATGGCCAGCAAATGTACTCATCCGACTACTGGGCGGCGGCTGTCGTGCCTGAGCCAAGCATACTGGCACTACTCTGCTGCGGCTGGGTCCTGGCGTTCAGGTGACACAGACGACCAGACCGTCATCGCCCGGCATGTAAGCGTTGAAGGTATCTACCGTCAGAGGTATAACCTTCGGCATGGCATCATCAGGGCGGACATCTTCGGTACATGTTGATGTTGGCAATGGTGGGAATACAGCCAGCGCTCGCCGAACCTCTGGGGCGCGGTTCGCGGCCACACGGTGGAGCATCGTGCTGGCGGCGGCTGGGCGCGGTGGAACAAACGGCGGGCAGGCGGCGAGCACGTCAACATCGCGCAGAGCGTTGGAAGAGTTGATCGGGGCGTATTGGTTCCCGCTGTATGCGTTCATCCGCCGGCAGGGCAACGACCCTCAACAATCTGAAGACCTCACACAGGGCTTCTTCGCCCATCTGCTGGAGAACCAGGGTCTGGCGACGGTGGATCGTTCGAAGGGCAAGTTCCGCTCATTTCTACTGGTGTCCCTGAAGCATTTCATGGCTGACCAGCACGACAAGGCCCGCGCCCTCAAGCGAGGTGGTGAAAGAAAAATTGTTTCGCTTGACGTTGCACAGGCCGAGGCACATTACGCCCGCGAACCCGCCGATAGCATGACCCCTGAGCGACACTTTGAACGAAGTTGGGCCATCGCAGTGCT
>CAZWAT010000153.1:0-6779 GCA_964632015.1 uncultured Planctomycetaceae bacterium
AAACCCAAGCAATCCGTTACGCTTGGCGAGAAGATTGCCCAGGCGGACGCGTTTGTCTCGGCTCCAATTCATGCCCCTATCACAGGAACCGTCGGTCCGCTATCCGTGACGACGCTTCCTAACGGCAGACATGTTCGGACGATACCTGTTACCGCCCAAGATGAGCAGCTTTCTGGAGTTGCGCTTTGGGACGACATTTATGGCGGCGACTGGTCGTATGACCAGGTTTCCAGACACCAGCCCGCTGACATTACGAAGGCGGTGAAAGAGGCCGGATTGGTCGGACTTGGCGGCGCAGCCTTTCCTACACACGTCAAGCTTTCGCCCAATCCCGACAAGCCCGTAGATACCCTGCTTCTCAACGGCTGCGAGTGTGAGCCCTACCTCACTTCCGATCATCGGCTGATGGTTGAAGCTCCCACGGCGATCGTCCTTGGGGCGTTGCTTTCCGCAAAGGCATGCGGGGCGAAACGGATTTTCGTGGCGATCGAGAGCAACAAGCCTGATGCCGCCAAAGCCTTGCAAGAAGCTGCCAAGGGAACCGACGTCAAGGTGGCGGTCGTTGAAACCAAGTATCCCATGGGCGGCGAGCGCCAGGTGGTTCCCGCTGTACTGAAGCGGGTGGTTCCCACCGGTGGTTTGCCTTTGGACGTGGGCGTGGTTGTAATGAATGTTGCCACCTCCGCGGCGGTGGCCCGTGCCGTGGTGCGGGGCAAACCTCTGACGCACCGCGTGGTTTCGGTGACAGGGGACGGAATCAAGCAACCCAAGAATCTGCTCGTTGCCATCGGGACGCCATACCAGTCGCTGATCGACTATTGTGGTGGACTAAAAGCATCCGCAGCACGCGTGATTGCGGGTGGCCCCATGATGGGATTTGCGTTGGGAAATCTCGCGACTCCGGTAACCAAGGGAACCAGTGGCGTCGTTGTTCTGACTCACCAGGACGTCAAACGTGAGCAGGAAACAGCCTGCGTTCGTTGTGGCCGATGCGTGGACGCCTGCCCGTTGCAACTAGTTCCTACCAAGCTGGCGTTGTCAAGCAGACACAAGGATTGGGATCTGGCCCGTAAATATCACATAGCCGCCTGCTGCGAGTGCGGAAGCTGCTCGTATGTCTGCCCGGCGAGAATCCCGCTGGTGCAGTTGATTCGTGTGGGCAAGGCTGCATCTAGATGACGGAAACAAGGCTTAATATGGAAGCTACCAAGCAAGTGGACGTTGCGGTATCCGCCCCTGCCAAGGACGAGCCCCGGCTGCATGTATCGCCCGGACCTCACCTCGGCGCGAAGGGTTTTTCTACCAGGCGGATGATGCTGGATGTACTGATCGCACTGACACCGTTGCTGATCGCATCAGTATGCGTATTCAAGTGGCTAGCGGTCAAGCAGGTCGCTTTGTGCATTATCGGCTGCATCGGCGCTGAGCTGATTTTTACGGCTGCTAGGCGAAGAAGTGCGACAATCGGTGACTTGTCTGCCGTTGTGACAGGCGTGATTCTGGCGATGTCTCTTCCAGGCACATCCCCATGGTACGTCACCCTGATTGCTGCCGTCAGCGCGGTGGGCTTCGGCAAGTTCATCTTCGGTGGACTCGGGCACAACCTGTTCAATCCAGCGATGGTCGGTAGGGCGTTTGCCATGATGGCCTTTACCGGCGCACTGGCGGCGGGCGGATACGTTGACGGCTCCAGCGTCGATGTCGTCTCGCAGGCAACGCCTATGACAGCATTCCAGATAGGTGGAAAGGTCACCAGTCCGCTGTTGTTACTGTTGGGCAACACCAACGGCTCGCTGGGAGAAACCAGCGCGGTTGCATGCGTTCTTGGTGGAGTCTATCTGCTGGTGCGTCGTGTAGCGGCCTGGCAGATTCCTGTTGGCATGCTTTCGGCGGCAACTGTCTGGAGTTTGCTGGCAACCCGCACTGAAAGCGTCGCAATGATCAACCTGTTGATAGTCGGTGAATGGTCGTCACTGGCAGACCTGATGCTGACAGACTGGACATTTGTGCATCACCTGCTGGGCGGTGCAATGCTGTTTGGCGCGTTCTTCATCGCAACCGATCCTGTCACAAGCCCGCTCACCCCCAAGGGCAGATTCATCTTCGGAGTGGGTATCGGATCGCTAGTGATCCTGATGCGGACCCTCAGCGCCTATCCCGAAGGCGTAATGTTCGCGGTGCTACTGATGAACGCCATCGTACCACTGATCAACCGTTGGACAATTCCCACACCAGTCGGCGGAAAAGTACCCAAAGCCAGAAAATAGTGGAAACACCCATGACAGATCAACCACAGGAAAAAACAACGAAACCTTCCAAGCTGAGCTACCTTTCACAGGGCTGGCTGGTGCTGGTGCTGGCAACATGCTTCGGCGGTTTGTTGGCATTTGTCGAGTCCAATCTCAAGCCCAAGATCGAAAGCAACAAGAGCAGCTTTGCCATGAGCGCAATTCCCGAGATCGTCCCCGGCTGCGTCAAAGGCGAAGCGATGGAGCACAATGGACAGACCATCTATCGTGCGGTGGACGCTGGAGGTGGACTTGTTGGCTGGGTGCTTGCTGCCAGCGGCGATGGGTTTGCCGATCGCATAGAGATTCTCATAGGCTTGGACCGCCTTGCACAGCAGGTTACAGGCCTGAAGGTACTTAGCCAGAAGGAGACTCCGGGCCTTGGCGCAAAGATTGAAAAACCAGATGATTTCGCCCTGCAATTCGCAAGCAAGAGCGCCGAGCTTCCCATCGGCGTGACGAAGTCCGCCCCTTCAGGCAACCAGGTTGGGGCGATTACCGGCGCGACCGTGTCATCAGAAGCGGTCGCCAACATATTGAACGCTGCCGTGCAGGCGTTCAGAAACGATCTTCCGATGGAGGCGAGATAATGAACGGTGGCGGACCAACGGCACTTGAGAGGTTCATCCGGGGCGTGCTTCCGGAGAACCCGGTGTATCGCCAGGTGCTGGGCATGTGCCCGACATTGGCGGTCACCAACGGTATGAAGAGCGGAATGACCATGGCTGGGGCGGTATTATTCGTACTGCTCTGCTCGAATGTGATCATATCTTTAATTCGCGGGGTGCTTCGCCCGCATCTACGAATTCTGGTGTTTACGCTGACGATCGCCACCTTTGTAACCGTCGCCGACAGGGTACTGGCCGCCTACATGTATGACATGAGCAGGCAACTAGGCCCATATATCCCACTTATTATCGTTAACTGCGTGATAATCTGTCGGTGCGAGGTTTGCGCCTCAAAGCAGTCAATCGGACGAGCAGTGGGCGATGCTTTCGGGCAGGGGCTGGGGTTTGCATTGGCACTGGCGAGCATCTGCACGGTTCGCGAAGTGCTTGGTAACGGAACATGGTTCGACATCCCGCTGGGTTGGCATGACGCGGACCAGTACAAGTGGATCATCATGGTACTTCCCCCCGGAGCGTTCATTACCCTGGGCGTTCTTATGGGGCTTGTAAACTGGTTCAGCGAGGCCCGCGAGAATCGGCAAGCCAAAGCCAAAGAGGCCCGCGCCCTCCAGCCCGTGGAGGCAAGGTGAGATTATGGAATACCTGACGAATATACTGCTTCTGGCCTTCGCAACCGCCCTTATCAATAACTTTGTGCTGCATTACTTCGTGGGCATCTGCCCGTTCATTGGCGTCTCCCGCCGCGTGGACATGGCCGTGGGCATGGGGGCAGCGGTAACGTTCGTGATGACTGTGGCAGTGATGTTGAGCTGGCTCCTGACACGTTATGTTCTTCAGCCTGGCGCACCATTGAGCACATGGGTGTGGCAGTCGATCGGAGGCGATGCCTCTATCACGGTTGATCTGAGCATTCTAAACTATATCGTCTACATATTCGTGATTGCTTCAGCGGTACAGCTTGTTGAGATGTACGTACGCAAGTTCTTCCCGCCACTATACAAGGCTTTCGGTGTCTTTCTGCCGCTGATCACGACCAACTGCGCGATCCTGTTCGCCTGCCTCGAAATCATGAAGCAT
Source organism: uncultured Planctomycetaceae bacterium (assembly GCA_964632015.1). Classification (GTDB taxonomy): domain Bacteria; phylum Planctomycetota; class Phycisphaerae; order SM23-33; family SM23-33; genus JAAYCO01. The sequence goes on from CAZWAT010000153.1 coordinate 3,995, forward strand.
GTCGGTGGTGCGGGATACTGGGATATTGGTACATCACTGGTTTTCGCTCTTGCGGGCGGGCTAGGTTTCACGCTGGCGATAGTGATTATGGCCGGGCTCAGAGAAGAGCTTGATCACTGCGATGTTCCAAAGCCTCTGAAGGGTCCCGGTATCACCTTGATCATTGCCGGCATACTTGCCTTGGCCTTCATGGGCTTCACCGGAATAGACAAGAACCTCAAGGCTAAAATCGCTGCTCCAGACAACGAGCCGGCGGCAAAAAGCGCCTCTGTGGTCGCGACGGAGAATCCGCTATGACTTTGGTTATCATCATGCTCGCCTCTGCAGTGATGCTGCTTCTGGCGTTGTTCATCGCGTACACCTTGGGCTGGGCGAATGACGCCCTTAAGGTTGAGGTTGATCCGCGAATCGAAGCCATCAACATCGCCTTGCCCGGCGCAAACTGCGGTGGGTGCGGGTACGTGGGATGCAACGATTACGCCGAGGCCATCGTCAACCAGCAGGAGTCTGTATCGCTCTGCACTGTCGGTGGATCGAGCTGTGCCTTGTCCATTGCGAACATCATGGGTGTTGAAGTCGAGGAAAGCTACCCGTACAGGCCTGCGGTTCATTGCGGCGCGACCCGTTCGCAACGGCTCAGTATGATGGAATATCGCGGTGAACAATCCTGTGCCGCCGCCAACATGACTGGTGGGATTCAGGGCTGTGTCTATGGTTGCCTGGGCATGGGCGATTGTTTCCGGGCATGCAAATTCGGAGCAATTGACATCGTGGACGGCCTGGCCACCATCGATTATGAGAAATGCACCGGATGTGGGGCATGCGCCAAGGTGTGCCCGCGCAACATCATTACTATGGTTCCTTTCAAAAGCGAACGCATGCTGGTGGTTGCATGCTCGAATAAAGACTTCGGCAAGGATGTGCGAGCTGTCTGCAAGGTGGGCTGTCTGGGTTGCGGCGCTTGTTCGAGGCTCAATGACCTGTTCACCGTGAGCGACAATCTGTCGGTGATTGATTATGACAAATACACGCCTGAGACAGCCGAAGCGGCGTCAGTGGCATTGCAGAAATGTCCGATGAAGCGGCTGATTTACATGGGCAAACCATCGGCAAAAGATCTTCAGGCCGTTGCGTCCGAGGACATGCCAAAGGTCGTCACTGACAGCTTCAGCACAACTGTCGACAAGACTACCTGGAAGGGCTGAGGCGCCGCCGCTTGCGAACGGTCACAGCGTGTTACGCCGGGACGACTCGCCTATTTTGCGCAGGTGCTGGACCGTTGAGGCACCCGCGTGAATCATATCAAGTGTCTCAGCAACAATGCCGGCAGCGTCAAGACCTGTCTCGGCCAGTTGCTGCTGCCGCGAGGCGTGAGCAATAAACCTGTCGGGCATACCCAGAAGGCGTACTTTGGATGTATCCAGGCCTCGTTCGCTGGCAAGCTCGAGAAACGCTGATCCGAACCCGCCCCTGATCGTATGGTCTTCGATCGTCAACACCGGCTTTCCAGAGGATAGGACGCGCACAATCATTCCGGCATCAAGCGGCTTGGCAAAACGGGCGTTAATTACGCACAGATTGTGCCCCTGCGCCGAAAGCTCACGCGCTGCATCGAGAGCTGTGTAAACAGTAGCACCATAACACACAAGGAGAGCATCGGGCTCTTTGCCCGGAGGAGGATCAAGCATGACACGACTTTGGCCAAGTTCAAACGGTGGGCAATCAGGCAGACTCTGTGGAGCCCCGTCGCGGGGGTACCTCAGGGCACAAGGGCCATCCAGCGACAGGCCCAGTTGCATGGCCGCCTTCAGTTCCACCCCGTCAGCGGGCGCCATCAGCACAATGCCCGGTAACGTCCTAAGAAGGGCTATATCGGCAAATCCATGATGCACGGCACCATCACTTCCGACAAGTCCGGCACGATCCATGCAGAGCATGACATTTTGCTGATTAAGGCACAGCTCCTGGAAGATCTGGTCATATGCCCGCTGCATAAATGTCGAATAGATCGCCACCACGGGGCGCTTGCCCTCCTTCGCAATGCCGGCAGCGGTGGCGACTGCATGTGATTCACAGATACCCGCGTCAATGTACCGCGATGGGAACCGCTTTCGGAATTCGACAAGCCCCGCCCCGTCTGGCATCGCAGCCGTGATGGCCACAACGCGCTTGTCCTGTTCGGCAAGCTCCACCAGGGTATCCGCAAACACCTGCGTCCATTGCTTGCTCGACTTCTTCTCGAATACCGCCTTGCCGTCTTTGAGCGTATAGGCAGAGGGGCTGTGGAATCGACAGGGATCATCGACAGCATATTGGCAACCCCTGCCTTTCTGCGTGTGAACATGCAGCAGAACCGGGTGGGGCATGTCCGCAAGCCGATGCAAGATGCGTATGAGTTGCGACATATCATGCCCATCGACCGGGCCATAGTAGTCAAATCCTAGATTAGCGAATATCTGTCCGCCATGAATTGAAGTCTTTAGGCCTGCCTTTAGATTGCGAATAGCCTTGTTGATGCCTTCGCCAAGCGGCATATGCTGAAGCAACTGCTCGGTGGATTGTTTGATACCGCTGTATGTCGCGGTGGTTCTGATACGATCCAGAGCATGCGCCATCGCTCCGTGGGTCCTATCAATTGCCATCGAGTTATCGTTAAGGATGATCAGGAACTGTCTTCTCAAAAGCGAGGCGTTATTAAGCCCCTCCATCGCCAGGCCATTCACTATGCTTGCATCGCCGACCACAGCCACGACATGATGGTGTTGACCGCTGTAATCCCGGGCCA
>CAZWAT010000154.1:0-6699 GCA_964632015.1 uncultured Planctomycetaceae bacterium
GCCGTTTTGCTTGATACCGCTTAAGGAAGTGCCATTCGGGTCAGGAACCTTTTTCTCCCGCCCAATACCAGAAGGGTTCCTGTACCAAACATGTTCCTGACCCCTTTTTTGTGGCCGCCCTACTGGCGGTCACTGGTACATGGCAAGCTGTTGTTATCTTCGACCGGCGAACCTCCACCCGCAGGGCGCCCGGATCGTACGGCAGCGCCACCACCGGATCAGACAGCCTCGATGAATACAGCAGCGTGCCCACGCCGTTCCGGAGCGGCTGGAGGACCTCCACCAAGGCCCGTCCTTGCTCGGTCAGGGACATGTCGGGGTTCAGAATCACGTGGTCGTCGTAGATGGCTACGCCGTAATGCCCGTTGAAGGCGGTTGGTCCAGGCGTCTTCGTACAACCTGTCGGCCGAGCTCCCGTAGCCAACCCAGCCCATCGTCGGCACGCGGGGACATATAATTGGCTTACCTCACGTTTCAGGGCAGCGAAGGTGGGCTCTACAGGAAACAGCCATAACTAGCCTTTCTATCAGTGCCTACAGATTCCCGCCAACCATGCATTCTGGTATGACACCGCAGGATGGCGTGGAAGGAAGCCGTATATGTGGCATACGGCCGAAAGGGGCGCTGCGAGTTACTCTATGGTCCAGCCGCCGTCTATGAATATGGTCTGGCCGGTCATGTAGCTCGAAGCCTCGGAAGCAAGGAAGACGGCTGCGCCGGCAAGCTCGTCCTGATTACCGATTCTGCCAAGGCAGATCTTGCTCAGATTCCGGTTGAGGTTGTCGGGGACGGACAGGTAATCTCTGTTTATGTCGGTTCGAATGCTTCCCGGCGCGATCGCGTTCACCAGGATGTTGTGCTTTGCCCATTCCACGGCCAGCACCCGGGTAAGCTGGTTTATGCCGCCCTTGCTGGCGCCGTATGGCGCAAGTTGATTCTGAGCCACCATGGAGCCAACGGATGAGATGTTGATGATTCTGCCATGGACGCCAAGCTTGATCATATGACGGGCGGCTGCCTGAGCGCAGAAGAACGTGCCCTTGAGATTCGTGTCCAGAATGGCGTCCCACCATTCTTCCGTGATCTCCAGAGCCGGCTTGCGAGGGCTGATTCCGGCATTGTTAACAAGAATATCCAACCTGCCGAAACACTTCACCACTTCGTCCAGCGCTTCGTGAGTCTGGGACACCTGGCTGACATCCATGAAGATTCCGGCTGTCTGGACGTTGAAGGTTTTCAAAGACTCTGCCGCCTCCTGGGCCTGGGCAATGTGTCTGCTTGCCAGGATGACGTCGGCGCCTGCCATGGCGAAGCCTTTGCCGATGGCGTAACCGATTCCTTTGCTTCCACCGGTGACCAGTGCTATTTTGCCCGAAAGACTGAACAGGTTGTTGTCCGCCACTGTGCTACTCCGGTTTGACAGGCTTAATCGTTGCCGCCGTCCATCTGACGAACAGCCATTTGAGCGATGGTCATTACAGTGTCTTCAAAACTGGTTGAATCGGCCCTGTTTTGACCGGCCTTACCATAGGCGCAGCCGTGAACAACAGACGCGCAGGGGAAGGGCACGCCGGTGTAGATCAAAACTCCTTCGCCAAACGCAGCCGACTTCATGGCGATGTTTCCCTGATCATGATAGAGGAATACAACGCCGTCGAATTGCCCCTTGATCGCTCGAACGAACACCGTGTCCGCTGGGAACGGGCCGGAAACCTGAACGCCGGTTGCCTTAACAGACTCAACCGCCGGGGCAATTTCACGAATTTCTTCATCTCCAAACGTGCCGTCTTCGCCGCCGTGAGGATTCAACGCAGCCACGGCGATTCGTGGAGAGTCGATTCCAAACTGCCTGATCACGTTATTAAGATTATCGATGACGGGGACTATGTTGGACTTGGTCACCATCTCCGCGATTTTTGAAAAACGAACATGGCCGACAACCGTGGAACGAAATACCTTGCCCCACTTGATCACCGTTCGGACTCTTGTCTTCACCAGATGACCAAGGAACGCGATCTCGTCAGGGAACTGCATTCCTCCCTTGTGCATCGACTCCTTGTTCAAAGGAGCTATGACCATGCCGTCAATCTCCTTGCGCATGCCCAGATCGACGCCTTTCTCGATATACGAAACGGCATTCCGGCCGTTTATGGAATCCACAACACCCCATTTGAAATTCGGGTTGTCGATTCCACCTTCAAGAATCGGAATTGCAGTCGCGTGCGGCTGGATATCCGCGACGGATTTCAACGGGCAAAAATCCAGCCGCCTGCCCATGGTCGACGCCGCCAGCTTCATTATGCTCGTGTTTCCGATCACGAACGGCGAACACGTTGAAGTAAGCGCCTCATTCTCAAAAGCCTTGATAATGAGTTCGGGCGCAATACCGGCCGCATCACCCATGACAAGTCCTATTACCGGTTTGCGGGAAGGCCTTGTCATATTCGTGCGCCCTCCTGAGCCATATCCTTAACGAATGTAACGATAGCGGAGTGGTCCATCTCGCCCTTGCCATTGTTGACCAGGCCGCCGATCATCTGTTGCACCAGGCTGGTTACGGGCAGTGGGACATTCAGTTCGGCCGCGGTCTGCATGGCGTTCTTGATGTCCTTCTGATGCAGCTTGATCTTGAAGCCGGGCTTGTACTGATCGTCCTTGATGTTCTGGATTTTGGTTTCCATCACCTTGCTGCCCGCCAGGCCTCCGCGAATCGCCTGGAACAGCAGTTCAGGATCGACCCCTGCCTTCTTGGCCAGAATGAAGGCCTCACCCACCGCAGCGATGTTTATGGCCACGATGATCTGATTGGCGACCTTGGCGATGTTTCCCGTACCAATGTCGCCGATGCGTACGACGCTCTTGCCCATGGTGCGAAGAATGCCTACATATCGATCAAACGTTTCTTGCCTTCCGCCGACCATGATCGCCAGCTCGGCGTTGATCGCGCCGATTTCGCCTCCGCTGACGGGGGCATCGAGCATGTCCACGCCCTTGGCCTGAGCTTGGGCCGCCACTTTCTGCGAAACCGAAGGCGCTATGGAACTCATGTCGATAATGACCGAGCCGGGCGTGATTCCTTCCAACACGCCGTTGCTTCCCAGGATCACTTCTTCCACCTGTGGCGAGTCAGGAAGCATAGTAATAATCACGTCGCACTGTTGGGCCGCTTCCTTCGGGCTGCCTGCTCTTTTTGCCCCGGCCTCAACTAGTTCCTCAACAGGTTGGGCGGAAATGTCGTACACAACCAGTGAATGTCCCGCCTTGATAAGGTTCTTGGACATGGGCTTGCCCATGATCCCCAAACCGATGAATCCTATTTTCGTGTTCACGATTGACCTCACTTCCTATTCGCCATGGTTATGATTTGTCGGCGCCGAGAGAATCTCTGGCGGCTGCGACTGCTTGTTCGAAATATCCCGCGGGCTTCAGGGCGGGGATGTATACGCAAAACAGTTTCAGACTCTCCTCACCGGTATTCCTGATCTCGTGTTCGACGCCTTTGGGGGCGAAGATCAGCGAATCCGAAGCCACCTCGTCCACATCTCCCTTGCATATGCTCTGTCCGCTACCGGTTGCCACATACATATATTCATCTACGTCATGAGTATGCAATCCGGTTCCGCCGCCGGGGGTGATGATCGAAACCAAAACGGTAAGATCGCCGCCGGCGCCAAGTTCGGGGCAGGCCAGAACCTTGAGAATCCTCTCGTTGGGCAAGGGAACCTTGACGCCCTTGACGTCCTTTATCTTCAGAACCATGTTCTTCCTTTCGCTCAGTGCTTGAAGCAGACCAGCTTGATTTCCGTCATTTCTTCTATGGCGTATTTGAGGCCTTCTCTTCCCACGCCGCTGTCCTTCATTCCGCCGTAGGGCATCAGATCCACCCGGAACGAAGGAATGTCATTAATAATGACGCCACCGACATCCAGAGTTCTGACCGCCTCGAAAGCGTTGGAAAGGCTCCGCGTGTATATGCCCGCCTGCAGGCCGTAGCGGGAATGATTCGCCAGTTCGATGGCTTGGGAAAGGTTGCCGCATCGATTCACTGTCACCAACGGGGCGAAGGCCTCTTCCGAAAAGACCTTCATCTGCTCGGTGACCTCCGTAAGAACCGTCGGATGAAGAAGAGTTCCTTGCCGCTTGACGTCCGTCAGGCAGCGTGCGCCCTGGGCGACGGCTTGGACGATCCATTCTTCGGCTCTGCTCGCGGCGTTTTCGGAGATCATCGTCCCGACGTCGGTTGTTTCGTTCATTGGATCGCCCACGGAGAGCTTCTTCACCTGGCGGACGAATTCATCCAGGAAGCGGTCGTAAATCGCTTCGTGCACAATGAGTCTTTGCACCGAAATGCAGACCTGGCCTGCGACGGCGTAGGCGCCCGTCACAATTCGCCCGATGGCGGCGGTCAGGTCGCAGTCATCCATAAGGATCACCGCCGAGTTGGACCCAAGCTCCATGGAGATCTTTTTCAGCCCGGCGCTGGCGGCTAATTGTGCGCCCACCTCGACGCTGCCGGTAAACGTCACGACCCTGATGCGCGGGTCTCTGGCCAGCAACTCGCCAACAATGTTGCCCGGCCCGGTGATGATGTTCAGCGCATCTTCGGGCAAGCCCGCATGCAGCATTGCCTGTCCGAGCATGATGTCGGCCAGGGGAGTCAGGCTGGCTGGTTTCAATATGACCGAATTGCCCGCGGCAATCGCGGGCGCCAGTTTGTGAGCAGCAAGATTCAACGGAAAGTTGAACGGCGTAACCGCCAGAACCACGCCGGCGGGAACTCTCATGTAGTATCCGCTCCGCCCCTCCCCTGCTGCAACGGCGTCGAAAGGAATCGTCTGTCCCCGAATCCTCTTTGCCTCTTCGGAGGCCACGGTAAACGCCTGCACTGCGCGGGCAACCTCGCCCCTAGCTTCTCTTATTGTTTTGCCCACCTCGCGGACCAGGACGTGCGCGAAGTCCTCCGACTGTTCACGAATCCGCTCTGAAGTGAGGCGAAGAATCTCCGCCCGCTTGTGGGCGGGCATATCGCGCATGATCTTGAACCCCGCCTGCGCGCTGCGTATGGCTTTCTCAACATCCGCTTCATCCGCCCGCGGCACGGTGTCAACCAGACTGTTGTCGTACGGGTTGCGCACCTCGATTACATCTTGTTTATCAACCCATTTTCCGGCAATGAACATTTGCATGGTGATTTTTGCTCGTTTCCATAATGATGCTATTTCTGATCGGCTGTTCCGGAAACCGCCGCGCCTCCTGAAGACCGGCGGATGATCAACTCTGGCGCGAGAACGCTTGAGGGCATTTTCTTTTTGCCCTCGATCTTCCGTATCAGCATCTCGGCGGCTATTGCGCCCATTCGACAGGTTGGTAGATGAATTGTCGTAAGAGACGGGGTAAGGTATTCGGAAATATCAATGTTATCGCATGATGCGACCGCGATGTCTCGCCCGACCACCACATTCATCTTTTGCAGCTCTTCGAGAACAACCTTTGCGTCCAGGTCCGAAACGACGAAGAGAGCGGATATTCCCTTGCTCAGCAAGTCCTTAAGCGCATGGGCGACATGGTCGTCCCGCGCGGAGTCCTCGTTGTAAGTACCGGCGTCCTTCACCAGTTCGTCGTCAAATGCGACGCCTCCGCGGTCAAGGGCGTTTCGATAGCCCTCAAGCCTTTTGGCATTCGTGTACGATTCTCGGCGCCGTCGAAACCCAAAGTAGCCGATCCTGCGATATCCCAGGTCCAGAAGGTGAGATACGGCCAGCCTGCTCGCCTCGACGTTATCAGGGATCACATAGTCCAGTCCAATGTCGCCGAGTGTGTCAGGCAGTTTGTCTATGAGCACAAAAGGAATCTTGTCCTCTGTGAGCTGCCGGTACGCCTCCGGAGAGACATGGGCATCATTCGGCGGTGTGAGTATCATTCCCTTGACCTTCTTGGTCTCAGTGCGCGTGAAATCATGGATATACTCGGCCTCTTTGGTAGCGTCTTCGTCAGTATTGCCAAGGGCTATTGCATATCCGTGATCGCGGGCAACATCTTCAATTCCCCTGACAACCTCGTTGAAGAAGTGCCAGGCGATATTGGGAACGAGCACGCCCAGCATCTGGGTTTGAGCTACGTATTTCGGCTCGGCGACAAACGTGCCTTTCCCCCTGAGGCGGCACAGAAGTCCTTCGTCAACCAGCTCCTGCAACGCGCTTCGCACCGAAACCCTGCTGAGCTTGTATTTATTGCACAGTTCAAGTTCGGTCAGAACGCAATCATTAGGCTTAAGAAGCTTGCTCTGGATCTGACGCTTAATGAGCCGCTTCAGGTCGTCATAGACTCTTGCATTTCTCTTTAGCGATGTCATACCCATGCGCTGCGCCATATGTATGGTAGGTGTCTGAACATTGTATTAAAGATGTCCTATAAAACTACCCCGTGCAAGCCGGTCAGTCAATCCTTTTCTTTCAAGATATGTAAATTCTGACGCCGCCACATGTTCGGGCCGAACAGCAGTCCGTTTTGAGTGCGCGAGTTGCTCAACGGCCCATTGCCGCTATCCTATCAACCGCCAGCATGGTGGCGCGAGGAGCGTTGTCTGGTTGATAGCCGCCAGGATCTCATTTGCCGGCAGACGGTGGTCAAAACTGGATATCTCACTTCCTGCGTCATGGAGCGAAAACATCCCGGCAAGCATTAAGCGACAATTTGTGT
>CAZWAT010000155.1:0-6670 GCA_964632015.1 uncultured Planctomycetaceae bacterium
GCAAGGAACAGGCTTTCGTTTTCACTGGAAGCCTCGGCTTGTATTTCTTCGAGTTCCACCCCACAGGTGGAAGAAAACACCTCATTCGCCGAGGCAGTCACGCATTCCCAATGTTGTAGCACAGCGGATTCAATCACTTGTCGGTTCCTTGAACTAAAATGAAGAACTAAGACATATTCGCAGCCAGTTTGCTGAAAAACCCTCCGGACTTCTTCGGCTCGGTGAGCTTGTCAAACAGCGGACCAAGTTTGACCTGAAGAGTCTCGGCGGTGAATGGCTTGACGATGAAGCAGTCGATTCCAGCAGTGTTGAGTGCTTCATCGATTTTTCCCATGGTGCTTTCGGTGGTGATCATAACGACAGGCACATGATCTTTCTCGATCTTGCGTACTTCCTTGACGAAGTCGATGCCATTCATATTGGGCATGTTCCAGTCGACGAAGATCATGTCTATTGGATTTGATTTAAAGGCTTCAAGCGCATCGGCGCCGTCTTTCGCCTCGGTGAACATGAACTGCGCAAGCTTGCTTTCAAGAAGCGACCGTATGACCAGCTTGCGCATGATGCCCGAATCATCCACAACAAGTGCCTGGATTTCCATCACCATTACTCCATATGACCGCACGACGTGGGATGTTGATTGTCACCAAAACAACACTTCAGCCAGTTCCCAACCTGACAATTAAAACTTCGGCAACAATCAAGGTCACCTTTTGTAACAGAGGGGTATTTTTCAGGCGTCTTCAGCAGGTCCAACGCCAATGGCAATAGCCATCAGATTTGAGAAGATTTAGAATCGTACATCTCAATAAGAATTCGGGCAGTGTCGAGGTCGGCCCGAATGAATCGCGGTCCCTATTGAGAGGCTTGATTCTGGATGTCGTCCTGGGCGCTCACATTTTTCCGAGAACCATGACGGGGTCCAGCTTTGCGTTGCCGGGGGCCGGGGGGACGTTCAAGCGTCAGAAGCTTGTTCATATCGTTCTCGACGATGGTGTCGCGATGCTCGCATCGTTGACTGAGGTTCTCCCTGAGACGTTCGAGTTGCTCGGCCATCTGTTCAAGCCGATATTCGCGAATCTTCTGCTCCAGGTCGAATTCCTCTCCAAGCGAGTCTATGAGCTGCTGTCGAATGCTTTCGCGATCCTTATCATCATCGGCCTGGAGGTATGCCCTGCTGAGTCTCCATGAACGCAGACGGGCCTGCTGCCGGGCTATCATTGCCTGCTGCATCTCCGGCGACAGCATTTTAAACTGCTGATAGACACCATAGGCCCTGGCGGTCGCCCAGCGATAGGCGGTGGGATTCTCTTCTTTCAGGTTTTCAAGCCTTTCAAGATCCTCTGGTCGGTGCTCTTTCATCCATTCCAGCAGTTGTGTTTCCTGCTCCTGGGTCAGCGACACCCTTCTGCTCCGACGGGGACCGTTCTGCGCGGGCGTCTGTTGCGCGTCTTGGTCAGCCAGAACCCATCCTGATGTGACAATAGCCACAAGGGCAACCACTGTTAAACATTTATTCATCTCAATACCCTTACATTTGTTTATTATTCCACAAGCTCAGATCGACATCATCAAACCAGAACGTGTCTATCTGATCCTGCACAGAATCCATCCGCCAATCCATCTGGGAACGGGTTGAGGCAAGAAGCTCAGCCTCGAACAGCTCGATTTCGTCCTCAAGCATCGATATGGCCAGGTCGTCGTCAGCTTGGTGCACAAGGGCGAAATATGTGGCGTGCGTGATGTCGTCGCCGCCGGTGTGCTGACGGGGCGAGGAAGTCACGCTGTTGTTCATCCAGTGCACTCCAATCACCAGGGTGATAACCGCGGCCGCGGCCAGACCCGCAAGTCCCGTGACTGCTCGCCTGAAGCTTCTGCGGGTTCGGGATTTTCGCAGTTCGTCGAGCATTGCTTGGCGCGCCAGACGCATCGACGTATCGGGCGTCGAAACCTCCATCAAGTCGCGATTGCGGCCTTCGAGATAGAGCATTTCTTCAGCAGCCGACCGTTCGTCCTCATCAAGGGGCACGTCTTCGCCGTCAATGAACCTGGCTATGCGTTCGTATTGTCGTTCATCAAGATTCATCCTGGGTTCCAATCATCTTCCTGAGCGACTTCAGGCCCCGATGCACCCTTGCTAGCACCGTTCCCAAAGGCATCTCGCAGGTCTGTGATATCTCCTTGAAACTCATGTCGCCAAAATGCCTCATGACAATCAACTGCCTGGTAACATCGTCAAGCTGATTCAGCGCTTCGTCCAAAGATTCAACATCTTCCTGCACTTCAATGCGATGGCCCGGGGCGGCCGTGTTGGAAGACACTCGATCTTCCAACGCCATCGTCTCATCATCACTGGCGTTAAGGCTGAATGTCGTCGACCTGGAGCTTGCGCGCCTTCGACGATCTCGCAACATATTGGCGGCTATTCGGAACAACCAAGGCTCAAACCGCCCTCTATGGTCATAATTGCCCAGGTTTTTTACCAGGCGAATCGAAATCTCGCCCAGCAGATCTTCCGCCTCATGATGGTTACCAGTGGCCTTTAGAAAGAAACCGTACAAACGAGGCCCGAACGTCGCCAACAGCGACTCGAAGCCCTCGGCAATTCCCGCCTGGGCGGCGGCAATGTCTTTCCTCAGCCGCTGCGATTCCATTTCTATTCCGATTAACGTTTGGGAAAAGAGACTATTGCATCCGCTTGAGACTACGATATGTTTCCAACGCCGACGGGAAGGGCCCAAGCGCCCGCTCGAATATCCCCAGCGTGTAAGCTATCATCATGCCGTAATTGGCAATGGGTACGCCCGCCTGGCGACACATGAGCATCCTGCTGAGCATCTCGCGCCGGTTCCACATGCAAGAACCACAATGCACAACCAGTTTATAAGACGCCAGATCCTCCGGAAAGTCATGCCCCTGAACATGCTGAAAATCGATCTTGTCCCCGATATATTGCTCGATCCACCGGGGAATCTTGACTCGACCAATATCATCGGCGATGGGATGATGCGAGCACGCCTCGGCTATTAGTACCCGATCTCCACCTTTGAGGCGCTCAGTCGCCAGGGCTCCGTGAACAAACTCGCTCAGATTGCCCTTATTGCGGGCGAACAGTATCGAAAACGACGTCAGTGGAACCTCGGCCGGGGTGTCACCAGCCACTTTCAGGAAGCTTTGAGAATCTGTAACTACCAGTGCCGGCGGGTCTTTAAGTCTTTCAAGAGCGTCGCGAAGTTCGCGATCTTTCACCACCATGCAGTAGCTGTCAGAGTCAAGAATGTCGCGAATGCTCTGCACCTGCGGCAGTATAAGCCGACCCTTGGGGGCCTCGAGATCTATGGGCACGACCAGCACTACAAGCTGGCCCGGCCCAACAAGATCACCCACAATGGCTGGGGGGTTTATGAACTCCTCCGGCGCCGATCCTATCAACGCCTCCCGCAGGTCGTTAATGCCCTTGCCCTCGCTGGCAATGGCGTGAACAATTGGAACCTTCTGCCGAGTGAGGTGTTCGACGATCTCGGGGCGAGGCTGGTGAAGATCGACCTTGTTGAACACCACAATTGTGGGTATCTGGCGCTTTTGAAGCTCGGAGACGATCTTGTCTTCAAACTCGCTCCAGGTTCCTGCCTCCACGACGATAACTCCGACATCGGTGCGATCGAATACCTGGCGAGTTTTGACCACCCGCATTTCACCAAGCGCGCCCACATCGTCTATACCGGCGGTATCGATGAACAACACAGGCCCTACCGGCAGAAGCTCCATGGGTTTTTCAACCGGATCGGTGGTCGTTCCAGCAACGTTCGAAACAATAGACACGTTCTGGCGGGTCATGGCGTTGAGAAGCGACGACTTGCCAACGTTGCGCCTGCCGAAAAGCCCTATGTGAAGCCTGAACCCTTTGGGTGTGTTATTCATCAAGAATACCGCTGTCTTTCATGGTTGATCCGAGTTTCATTACGTTGTGCGGCGAGGTGATGGCGTCAAAAGTTTCGCCTTCCATCAGGCCCATCTCAAGCAGGGTCTGCCTTACCGTGCCTCCCCGCCGAGCAAGGGTTCTAGCGACAATTGTCGCTTTTTCGTACCCGATCCGCTCAACAAGGGCGGTCATTGCAGCCGTACCGTTTTCAACCAGTTCTCGGCAGCGGTCGGCGTTCACCTCGATACCTTCTATGCAGTGTCCGCGAAAAACATCACAAGCGTTTGCAAGCATATCCAGCGAATTGAGAAGACAATCGGCAATAACAGGCCCGAACGGATTGAGCTCCATTGACCCCATCGAACAGGCCTGCGTAATCGCATGATCATTCGCGATCGTCATCATTGCCGCCTGAGTCACCGCCTCTGGAATTACAGGGTTCACCTTACCGGGCATGAGCGATGAGCCTGCCTGACGCTGCGGCAGGTGTATTTCACCTATGCCGCCCGCCGGCCCACTCGACATCAGCCGAAGATCGCCGCATATCTTCAGAAGGTCAACCGCCAGCGCCTTGATTATGCCGCTCACCTCGGCGTAGACATCCGCATTCTGTGTCGCCTCGACGAGGTTCTCTGCCCTCGCCAGCGCAAGATGCGTGATTTCTCGCAGGTGCTCAACCGCCTTGAAGATGAACGCCCTGGGCGCGCCGATACCCGTTCCCACCGCTGTCCCGCCAAGATTCACCACCCTCAGACGCTCCTGGCACTTGTAGATTCGCCAGCGATCGCGTGAAATCGCCTCAGCATATGCGCCCATCTCTCTGCCCAGGGTGATGAGCACAGCGTCCTGCATCTGGGTTCGAGCGATCTTCACCACATCCGAGAATTGACGTTCTTTTGCCTGAAACGCCTCCAGCAGCCCCACCACACCGCGTTCGAGTTTTCCAAGCAGCACAAGCCCCGCCACGCGAAGAGCGGTCGGATACACATCGTTTGTGGACTGGTGAAGATTGATATGGTCGCTGGGCGAAATGACGTCGTATTCACCGGGTTTCCTGCCCATCACGACCAGCGCCCGATTGGCGATAACCTCGTTGACGTTCATGTTCGTGCTGGTGCCCGCCCCGCCTTGAAGGGCATCAACCAGCACATGCTCATCGAGCATGCCCTGCGCCAACTCAAAGCACGCCTGCTCGATGGCCGAGAATACCTGATCGTTCCACCTGCCCAGTTCGCGATTTGTGCGAGCACAGGCAAGCTTGACCGCGCCGAAGGCGTGAATGAGTTCAGGGTGCACCCTTCTGCCGGTGATGGGGAAATTCTCGATTGCCCTTAGCGTGTGTATGCCATAAAGGGCGTCCCTGGGCACCTGTCGTTCGCCCAGCAGGTCATGCTCTGTACGGAAGTCGCTCATAGTGATGTTCCGAGAAGAACATCAGCGTATCAGGCCAGCGCCCCGGCCGCAAGATTCGGCCGATCAGTTGCCCGCATAGGCTGGCAGAAGAAACGAGTCTGTCCGCGAGGTGGGCGTTTCCTCACCGTGGTAGTCGTAGATACCCTCGGCCAGGAATATGTTGTCTCCCTCGACGCCGACATTGGAATCCGACACCCACGCAACGCTGGAGTTCATATTCAGGACGTTCTGCCCGGCGTTTCCGTGATTGTCGCTGGTGCGTGCGAGGAGGCGATCTTTGTTGAATCGTCCGCCCCCGAAGACCGGGCTGGTATCCGAAAGAATGACCATCTTTTCCTGCTCGGAGGGGCTGTAGTGGCTGCGGCGCATGCGTCCTTGTGGCGTCAAGGTATGTTGGTATGAATACCCGACATAGCGTTCGGAGGGGAAATCTGTCATCCCCTCGACAACTGCCAGGGATTCAATGCCTTTGGCTGGGCACTGGAAAAGTTTGGGTGAAACATGTGCCGACCTGAGCAGCTTGAACAAAGCTGATGAATTACTTACCGCCTCCTGACCGGAAACGCTCATCCATGGGCGACGCTCTTCGCAGGCATAAGGAAGATATTCGTTGTTGCTCGCGGCATACGCGCTGATCGCGGAACCGATCTGACCCAGGTTCGAGCCGCACTCGCTGATGAGCATACGCTGTCTCGCCTTGCGAACGGATGGCACGAACACTACCGCCAACAATAAGACCGCCGCTGCAATGGTGCCGACTTCACGCATCGAAAACGTCGAAAAAGTCCATCGACGGGATGTCTCTTCACGGGCGATAAGCGAATTGGTGAGACGGGCGGCTGAGACTTTATCGAGAGTACGTGAAACAAGATCTTCAGGAGGGGATGCTTCGGGAAGAAGTTTGATGACCCCAAGAGTATTTTCGATGTCCCGCTTGAGATTGCGAAACTCGGGGTCAACAGATATCCGCTCATGGAGTTCCCTGGCCTGGGGAGGGGGGCACTCGCCAAGCAGAAGGTCAATGATCAAACCACCGTCGTCACTTTTGCTGCTCATGACCTAGCCTTTTTGCTACGGCCTTCCATTGCCTTGCGAAGTATTTGACTGCCGAATGCAGCCTTGATTTCACCGTACCCAGCGGAACGTTCAGTATTTCCGCTATTTCCTTGTAGGGCAACTCGTCGAAATAGCTCAGCAACAGCACGACGCGGAGCCCTTCGGGCATCTGACTTATGATTTTTTCTACGGCCTGTCTGGTCTCGATGTTCAACAAAGAAAAATCCGGAGGTGGAATATCAGCGGGCATTATGTCCGCATAGCTTGTCCTGCCGTCCT
>CAZWAT010000156.1:0-6574 GCA_964632015.1 uncultured Planctomycetaceae bacterium
GGAGGGGTGCCCAAGCTGCGTGGGGCTTGCGAATCTCCGGCCACCGCTTCACCAGGACCCCGACCTTGGAGGCGGGTACCCCGTGCCCAACAAGGCGGCTACGATTCTTCTGCTGAATCTTCTGGACTAGAGCAATGTTGTTGTCCAAATGGGCGATTGGCTTCATCACTCGCGCGATTGTTGGTACAATCAGGGTTTATGGCTTCAGATTCGAGACGGAAAAAACTTCAGATGCTCACCCGTTCGCTGGCGCGGCGGGATATGAAAGAGGCTCAAGAGTCCCTGCGCGCCGCCGATGCGATAGACCCCGCCATAGGATATCGACGATACGAACCGGAAAATCCCCTCGCGCTCGAAGAAGCTTGCGCCGGTATCGAAAAGAGAATCCGCATGCCGATGGGAACCTCGCGGTTCTGGTTGATCAATCGTTCGCTCAGCGAGGTGAGCCCCCAAAGCCGACCAGTCGCCGTTGAGTACGCCAGCGTGATGCGCGGGGCAAGGCAGAGATTCGACGAACTTGACGCCACCGATGGGCTTTGCCATGTCGCGAACGGAAAACCAGAAGACCTGCTGTTCATGGATGTGGAATCGTGCGGATTCAGCGGGGCCGTCATCTTTCTGGTGGGCGTGATGTTCTTTCGAGACGATGATCTTCATTTCGAACAGTACCTTGCCAGAAACTACGCCGAAGAGGCTGCGGTTCTTCGGGCGTTTATCGACAGGA
Organism: uncultured Planctomycetaceae bacterium; assembly: GCA_964632015.1. Classification (GTDB taxonomy): domain Bacteria; phylum Planctomycetota; class Phycisphaerae; order SM23-33; family SM23-33; genus JAAYCO01. The sequence goes on from CAZWAT010000156.1 coordinate 725, forward strand.
TCAAACGCTCGCGGGTGCTCGTCACGTTCAACGGAAAGGCGTTCGACATGAACATGATCCGTGAGCGGGCGATATTCCACGGCCTGGAACCGGCCGGTAAATGCCCGCATCTTGACCTGCTCACCGAAGCACGCAGAAGGTGGCGAGGCAGGCTTCCGAACTGCAAACTACAGACGCTTGAACGATGCCTGTTCAACCGTAACCGCGTTGGTGATATTCCCGGGTGGGCCATCGCAGACGCATACCACAAATTCGTCGACACCGCCGACGCAAGACAGGTGAAGGATATCGTACACCACAACCTGCTTGACCTGCTGACAATGGCCCAACTTGTCAGCTTGATTCTTACAGGCAACGATCCGGTGGACGCATGACGCCAGAGAACGAAATGACAAACGCCAGCAAAAGAGGGGCGGTCTTCCTCGATCGCGACAAGACGGTGATAGAAGACCCCGGATACATCAACGACCCCGACCTGGTGCACCTGCTGCCCGGCGCTGCCCAGGCGATTCGCTCGCTCAACGAAGCTGGGTACCTAGTGGTGATAGTCACCAACCAGTCGGGTGTGGCAAGGGGGCTTGTGACCGAGGAACGACTTGCCGAAATTCACGCAAGGCTCAAGAGTGAGCTTGCTCATCACGGTGCAACCGTGGAGAATATCTACTATTGCCCATATCATCCGGAGGGGGTAATCGAACTATATACGCGGGAAAGCGACCTCAGAAAGCCCGCGCCGGGCATGCTACTGTCGGCGGCGGATGAACTGGGTATCGATCTGCCCTCAAGCTGGATGGTCGGCGATAGCGCCAGGGATGTCGAGGCGGGCAAGCGGGCGGGATGCAGAACAATTCGACTTACCCACGGTGGGGAAGTGGGCGACGATGAACCACAGGCAGATGCGACCGTGAATGACCTGCCCGCAGCCACGCAGGTGATTCTGCAAACAGACGCGTCAGGCGGATGAACAAAGCCCGCTCCGGCCTGAAGGGTCAGTCTTCTACGTCCCGCCTTTGATCTATCGCCATGTTGACCATGCGGTCGGCATCGGTGTTCAATTCACGACGCACGTGGTGTATCTCGAACGAATCGAACTTCTGGGAGATTTCTTTGGCCTCGGTAAACAGGGGCAGCAGCCCGGCATTCTTGACGCGGTAAACGCCAGTCATCTGGCGAACCAGAAGCTCTGAATCGCTGAGTACCTCGACCGACTTCGCCCCAAGCTCCATTGCTGAAGCCAGACCCTTGAGCAGAGCGGTGTACTCGGCGACATTGTTGGTGGCCCTGCCCAGAAAGAAGCCCTCCTGGCGAAGGATGGTTCCATCCTGTGCCCGAAGAACAAACCCCGCGCCAGCGGGTCCAGGATTGCCCCTCGCGCCGCCGTCGATATTCACTGTGACCTTCAGGTTGTCGCAGCTCATCAGTTAGAGACGCTTTCCTGTTCCTGTGGCTCGATGTAGAGTATCCGCCCGCAGTTGTTGCAGGTGCGAATTTCGTCCCTGACCCGCAGAGCGTTTACGTGCTCGGCATTGAGGGACATGAAGCATCCGCCGCAGATGTAATCGAACGGGGGACGTTTTCCGTGAGCCTCGATCACCGCCATTGCCTCGCCACCATAGGTCGCCGCGATTCGCTCGAATGTCCTCAGGGCATCGGGAGGAACCTGCGTTGCCGCCTCGCTACGTTTGGCCTTAAGATCGTCAAACATGGCGGTGAGGCGGTCGATGTCGTCCTGACTGCTCTTGGCGACTTCGGCGAGTTGCTGCTCCTGAGTGGAAATCTGCCCTTCGAGCTCCTTTGCCTGCGCCTTGATGGCGTCGACTTCCTGCAAGGTCTTGAGGACCTCTTCCTCGATCTTGGAGTTGTCGGCCTTGATCGTGTTGATCTGGGTAAGGAGGGCGGCGTACTCTTTGTTGGTCTTGGCGGCGTTGAGGGCGTTGCGGAGCTTGGCGACTTCCTGGTCTTGATGTTGCAGATCCAACTCCAGCTCGTCGGCTTTCTTGCGTCTTTCAAGGCTGCTCGCAATAAGCGCGTCATGGTCTTCGCGAAGCTGTTGAATCCGCTTTTCCTGGGCGGTTACTGCGTTTTTGCGAATCCTCAGCCGGTTCTGGACATGGTTCAACTGTCGTTCAACCGACTGCAGGCCTAACAGGGCCTCAATCATGGTTCCCATGCAAACTCCCTCTTCACTTGTTAAGGTTTCAGATTCCTGTATTATTGCAGTCGGGGGTTTTAAGTTCAAGAAAGTTTTTGCCTCTCTCATTTCCATGCTCCTTTCCCTATGACTTGATACGCAGAAAAAATTCCGCATGACAATTATCAAATGTCATATGTGAATCTTACCTTCCCTCCAGAAGCCATCGAGCTTAAGGAGGTTTACCTAAATGAGCGGTATCAAGAAGATGACGTTTGTTCTTGCCCTGTCCGTAGTTGCATCTTCAACCCTTGCGCACGCTTCAATCATCGTTTATGCCACAGCAAGCGATTACGACACCATCCCGGGCTCTTCCCTTACCGACGTGCAGTTGACTGTCGATATGATCGTTCGGGATGGGCTGGCCGTCTTCTCATTCGTCAACAGTTCAACCGGTCAAGAAAGCGGCGTATCCTTCAAGCAGATCGTGCTGGACGCTCATTCACAGATGCTGGATTCGACCATATTGTGGGATCCGCAGATTCTCACAAATACATCCAGCGTCAGCTACCAAACGGGCACCGCCAAGCAGGTTCCGGGCTGGAAGATACAAGACAGTGTCCGCATGATCTCGTTATCCGCCGCGGCGCCACCTTCCAAGAAAGGCCTGAATCCGGGCGAAACGCTTGAGGTGTCATTTTGCACGAGCCTTGAAGATGGTAGCGACATTTACGACTACATCGCCGCATTTGCCGGACAGAATGATTACGTGATGGGATTCCACGGTATCAGCAGCGACATCATCCGCGGCGAAAGTCTCACCGGCGTGTACTTCGCGTCCGAGGTCCCCGAACCGGCCAGCATCTCGCTGCTGGGTCTGTTGGGCGGGGTGTTGTTCAGGCGTCGAACCCGTTGACTAAGACCAGTTTCTGTTGTATTGACGGGCTCACTTCGTCAAAATGCCCCCGGCCGATAGGTTGAGCAACAGACGCAAAGCAATGCCTGGGCGAAACTGGAACACTCGGATGAAGACGACATATATACTAAAGTGGATCGTCGGGTTGACGATGTTCGGAGTGCTCGTGTTTGTGGGCGCCCTGTATCTTCTCGCAAGCAGGGTTCCCTCAGGGTACCGCCCCGAAATGCTCGATTCCCGGCAGCGGGTGGACGTCGCCAAACGGTTCGCCAAGAAAACGCTTGAAGAGTTCGGCAACCAGGCCCAGTCGCCTGAGCCATTTTCGATGGTCTTCACCGAGCGAGAGATAAACGAGTACCTCGCTTCGCTTGACGAAATCGCCGCACAGGCGCCGGACGGAAAACCCGGCGAGGTGACAAGGCTGATGGGCAAGGCGGGAATATCCCAACCCATGATCTCCATCAGGGACGAGGGGTTCATACTCATGACCCGCCTTGAGGAACACCAGAAAATTCTCTCGATCGATCTGGATGTAGACACCGACGACCAGAATCGGCTCTGTATCACCCTCACTGGCGCTCGCTTGGGCGAGCTTCCCGTACCGCTGAGCATGGTCGAAGGAAGACTCGACGGGTTGCAGCAATCGCTCAGCAGGCGTGTGCGAAACGTCGAGTACGGACAGGGGCTCACCATGGAGCACATCGGTGCGGGCGCTGCCCAACTGGCGGGATCTATCGGCAATGAACCCATATCGCTCGATTTGCCCATCCGCGTTAACGGCAGGGGGGTGCGGGTGATGAACCTCGGGATCAGTCAGGGCAAGGTGGTAGTAGCATTCCAGCCGCACGAGATTGACGAATGAACGGCAGGTTTGCACTCCTTCTGCACACGCACCCACGCGAGCATTACGACCTGGTTATGGATCAGCCTGAATCCGACGAACTGGCGACATGGCGGATCTCAAATGAAATCATCCCGAATTTCACAAGCCTGCATGCCCGCAAAATCTTCGATCACCGTCGGGCGTATCTTACCTACGAAGGCGAGGTGAGCAACAACCGAGGCCGAGTCAAGCGCATAGATGAAGGAACGATCGTAACACACCGATGGACACCCGACTCAATTGATATCACCATGAGCGGATCGCTTATTTCAGGAAGGTTCAAGCTCTCGCTCATCGCCCATGATAACTGGCGTATCGCCCGCCTTGACGTGCCCCATGCGACGGATTGACCACTCTGGGGTCAAATGCTGATGACAGGTCGGCGGGGGGGTGGTAAAGTGTTGCCATGACAGACGAAAGAAATATATATCGTTCACCCCTTGGGGTCAGATACGCATGTCGGCAGATGCTGGAACTCTTCGGCGAACGACGGAAATTCTCCACCTGGAGACGTATCTGGTTGGCGCTGGCACTGGCACAGAAAGAGCTGGGCCTTGATATCTCCCAACAGCAGATCGAGCAGATGTCCGAGCATCTTGACGATATAGACTTCGACCAGGCGGGGGAGTATGAGCGAAAATTCCGTCATGACGTAATGGCTCACGTTCACGCCTTCGGCGACGCCGCCCCGTTGGCCAGACCGATTATCCACCTCGGCGCGACCAGCCAGGACATTGTCGACAATACCGACCTAATCATCATGCGAGAGGCACTTGAACTGATCCGAAACGCGCTGGTGAACGTCATCGACGCCCTTGCCGACTTCGCCGACGAGCATAGAGAACTACCATGCCTTGGATTCACCCACTATCAACCCGCACAACTGGTGACCGTCGGAAAGCGCGCGACGTTGTGGTGCGGCGATTTCATTCGCGATCTGCGGGAAATCGAGCACCGCATCGAGACCCTTGAATTCAGGGGCATCAAGGGTACTACCGGTACGCAGGCGAGCTTCCTTGCCCTGTTCGAGGGCGATCATGACCGCACACGCAGGCTTGAACAGATGGTCGCCGAGAGTTTCGGGTTCCAAAAAATTGCGCCAGTCACCGGTCAGACCTACAGCCGAAAGGTTGACGCGATGGTCGCACAGACGCTTGCGGGTATCGGTTCGAGCGTGCACAAGTTCTGCAACGATATCCGCCTGTTGGCCAATCTCAAGGAAATCGAAGAACCGTTCGAGAAGTCGCAGATCGGTTCAAGCGCCATGGCCTATAAACGAAACCCCATGAGATGCGAACGTGCGACCGGGTTGGCAAGGTTCCTGATGGACGTGTCGGTCAGCCCCCTGCACACGGCGGCGGAGCAGTGGTTCGAACGAACGCTGGACGATTCCGCCAACAAGAGACTGGCGGTTCCAGAGGCGTTTCTCGCCGCCGACGCCGTGCTTCAGATCGTGCTCAACGTCGCCAAGGGAATGGTGGTTTACCCCGCCACCATCAACGCCCACATCCAGACGGAGCTGCCATTCATGGCGACCGAGAACATCCTCATGGCCGCCGTGGTCGCGGGTGGTGACAGACAGGACCTTCACGAACGCATCAGGCACCACAGTCAGGAGGCCGCCCGACAGGTCAAACAGTTCGGACGACCCAACGACCTGATTGACAGGCTCAAGAACGATCCCGCCTTTGACCGGGTGGACGTCGACGCCGAGCTTGACCCAATGGCGTTCATCGGTAGATCCGCCCAGCAAGTCGAGGAGTTCCTCGCCGAGCATGTCGAACCAATCAGGGCAAAATACGAAAATGTCCTGGGTCTGGACAGCGATCTCAAAGTGTAAACTCGGGCATGATCTGATAATTGTTAAATAGCCTTCCACGAGCCTATCACCCGTGGTGCCGAGCCATAACGCCTTCGCGC
>CAZWAT010000157.1:0-6535 GCA_964632015.1 uncultured Planctomycetaceae bacterium
GTACAACCGCGCCCTGCTGCAATGCTCCTTGCCGGTCCATTTACCTGGCAGGAGTGACTTCTATGCGTTCCCCCCCGGGAATTCACACGTCAATAAGCAACTGGGCCGGCGAAATAACCGGCTCGGCATCGACACGCGTCTATCACGCGCGGTGGCAGGAGGGTTGGGAGAAGGGGGAGTGAATCAAACAGTATGATAGCAGATTACCAGCTTGTACCTTCTCCGCGGCCACTGCCACTACATCTTATTTTAGGGATTATGATGATACCGTGTCAATGGCGTAGTTCTTTTTATTATTGTCAATCAATTATAGGATTGTCCGCTCCCGGTTGTCCGAAGTTTTTTGGCGTAAAGCAGTGAGTTTGTTGACAGTGCGGTCAAGGGAGTCTAATCTCTAAAAAAATCCAGGAGATATACGTATGGCTGATTTTGCCGCCGTTAAAGACAAACTTCAGGCTCACGGGCAGGAACATGTCCTTCGTTTTTTCGATCAGCTTGACGGGGCCGGTCAAAAGGCGTTTCTGGACCAACTGGACAGTCTCGACTTGGACATGCTCGATTCGGCGATAGCCGAGTACGTATTGCAGACGCCCCAGGTAGAGATAAGCGGGCAAATCGAGCCCGCGCCGGTAGTTCCGTTCGCCGCGTCTGACGCGAAGGGCGTTGAAGAGAAGGAATCGGCGCGGAAGCGCGGCGAGCAGCTTATAGCTGAAGGCAAGGTCGGGGCCTTTGTCGTAGCTGGTGGGCAGGGAACAAGGCTTGGTTACAACGGGCCTAAGGGTTGTCTTGAATCGACGCCGGTGGTGAAGAAGCCCCTGTTCAGGATTTTCGCCGAGCAGATCATGGCTGCCTCGAAGCGCCACCGGGTGCGTATTCCCTGGTACATCATGACCAGCGCCGCCAACGACGTCGCGACCAAGGCGCATTTCCGTCAGAATGATTATTGGGGAATGAACCCCAAGGACGTCTTCTTTCTTACGCAGGACATGATGCCCGCGATAGGACTGGACGGAAAGCTTCTGCTTGGTGGCAAGGGTCAGTTGGCGATGAGCCCCAACGGACACGGTGGAAGCCTGCTTGCCCTTCGCACGAGCGGGGCGATTGATGATATGGCTTCGCGCGGAGTCGAGTTGATAAGCTACTTCCAGGTTGATAATCCGCTGGTTCGGTGCATCGATCCGGTGTTCCTTGGTCTGCACGAGATGCGAAATGCCCAGATGAGCGCCAAGGCGCTTCCCAAACGCGACCCGATGGAAAAACTGGGTAATTTCTGCCTGGTTGGCGGCAAGACGACGGTTATCGAATACAGCGATATGCCCGAGGAACTTGCCCGCCAGACCACGTCCGATGGCAGGTTGCGGTTCGGCGCGGGAAGCATCGCGATTCACGTTCTCAACCGCCAGTTCGTCGAGCAACTGACCGAGGGCGGAAAATGCCTGCTGCCCTGGCACCGTGCCCAGAAGGTGGTTCCGTTCATCAACGAGGCGGGCGAACTGGTCAAACCCGACGAGCCCAACGCGGTGAAGCTGGAAATGTTCGTCTTCGACGCGCTTCCCCTGGCCAGCGAAACCGTGCTGCTGGAAACGCTTCGAAGCGAAGAGTTCAGCCCGATCAAGAACGCCAACGGGGCAGACTCGCTCGCGACAAGCCTTTACGACCAGGTTCGAAGGTGGGCGGTGTGGCTTGAGAAGGCGGGCATCAAGGTTCCACGCGACGCCGACGGAAGCGTATCGGCAGCGATCGAAATATCGCCCCTTTTCGCCGACAGCGCCGAGGAACTCGCGGCAAAGGTCGACAAGAAGATGACGATCAGTTCAGGTCAGTCTTTCTACCTTGGTTCCAGAGGTCAGATCGGCGGAAGCAGGTAATCATCGGCGTTGCGGTGGGATTATGGTTTACCGGCACAGGCGGACGCCGTCGGCCCGAACGACGGTGATCGGCGATAGCGGTTTGGCTGGTTTCATATAGGCGTATTGATGATATAATCCTCGCATCGAGGAATTGACATGGCCACCAAACGCATTCTCATACTTGCGAACACGAAAAAGCCCCGGGTTCACTCGGCGATGGAGACGCTCACGCCGTGGTTGCGCGAGCATGGGGAACTGGTCGGTGTTGTGTCTGTGACCGAGAAGATGGGGGAGCCTGTTCCCGACGCCGACCTGGCAATAGTTCTTGGTGGGGACGGTTCGCTTCTTTCGGCAGCACGCGCGGTCGCGTCGAAGGGCATTGCTCTTCTTGGCGTGAACATGGGCAAGATGGGTTTTCTGGCCGAGTTCACCACCGATGATCTTCGCACGCATATTTGCGACGCTCTAGAGGGCAGGATTGTTCCCGTTGACCGGATGATGCTCAACGTGTGTGTGCGGTCGTGCCCGAAGCATAAGTTTCAAAGCCCGGTTGCGAATGATGTCGCGGTGATTTCAGGGCCGCCTTTCAGGATGATCGACCTGCGGGTGTTCCAGGACGATCTTTCCATCGCGCAATACGTTGGCGATGGCGTGGTGATTGCGACTCCGACCGGATCGACGGGGTACAACATGTCGGTGGGCGGGCCAATACTGGAACCGTCGCTCGACGCGATGGCGATATCGCCTATCGCCCCGCACAGCCTGTCGCTCAGGCCCATTGTAATTGCGGGTGATCATCACATCCGCATCAGTGCCGCGAGCGTCAACGTGGGCAGCGCGGTGATTGTCGATGGGCAGGTTTCGACGGGGCTGTGCGACGGGGATGTGGTCGAGGTGTCCCGCTCGCCGTACTGCATGAGGATTGTGCCCAACCCCGCGCGGACGTTCCTCGACACGCTTTCGAATAAGCTTCAGTGGGGGCAGAGTCCGCACCATAGGAACTCGCAGTAGTCGCGGGAATTGCAACCGCACTTGGCGGTGGGAGCGATCAGGCGTTGCATTGGGCGGCGCATTCGACCGCGTTCTTGAGCAGCATCGCGGTAGTGACCGGGCCTACTCCACCGGGAACGGGAGTAATCGCCGACGCCACCTCGCGGGCCTGTTGAAAGTCCACATCGCCGACGGTGATCATGTCCATATTGCCCTGGCTGTTGAGCAGGGGCTCGCCACTTTCGTCGAACCCGCGGGGAATGCGGTTTATCGCAACGTCGATGACGATCGCGCCGGGTTTGATCATGCTCGCGTCGATCAAAGGCCCAAGCTGTGGGGCGGGCGACTTGAGACCCGCCTCTCGCTTGCGTTGCCATGCGAGGTACCTTGCCTGACTGACCCCGGCGGCGACGATGAGCACGTCCGCCCGCGAGGTGTGAAACGTCAGATCTCTGGTGGCAACGTGGCAGACGGTGACGGTGGGGGATGAGTCCGGGCTTTGAAGCAGCATCATCGCAATGGGTTTGCCGACAATCTCGCTGTGCCCGACGATGACCGCCTCGAGCCCCGAAATGTCGCTTCGGGTGCGTTTGAGCAGCTCCACAGCCGCCAGCGGCGTGCAAGGCGCGACCGGGGACGGGCCGAAAAACAACCTGCCCATGTTGGTCGGGTTTACCCCTTCGACATCCTTGCGCGGGTCTATTTCAACCTGCACCGCGCGGGCGTTTATGTGTGCGGGAAGGGGAAGTTGCAGAATTATCGCGTTGACCGAACTGTCTTCGTTAAGGCGCGCGATTGTCGCCCTGAGATCGTCTTCGGTTGACGATTGGCCAAGGATGAGCAGTTCGTATCGTATCGCGACCGAGGCGCATTTTCGGGCCTGCATGTTGGCATAGATTCTTCCGGCGGGGTTTTCGCCCACCTGCACCGCGACGAGCTTGACATGCTTTCCGCGCTTGGACAGCGCGTGCGCCCGCGACGCGGTCTGGGCATTGATCTCGGCAGCGAGTGCCGTTCCATCAATGATCCTGGCGGTCATCGGCGTCTCCTGGAAATATGCCTGCTCAACATGCTCTTAGAACTGGTGCAGGAATCGCACATCGTTCTCGAACAACAGACGAAGGTCGGGTATTCCGTGTTTGCCCATGACCATTCGTTCGATACCCATACCGAATGCGAACCCGGTGTATCGCTCGGGGTCGTACCCTACCGACTCGAAGACGTTGGGGTCTACCATTCCGCACCCGCCAAGCTCGATCCATCCGGTCTGCTTGCACACGCCGCACCCGTCGCCGTTGCAGATGGGGCAGGTCATGTCGACCTCCGCGGACGGTTCGGTGAACGGGAAGAAACTGGGTCTGAAGCGGGTTTTGATGTCTGGACCGAAGTAGGCCTTGGCGAACTGGTCGATCGATGTCTTGAGGTCGATCATGGTGACGCCCTCGTCGACGTACAGCCCTTCGACCTGGTGGAACATCATGCTGTGCGTGGCGTCCACGGTGTCGGGCCTGTATACCCTTCCCGGCGCGATGATTCGCACGGGTGGGGGGGTCTTCTCCATCACGCGGATCTGCACGGTGGAGGTCTGCGAGCGGAGCATGATTTCGGGATTGATATAGAAGTTGTCGAGCGGATCCCTTGCCGGATGGGCGAGGGGAATGTTGAGGGCGTGGAAGTTGTGTATTTCGTCCTCGACCTCCGGGCCATAGGCGACGCTGAACCCCATGCGGGCGAAGATTTCTATAAGCTCGTCGATTGTCTGCGAGATAGGGTGGCGTCTTCCGATGGCGGGTCGCTTTCCCGGAAGGGTCACATCTATGGCGTTTTTGGCACGTTTTGGCGTCGCGACATTCGCCCGAGCCTTGTCGTAGGCGTCCTGGAGTTCGTTCTTAAGCTCGTTGGCTGCCTTTCCGGCGGCGGGTTTCTGCTCGCGCGGAACCTCCTTGAGCCTCTGCATGATCTGGCGGGCGAGTCCTTTGGTTCCCAGGTACTCGATACGCCAGGCTTCGAGTGCTTCGGCGTCGGTTGCGGATTGCAGGCGTTCTATCGCGGCGTTCTTCGCCGCTTCGATTTCTTCCAACAATGACATTCTTCTTCCTCGGAGAAAACACGAAGTCTACGGCACACGGCGTTTTGGGTCAAGTGCGCGAATGCGTGCGCGTGCATCTTGACATGGTATGCAACCTCGCATATCATATAAACTTGAGGCGCAATTTCATGTACCATCGTCATTACAAAAGGCCCCGTAGCTGTCTGTCGGGAGAATGCGGGCACTTTTTCGGCAGTCGTCTGACGCCTTGTTGTTGACGACTCGCCTGTTGTGCATTTTCCGTTTCATGTTTTTTCACTGGTGCAGTCGGCCGAGGTCTTTTTTCGATCATCTGGGGTCATATGCTTGATTAGACCACGACAGATGATCCCCCCGGCACGCATGGAGAGGTTCATGAGGATAGGCATCAATCAAAAATCGTTGGGTACGACCGATGTTAACCAGCTTTTCGCACGGGCCAAAAAGGTTCAGGTGCAGGGCATTGGTCTTAATTATGAAGATAAGAAGCAGGCGAAGAAGCTCGCCGACACCGAGCACATCGACCAGCTCAACAGCCTGGTTGACGCGAATTCAATCGCCATCACTGGTCTGCATCTTGGGGTATTGTGCGAGTCGCCGTCTCTTTTGCTTGGTGCGAACGTCCCTGCCAGCCAGGAGGTGATTCTCCAGGGCATGCGGATGTCGCAGAAGCTTGGCAAGCCCGATGTGATCGTTCCGTTTTTCGGTCAGAACCGCATCGAGTTTCCCAAAGAGCTTGAAACGGTCACGCGTGCGATTGAGGAACTGGTCGAGTCGGCGGAGGAGATGGACGTGGTCATCGCCATCGAAAGCACTTTGCACCTCAACCAGATACAGTCTCTTGTTGCTGATTGCGGCAGCACTCACGTGAAGGCGGTGGTCGATGTTGGCGAGTGGACTGCATGCAAGTACGATGTGGGCGGGATGATTCGAGGGCTCGAACTTGAGGAGATCTCGCAGGTGCACGTCAAGGATGTTCGCAAGGAAAAGGGCCTTCCACCGGATTATAATGTCCGCCTTGGCAGGGGGGATGTGCGTTTCAGCGAGGTCGCCAGCGCCCTGTCCGCTATCAAGTATGATGGATGGGTGGTTCTTGAAACACCGCCAGGCGACGATGACGGCGAAATTGTGAACTGGAGCGTCGGGTTCGTAAAAGAACTGTTCGAGCGAAAATAGCGACGAAATGCCCGTTTTCAAGGTGGGCATCTTCGTCGCCAACTGGCCCGGGCGGGACTTGAACCCGCACGACCTTTCGGTCAGGGGATTTTAAATCCCCTGCGTCTGCCGATTCCGCCACCGGGCCAGAATGGTAAATCTATTCTACCGCGAGCGTGGGGTCAAAGATTTTAGATCATCCCATAGACTTGTTGACGCCTTTGTTCCGGGGGGATATAGTATGCGTTCGACGTTTGTCGAGCATCGGTGGGCATTGTCCGCCTGTGTTGGAGAGGTGGCTGAGTGGCTGAAAGCGACGGTTTGCTAAACCGTTGTACGGATTAATCCCCGTACCCCGGGTTCGAATCCCGGCCTCTCCGGTAGGAAGGCCGTGATTCGAACCCGGCCCGCCCTGAAAGGGCGAACCCCGGCGTTCGATCCCGCAGGGACCACGCAAGTGAATCCCGGCCTC
>CAZWAT010000158.1:0-6520 GCA_964632015.1 uncultured Planctomycetaceae bacterium
AAGTGGAAGCAATGCGGATTGGTGTACCGCGTTGATCAATTGGATACGAATGTGATACACGATCAACCTTCCCCCCAGCGAGCATGCGGGCACGGATGGTGGTACGCCATGTTCAAAACGAACATCTTCCTGTCAAGAACTTCAGCCGAACATCCCATCATGAAACCCGATCTATCCGGCCTGTCGATCGTACAACACAAAACGAACTCGCCGAGGTATTTTGGGGGGTGAACAGGAGGCAAGAAAGTCCGCAATTTCCATTGTCCCCAGGGAATCCTTTTGCACGAATGACAAAGCGTTGTAAGATAGTTCATATGACGGGGGAAGCAGTTGGGGATTTTATTTTTATGGTTGTTTGCAGGCGACGGTTTCGGTAAGAAATTGGCCATGACATCCCGTAGCAGACACTACACACTGATATTGCTGGCGTTAGCTGTGCTTGCCCTTCTGGGAACGGCGGGGTGTCGCAGGCGCGCACACAACGGCGTGAACGTGATGGGATCCACGTCGATACAGCCATTTGCCGAGATGCTCGCCGACGAGTTCAACAACTCCCACGCTTCGTCGAGGATCGACGTGCAGGGCGGCGGATCGACAATGGGCATTCAATCCGTCACCAATTCGCTCGCCGAGATAGCGATGTGTTCCCGGGGCCTGAAGGTTTCTGAAAGCGCCCACCTGACGCCGGTGGTGATCGCGCTTGACGGAATGGCCGTAGTGGTTCATCACGATAACCCCGTCTCGAATCTCACACGCGAGCAGGTGCGGGAGCTTTTCAACGGTACAGTCACCAACTGGAAACAGCTCGGCGGGGAAGACCGACCCGTCAGGCTCATCACGCGGGAAGAAGGTTCTGGAACCCGCGAAGCATTCGCCAAGCTGGTAATGGACAACCAGAGAATCTGCCGAAAAGCGCTGACACAGGAATCGAACGGAGCGGTAAAGGAACTTGTGCGGGCCGATCGCAGCGCCATAGGGTATATGTCCCTGGGGCTGGTGCACGGAGACGCGAAGATTCTTGACATCGACGGAGTAACGCCGTCAATGGAAAACGTGAGGAATGAAACATATCCGCTCGTTCGCCCGTTCCTGTTTGTTGTGCAATCCGAGAAGAAGCTCAGTTCGTCGGCGCAGGAGTTCATGGACTTTGTCCTGTCCCCTGAGGGGCAGGAAATGCTGGTCAAGGAGGGATTGGTATCGGTGCTATGAAATCCGACACCATGAATAACGAACAACCAAGCGATTTCAAGATGTGGCTTGACAGGAACAAGGACCGTTTCATCGGTTCGATTCTGCTGATTGTCGCATTGTCCGCGATTTCCGGGTTGGTGTTGATTACCGCCTTCATATTCAAAGAAGGCCTGCCCATCATGCTCAAGGTGGGCGTGGGCAAGTTCATCATGTCCAGCGACTGGTATCCGTCCGAGGGTGAATTCGGGATCTTTCCGATGGTAATGGGATCCTTGGCGGTTACCGCGGGCGCGTTGGTTATCGGTGGAATTCTGGGGCTTGGGTGCGCGGTGGTGTTGACACAGTTCTGCCCCAAGTGGGCGGTGTCCATTCTCAAACCGAGCATCGAGCTGCTGGCGGGAATTCCATCGGTGGTTTATGGATTCATCGGCGTGGTGATATTGGTGCCTCTTATCCGCGAACACCTTGGCGGGCCGGGGCTGTCGGTACTTGCTGCGTCGATCGTGCTGGGCGTGATGATGCTGCCAACCGTTACGAGCATTTCGGTCGATGCGCTTCAGGCGGTGCCCCGCGCCTACAGGGAAGGCTCGATAGCGTTGGGGGCGACAAGCTGGCAGACAACTAGAATGGTCGTGCTCAAGGCGTCCAGAAGCGGAATAGTCGCCGCTATGATTCTTGGCATGGGTAGAGCAATCGGTGAAACCATGGCCGTGATCATGGTCGCCGGAAACACGTTGGATGTTCCCGACGGAATACTCGCCCCCGTTCGCACGCTCACAAGCAACATCGCATTGGAGATGGGATACGCCGCGGGCGATCACCGCCAGGCGTTGTTCGCAACCGGAGTTGTGCTGTTCATCATCATCATGGTGCTCAATACCATCGCCCTTACAGTCAGCCGGCGCAGAAGCCGCAAGGCAGGTGCGAGATGAACCCCGTCACCAGCCTCCCCGCCGAAGCGCAGACAAACCAGGCTCCACCGAGTCCTCCCGCGCCGAAGCGCAGAATACGACAGAAGACCCGCCTTCGGATTTCTCCTGTCATCTCGCAGCGGATCGTGGTTACAGGCCTATGGGGTCTTGCGATGCTTGCGGTGGCGATGCTGATGTTCATCATCGTATTCGTCATGTACAAGGGTCTGCCGCACGTGACGCTTGATTTTCTGCTTTCGTCGCCTGCCCACGGCGGCAAGGAAGGCGGAGTTGCGCCGATGATTGTAGGCACAATCGCCGTCGCCGGGCTTGCGGTGCTCATCGCCGGTCCTGTTGGAGTGATAACGGCAATCTACCTCACAGAGTACACCCGCGAAGGAAAGATCACCGCGGTGATACGATTCGGGGCGGACTGCCTGGCGGGCATACCATCGATCATATTCGGACTCTTCGGGTTTGTCTTCTTCGCCGATGTGTTGGGGCTTGGGATATCGATTCTCTCAGGAGCGTTGACGCTTGCGTTGATGGTTCTACCAACAATCATCCGAACCAGCGAAGAGGCGATAAGGGCGGTTCCGCGAGCGTTTCGCGACGTGAGCTTCGGGCTCGGATCGACGCGCTGGCAGATGGTGACGCGGGTGGTGTTGCGAAGCGCGCTTCCGGGCATTGGAACAGGCATCGTCCTGTCCATCGGAAGAAGCATCAGCGAAACGGCTGCGTTGATGCTCACATCCGGAATGGTCGCCAGACATCCCGAGAGCATCTTCGACAGCACACGAACGATGGCGTTGCACTTTTTCACGCTCTCGCGCGAGGGCATATCGATGTCGATGGCATACGCAACTGCAGCGGTGTTGATATTGGCGATTCTGCTGATAAATCTGTTGTCTTATTGGTTCATGAGGCGCTTTATCGCCAAGGTCAGGTAGATCTGAATGACTCAATCCCATCTTGACAATCCGGACACGGTCGCCCGACAGGAACAAAAGCCCATCGGCGAACCGGTCGAGGCCCCCAAGGCCCCGGCCAAGATCGTCGTGCGCGATTTCACCGCCTCGATGGGAGAAACCGAGATTCTGCGGAATGTGAGCCTGGATATTTACCCCTTCGAGCGTCTGGCGATAATAGGCCCGGCCGGTGGAGGAAAGACCACGTTCCTCCGCAGCCTCAACAGGCTTAACGACCTTGAAAATGGATTTTCGTACCACGGATCGATACTGCTCGACGACAAAGACATCTATTCACGAACCATGGACATAGCCCGTCTGAGGCGGCGAATCGGAATGGTGTACGCCGTGCCTACCCCCCTGCCGCTGTCCATCTATGACAACCTGACGTTCGGGGCAAAGCTCGCTGGGGTGCGCGGAAAAAGCCGGCTGGATGAATTGGTAGAAACCAGCCTCAAAAGCGCCATTCTCTGGGACGAGATCAAAGACCGTCTCAAGGAACCGGCAGGCAATCTTTCCGGTGGGCAACAACAGCGCATGTGCCTCGCGCGCGTGCTGGCACTGGAGCCCGAGGTGCTGCTGCTTGACGAACCTTGCAGCGGACTCGACCCGATCTCGACGGCCAAGATAGAAGACGCTCTCGACGAACTCAAAAGTCGATACACTATCATCCTGGTGACAAACAACACCAAGCAGGCCGCTCGCGCCTCCGAACGCACCGCATTCTTTCTTATGGGAGAAATGATCGAAGCGGGCTCCACCGCGAGGATTTTCACGAATCCCATGCATCAAAGAACCAGCGATTACATCACGGGACATTTTGGATGAGCTCGGATTTTAAGATACATTCCAAAGACCTCAACCTGTGGTACGGCAGGTTTCACGCACTCAAAGACGTGAACATTGCCATACGCGACAGGATGATTACCGCTATTATCGGCCCCAGCGGGTGCGGCAAGAGCACAATGCTCAGATGCTTCAACCGCATGAACGACCTCACTACCACCGTGAAGACTTCGGGGGGATTGTTCCTCGACGGAAAAAACTATTACGGTGGGCATATTCCGCTGACCGAACTGCGAAAGCGGGTGGGCATGGTATTTCAAAGGCCCAACCCTTTCCCGCTGTCGATATTCGACAACGTCGCCTACGGACCAAGGGTGCATGGAATCACCCGCAAAAGCGATCTGTACGATATTGTCGAGGAATCGCTGCAGGCGACCGCATTGTGGGATGTCATCAAAGACCGCCTCCACGAGCCCGCGTTGGAATTATCCGCGGAACAGCAGCAGCGGTTGTGCATTTCCCGTCTGGTCGCCGTCGAACCCGAAGTGCTTCTGATGGACGAGCCATGCTCGGCGCTTGACCCAGTCGCAACAGGACACATCGAGGAACTGATGCAGTCGCTCGCCCGCGAATACACCATTATCATTGTCACGCACAACATGCAGCAGGCGGCGAGAATTTCCACCGAAACCGGATTCATGCTGCTTGGCGAGCTGATCGAGTTCGGCCAGACCGAACAGATTTTTACCAACCCCACAGACAAACGGACCGAAGACTACGTTACCGGCAGATACGGCTGATCGCACACGCAGAACCGGCGGCAGATGCGCAGGAGCTTTCGTTTCAAGATATAATGCCCTGCATGCCGATGATTACGGGTGCAGGATATGAAAGGATTTGTGGTGGATAAGCACGAACGTCGCCTTGACAAGGAACTCGACAGCCTTAAAAACAAACTGCTTCGAATGGCCGCTTTTGCAGAAACCATGATCGACAAGACCATCAGCGAGCTTGTTGAGCGCGACGACCAGATCGGCACACAGGTGCCCGAGTACGAAGAAGAGATCAACCGCCTTCAGATTGATATTGATGAAGAGGCGATAATGATCCTCGCGACCCAGCAACCCGTCGCCGGCGACCTTCGGTTCATCATCACCGCCTCAAAGATCAACAGCGAGCTCGAGCGAATCGGAGATCTGACGATTAATATTCGCGAGAATGTCCGCACGCTGCTTGAAGAGCCACCCCTCAAACCCCTTATCGACATCCCCCGCATGGCCGAGCTTGCAAGGCAGATGGTGCGCGACAGCCTCGACTCGCTCGTTAAGGAAGATGTGCTGCTGGCCCAGTCGGTTATCTCTGCCGATGACCAGGTTGACGGACTCAAAAGCCAGGTCGTACGCGAGCTGGTCACATACATGATCAGCGACCCCCGAGCCATCGAGCGGGCACTGGCGCTGATTCTCGTCTCGCGACATCTTGAGCGAATAGCCGACCACGCGACAAACATCGCCCAGGACGTTATATACCTCGTCCAGGGCCGAGACGTCCGACACCCGCGAATAGTCCGCGACAACGAATAACGCACAACGTCTAGTACCATTCGCCACACATCACACGTCCGCGCGCCTTGGTCGACACAACCACACCGCCGTTCATGCCCAACGTCCGCGTGCCTTGGTCGACACAACCACACCGCCGGTTATGCCCAACGTCCGCGTGCCCTGGTCGACACAACCCACCGCCGTTCATGCCCAACGTCCGCGCGCCTTGGTCGACACAGCCACACCGCCGTTCATGCCTAACGTCCGCGCGCCTTGGTCGACACAACCACACCGCCGTCATGAGCATTAAAGCGTCACTCCGTTGCCATCTGCTCCGCATTCCAGCCGCCCCTGCTGGTCTTCGTGAATGGGCAGGTTTTGCCCCCGTCACCTTTGTTTTGCGAACCATGTGCCCCCTTTATTGCTTTTTCACAGTTTTTTGCCGCGATCCGCGAAGATTGTTTGACAACCCCCGCACTTTACCCGTACTATAATTTCAACGATCGCGGGGTAGAGCAGCTAGGTAGCTCGTCGGGCTCATAACCCGGAGGTCGCAGGTTCGAATCCTGCCCCCGCTAGTGATTATGCAACAAGGACTTACGGCAACGTAGGTCCTTTTTTTTAGGGGCCGAAATGCCATCTGTACCCCGAATTGTACCCTAGCGATCTTCGGGGGGCAAAAAAGTGAATTTTGCATGCCGAAGTTTTCCGCTTTCCTGCAATACCACCAATAGACGAGCTGTCTTTGGCCTTGGATACGGAGAATGATCATGGCATGCCTCAAGAAACGTGGTGACACTTATTACGCACAGTATTATGCAAATGGCAAACAAAAACGTCGCTGCCTGCATACCGACAATTACCAGATCGCCAAGGCGCGCCTGAGGAACCTGGAGCAAACACTCCAGGGTGCAGATGACAGTCAACTGCCCACTCGAACCCCCCTGCCGGCAGTGCTGGAGAATTTTGCAAACCACATCCGAGCCCACAAACGTCCAAAGAGCGCTCAGACTGAATTATGCAGGCTGCGGTTCATTTTCGGAACCGTTACACCGGCTCTAGCCAACAGCAATGCCGGCGGCGGGCCCATGCCGAGCGTCGTCAGGATATCGCGCACCGA
>CAZWAT010000159.1:0-6435 GCA_964632015.1 uncultured Planctomycetaceae bacterium
ACTGGCGACCCCCTGACGCGCGTCAGCCCGATGTCCGAGTGAGAGCGTTTTGCCTTCGCCAAGTATCAGTGCGGTTCGCACGGCACTGCGAAGCTGGCGCACATTGCCCGGCCAGGAGCATTGCTTAAAGATGTGCATCATGTCTTCATCAAGCTGCCTGATCTCCCTGCCAACCTCCCCGGCGTGCAGGTTTACAAAATGCCACACAAGCGCCTCGATGTCATTGGGTCTGCTTCGAAGCGGGGGGATTCGCAGATGAATGCCGCCGAGCCTGTAATAGAGGTCGCGACGGAACCGCCCCTTTTTGACTTCGTGCGAAAGGTCGCGATTGGACGTGCCTATCAGGGCGCCCGGCCGAACCTCTCCCGGGTCACCCGCACGCTCACCCGCACAAGCTCGCTTCCGCCGACGCGCTCAAAATCCTGCTGCTCCAGCACCCGCAGAAGCTCCGCCTGGAGACGAGGCGTCGTTTCGGAAATTTCATCCAGCAGCAGCGTTCCGCCATGTGCCCGCTCGAACCGTCCCTTGTGCCTTGCCACTGCCCCGGTGAAAGCGCCGCGTTCATGCCCGAACAGCTCACTTTCAAGCAGAGACTCGCTTAATGCAGCGCAGTTGACACGAACATAGGGGTTTTTGCGTCTGGGTGACCGGCGGTGCAAAAGGTATGACAGCAGCTCCTTGCCGGTTCCGCTTTCGCCAGTGATCAGCACCGGAACAGTGGTGCCTGCGACCTTTTGGGCAAGGCGGATGGTCTTGAGCAATTCTTCACTTTGACCCACGATACGAAACAGGTGGTGGTTGTCCTCTTCGCCCTCAGCAACGGGTACATTATGAGTAGGAAGAACCTGCGAAAGCATTGCGTCCACATCGTCGCGGGTCATGGGCAGCGCCATTACGTGGGCACATCCATTTCGCATCGCGTTGACGGCCGACGATACGCATGGTTCATTGAGAATCGGCACCACGGGGACTTCGGGTATCAAAGCACGCGCGGTGTTGATGATGCTCCAGTCGCCTTCGGATTCGACTTCAACAATGACAAGGTCCCACAGGGCCTGTTCGAGTCTTTCCATGGCTGAGGAGTGCGATGAGGTGACAGTCCCTCGCACAGCCCGTGCGGCAAGGGCCTCAAGCACGCATCTGACTGTTGATGTGTGCGGGGCGATAATCAGCACGTTCTGGCAAAGTGTTTCAGGCATTATTCTTCCCGTCGTCCTAGTTTTGCAGTGGCCGACTTGATCATGGACAATGGTTTGTTGACCTCCTGCCATTCAAGAAGAAGGTCCATCTGGTTTGCCGCCTGCGACCAACGACAATCTGGATACTCTTTGACGACCCGGGCGTAATGCTCGCGCGCCTTGGCAGGTGAGCTGTGTTGAAGACAATTGCCCATCTGGAACAGAATCCACGCTCGTGAATCGTCATCACCCGGCTGCTCATAGGCGAGTTCATAAAGCTCAAGAGCGGCTGAGTATTCACCGTCGCCATAAAGCGAATCTGCAATTTCCTGTGCGTTTGCGAGTCCGGTTGCGGATCCTGTCTTGAGTGCCTTGATGATTTCATGATCGATCTGAATCCGAACAGGTTCGTCTTGTTGTTCAGTATCCGTCAGTTCAGTGGGTTGCTCGGGTTGCATCGGCTGGTCGAAAGTCGTCCTGCTTTCAGGATCTACCGGCTCAAGGCCTGTAAGAGTATGGATGGCGCGTTGCAGATCAAAGGCATGCCGGCTTGTCTGGGGAATTGGCGCGGATATGGAACTCATTTTCAAGCCATGCATACTCTGACGAATTTCTTCAGTCACGTTTTCGGCAGCGAATGTGGGGTGACCGCACAATAGTGCGCCTATCGTCGCGACATATATCAGTCCGATCGCGGTGCTATTCATGCTTCTGCCTCCCTTCGTTGAGGGATGCCGGTGTCCACGCTGCCGCAGCTTGGGGATAGTCTTTTTGCATCACGTGCGCCCATCCGAGAATGGCTCTGGCTCTTCGCCCGGCTTCGTCATCGGTGGAGGCGTCGAACACCTCCTGGGCCAAGCTGGCGGCAGGTTTGGGGTCGCCCATCTGAAGGCAGATGTCGGCAAGCTCCAACTTGACATTGGTTGCCACGGCGCCGCTGATATCCGGCAGAATTGACGTCAAAGTTGCCCTTGCCTGGGCAAGCTCACCGTAGATTTTCAGGGTGCGGGCGAGTTCTATCTGGAGCTTGATTCTGGCGTCACGATCTTCGACATATCTTGTGCCGTTTCGGAGAACTGCCCCCGCCTTGTGTACAAGACCCATCTTGATATACACTCTGGCTTCGAGCGTGATCAGTTTTGCCAGTTGCGTATTTGTAAGCTTGGTGTGTTCAAGAGTCTGAAGTGACCCCATTGCGCCGACGCAGTCGTTGATTTCCAGCAGCAGGTTTCCCAAATCCATTACAACATCAAAGGTGTTCTCTGCCTCGGGATCCGCAGCCAGGGCTTTTCGCATGTTCGTGACAGCCGAGGTGAAGTCTCCTGCACGTGCCTGGCATTTTGCGAGCATTGAAAAGGCGTCGCGCAGGTGTTGTCGAGTGCCCCTGGGCTTGGCCAGATACTTCTCGAACCAGGTTCCTGCCTCTTTTGGATCCCCCTTTTGGAAGAAGCAATGTCCCAGATACAACGCGGCAAGGTTTGTGCCGGTCTGAGAGATGTTCAGGTGATAGAGTTTGTTGAATGCCTTAATTGCGTCGTCCAGGTTACCTGCACGGAAGGCGACCAATCCGAGTTGGAGGTATGCATCGTCTATTTCCGGCCAGGTGGGGTAACCGTCCAGCAGTGAATACAGGTCGCGATTGGCTCCGGCATAGTCTTTAAGGTTCATTCGAAGCTTCCCGGAGTGCAACAAACCCCAGGCGGAGGCGCTGTGAGATGAATACCTGGTCGACGTCAACCGATACCCCGCAAGGGCCGATGTGTAGTCGCCCGCGGCTTCATAGAGCATGGCGAGCGTCAGATGACCCTCTGGCAGACGGGCATCCTGTGGCCACCTGAGGAAGATTCGTCGCCATGAAGAAACGGCCTCGGAATATAAAAGCTCTCTCGTGTCTTCGATGGACTCGGTCGCTCGCGGATCATGAATAATGACGGCCTCGCCGGTGAACCTTGCGATGAGCCCTGCCATTCCGCAGGCAACCTCCACAAGTCTCTGCTCGGGTGCGTCGCTGAAACGCAGACTGACAGATCGGGATCGGGCTTTTGGACTGACCGACTGCCACTGGACTCGCAGTCCCGATTCAGCACTGACCCTTGTAAGCACGTCTTCAAGGGGCGCCTGCCACGCCCACGCACTGTAACGCCTCATGCGACTGTTGGTGGTGAGTCTCTTGATCTGCGGAGTGAAGCTGGCGATGTTCTGCTTGCCGCCTTCGCCGACAAACCGGTAGAGGAAGGTATCTTCCATGCCTTCGAATGGGTCAACTTCGTTGTACTTCAGTTCCGGTATCTGCTGAGGCGAGTTCCACTGCGCCAGCGCATTGCGTCCCAGTGAGTCGGCAATCAAAAAATCGCAGTGTGCCTCAAGTTGTTCCTGCTCGGGCAATGCTCCAACGGCCGCTATTGATGCGTAGGCCCGACATCTGGCGGTTGACCACCGGCCCTGTTGAAGATCGGCTTGTGCCTGAGTGATCGAAGCGACGGCTCGAACAATATCACTGCTTGCCCTTGTGAGATCGAGCAATGCAGAGGTGGCTTCTTCAGATCTGCCCAATTTCTGAAGACATTGTGCCCGACGAAGGCGAATAAGCTCCGCAACTGTGCCATGCGCCTGATGCGAGTCATGTGATAGCAATGCCCCAAAGGCTGCTAATGCACGTGCGTATTCACCGTCTGAGTATAAACCATTAGCGATATTCCACGAGATCGCCTGATCATGCATTTCGGCCCGAACATCCTCTACAGATAGTGGTTCATCCGGCGACGCAGGCGCATGTGTGGGTTCAACTTCGCCCGACGCCGGGGCAGGTGAGGGCCTCCATGGAAGAACCGCGACAACCAATCCGGTTGCGAAGGCGACAAGGGCAGTGTTCACGATCAGCAAGGATGGAACAAGCGGAAGCTTCACCTTGCGTGAGGGCGCAACAGGATTCGCCTCGCCGGCAGGGGTTTGCGGAGTCGGCGTCGCATCTTCAGCAGGTTTGTCTTGATCTGTCGCCATTGACCAGTCGATCCAGTGGGCGCTCTAAACGCGCCTCTGACACAAAATGCATACATTTCACCGTCCATCTGACATGCAACCGACATGCCATTGCGTCAATATTTTTGGCGACCCGAATAAGACCAGGGTTAAGATGTGGTGTAATAAAGGGTTATGCTACCGCGATTGCGATTTGATGTTGATTTGGCGTCTCTATATTCGTGATGAGGAATTGAAAATAAAAGGACAGGAACGTAGGAGTTTTGCTCAAATGCGCTAGATTTCTTTGCGCCTAGGGGTTGTTTGATCCGGCGGTTTGTGCCTGGGGATCGGTAGGCGTTGTTGACGGGATCTTGATGTCGTAGCGTTTGATCTTCGAGTGCAGGGTCGCCCTTGTGATGCCAAGCAGGGCGGCAGCTCTGGTCCGTTGCCAATTCGTTTCCTGAAGTGCCCGGCAGATGAATTCCCGTTCCGCGGCTTCAAGCGAGAAATCCACTGTTATATTCGCATTACTCTTTGTGGTGGTCTGGCGTTCGATCATCAGGCTTCCAGCCGAGATGCGCGTTCCTTTTTCCAGAATAGTTGCTCGTTCAATGACATTCTTAAGTTCTCGCACGTTGCCGGGCCAATCGTGGCCGCGTAGTGCTTCCTTTGCGTCTTCAGCAAGTTCGTTAAACTTACCAGGCGCGTTTTCGCAGGCATGAAGGAAATACTCTGCAAGCAGGATGATGTCGTCGCGTCTTTGGGCCGATCGCAATGGAGCAATCTTAATAGGAAGGACGGCGAGCCGGTAGTACAGGTCTTTACGGAACTTGCCGGCCATGGCTTGATCGAATAGTCTCAGATTGCTAGAGGCGATTATCGTTGCCGAGCAGGAGATGTCTTTTGTCCCGCCGACTTTTCGAAACTTGCGTTCCTGGAGGAATCGCAGCAGTTTTGCCTGCAAATCCTGGGGCATTTCACTGATTTCGTCTAAGAAGATGCTCCCGCTATCAGCAAGTTCCAGCAGGCCTGTCTTCTCTTTGTCCGCCCCGGTGAACGCTCCCTTGACGTGCCCGAACAGTTCGCTTTCGAGAAGGTTGGCCGTTAGTGTGGCGCAGTTCACTGCAATGAATCTGCCGGATTTTCCATGTCGCCACGCATGCACTGCTTGGGCGGCAAGTTCCTTGCCTGCTCCCGTCTCGCCCAGCAGTAATATAGGATTGCACCGACTCTCGGCGACAATTCTGATCATTTCCAGCATGCGGACGACGGCTGGGCTCTTTCCAGCTATGGGTACGCCGGGCGGGCAATGCGAGCAGAAGAACTTTTCGTGAGAAGGCGAATTGCCTTCTTCATTCATGCAGCTTATAAGCTCCGTGAGTCGTTGAGCGTCAAGAGGTGCGGTGATGTAATCGTATGCGCCTGCTCGCACGCATTTTACGGCCATGCCCGTGTCGGGTTTTTCGGCAACCACCACTATCGACGTTGCTGAAGCTCCTGCCTTGCAGCGTCGAATGAAGTCTATGGTCACTTCGTTGTCAGCCTGTCCCCAAAGAATCGCAAGCTTGGGTTGACGTGTGAGAATGAGTCCGAGTCCCTTCGTGCAATCATCAGCCACAAGGGCCTGTGAACCCAACAGAGCCAATGTCTCCTCTGACCATGCCGGCCTATTGCCGATGGCCACCACCGACCCCAAATCCTTTATTGCCCCGCCTTTATTCATGCACGATCCCGCGGATAGTTACTGGAAAATTGGGCAAACCCTGTTGCCTGGTTGGCCAAGTTGCCTGAATGCGGATAGGTCATGTTTGAAATGAGGTACATCTCGGAATCCATTCCAAGCTACCTTTCACAAATTAGTATCAACCTTCATCTTAACGAGCCAAGAAAAAGGATAAAGCTCAGGTTGACACTCTGCAAGTGAAAAGGGGAAATGTCGATCAACTTTGGCCTCAATTGCAGCGACGCATACCGGAGGAATATTCCGCCTGGTAAGAAATTCATTCCTGTTTCGTCTGTGTAACAATGTAGGGCTCGGAACGTGAGAAAATGCGGTTCGCAGTATATATGTGTCAAACCGGCCACATCAGCCATGTTTTTTGATATGGCATGCATGTTGCATGCATGAAGGGCATGAACGGAATAGGTCAATTGCCGGTGGCGGTGGGAAGTAATCTGGCGGAAGCTCTGCTTCTGCTGGGCGTTGGCAATGGTCAGACAGGAAGCACGACTCAATCAGGGGATATGCAAATGCTGCAAAGCTGCACCAATGGGGGTCTGTCGCACCTCATTCCGA
>CAZWAT010000160.1:0-6415 GCA_964632015.1 uncultured Planctomycetaceae bacterium
AGGAAAACCCGCGGACTACGCTAACGATCATGTCGCTTTGCCTCAGCGCCTGCCAGTAAGTCTTGGCCCTGTTTCGCCCGGCCTCAACTGACAGATCAAACCCAGGAAGATCAAGAAACTCAAGCTCCGCGGGCGTGAACTTTTTTGGTTTATACTGTTCGGCCAGCCATTCGAGTCGTTCATCGGGAACCTTCACCACGGACATGTGGGGCTGGTCGGGGCGAGAGAGATCGACATGCGACCCTCCGGCAGTGGCGACTGCCGAGAAGAGCGTCGACTTTCCCGACTGGGGCGGACCTACAAAAGCAACTCGCATATTCATCCTCGCAATTCGTGCACGGACCCGAAGAGTCCGGCATGTGGTTTATCAGAGTCAGGCAATAATAACCCCGGCCCCTACCGCGGGCAAGGACGATTACCGCCCCTTCGAATCGTCGTCGGGACTTGGGGAGGCGTGCCGCGAGAGGCTTTCCACCACCGCCTCGATCTGAACGAGCTGTTCGTGTTGGGGAATATACCCTCCCCACCTGAGCCTGTAATAGAAGTCAACAATCTGGCGAAGCTTGTCTTCAGGCAGGCCCAACTCATCGGCTGCACAATGGGCGATCTGTCCGAGTGTCTGGTGCTGGTTCAAGATCATGCCCCGGCGTTCGAGCAGTTTCAGAAATCGTAAAAGAAACTTTGCCTGCCTCCAGCGCTTTCCCATAACTTTATGAAGATACATATCTCTACCCTTGATCCTGTGATAGAGGCGTATCAGCACAAGTATTTCCAGCCCTCCGCCCACAACCGCCAGCAGCACCGAAAGGCGAATCACCGCCTGGTCGACTTCTCCGCTGGCGATCAGGTTGACCAGGCCTCGCCACATGTCGCGGGTCTCGCCCACAAGCCAATTCCACACAAGTCGTATTCTGCTTGATACGAATTGGCCCAGCGCCCTTCGAGCGTCCTCGTCATACCCGACAACCCTGGTGTACCATACAGACTGCAGTTGCTCCCACCAGCCTGCAATCGATCGATACCAGACCAAGGATTCACCTGTGTCTTCACCCGCAGGAGTGGGGTCCATCATCACCCATCCCCTCTGGGGCGAATAGACTTCCACCCACGCGTGGGCGTCGCGTTGACGAACAAGGTGGTCTGTCTGGGACGGGATTCCGTCGATTCTGTAGCCCGCCACAAGTCTGGCAGGCACGTCGAGAGCCCTGCACATTACCGCCATGGCAGAGGCGAAGTATTCGCAATGCCCGCGCTTCATGCTGAACAAAAAATCCTCGATGGCATCGCGGGTGCTGTCGGAGTTGGACAGATCGAGTGAATAAGTATACTCCGACTGTAGCTTGTTCTTCAGCCTGGATGCGATAGCCAGGTTGTATTTTCCTCGCAAGGACGGATTGGCGTTATCCCGCACAACTAGCAGATCCTCGCACCAGGTCTCGGCCAATTCCTCAACCAGGGGCGACACCTCGACAATCTCGGCATCGGGTATTCGCGGAGGCGATATGTCCACTATGCGCCAGCCTGTGGGGGTTCGCATTTCCACCCAGGCAAGGGCGTGATAATCTCTTGGGGCGATTACCCGTTGGGTGTGTCTAAACTGGTTGATTCTTACCCCACCCACCAGCCGGACATCTATACCAAGACTTTTTGCCATCAACACGATCGCCGAGGCATAATGCTCGCTGCAACCGGTCTTGCTGCTAAACAGGAAATCCTCGACAGGATCACGATCTTCACAGACACCGGGAAACTCGAACCCATATTGGCACGAGCGCATGACGTGCCTCTGCAACCGGCGCATCATTGCCTCGGGAGCACGGACTGACGCCTGTGGCCCATGCATCGCAAGCAGATCGGCACATAACCTGCCCGCCAGAGCTGACACTGCCGGGGGAATTTCGCATGACGCCATCCCGAATGCGCGATCTTCGACACCCATCCACATCGCCAGGTAGTTGGGGCCTACCGGTAGCAATTCCATGAATGGTTCCATCGACCAGCGTTCTCTGGGCCTTCTATAGCCCCTCCGCCATGGGGCACTGCCTCTGCTTCGATAGCCGCCCCGCCTTCTGTATGAGTGACGTCGCGACACGGTAACCACTTTGTCTTTAAACTGGTCGACCTCAACCCACTCACCATTGGAATACCTGTCGAAAAGTTTGAGGGGGATATAGCTTGTCGTGTGGGTCATCGGGGCTTTGATGCCATCTATGTGATCGCCCACCGCGGTAATCGCCGAGACGCCTTTGAGAACCAGTCTGGGGCTGGTGAGCAGATCCATTGCCGACTTGCCACGGAGGCCTTCCTTATCGGGACTGGGATGTACCTGGGGATTCTCTTGTGACCATGCCACGTATTCAAGCCACTCGCCTCGAGGGGGTTTGTCTGTCAGCCTGATCACGCCGCTATCTGTAACCGTCGCTTCAGCGCCTTTGACATCAAGATATTGCACTGGCCAGATCGTGGCCAATGGCTGCATGACCCCACTACCGTTCCAGGTTTTCGCTGAAAGGTACATGTGCTGGCGAACAAGACCGGTGGCGCCTTCGGGAGGATTGGACGAAAGCCGCCTCTCCGGCGACTCGCTACGGGGCTGCCACTCTGACTTGCGATACCTGGTATATATATTTGCGCGCAGATAACTTAGATGCCCCGAGGGGACGATGGGCTTTCCATCGATGTCCAGGCTGACACGCATCACCACTTCATTGCTGAGTCGCACGTATTTGTTTCTACCCAGGCGGATCGGGCTCGACATGGAGTTGCCATTATTGCTGATCCACTGACTGGTGAATCCTGTTCTGGGCGTCACCAGAAACGCCAGCACGCCACCCATAGCCATGATCACCAGTAGCGACACCATGCATCTGCGAATGCTCTTGTGTGGCCATTGTCGTCTGACATTCCAGGCGACAACATGCGGCGACATCGGCGCCGACTCGCTGGAAAGATGCAACTTCGCCGCCCTGTCCAACCCTGTCTTGAGCGTCAGAACGGCAGCGGTGTATGAAATACCGAGAAGATACACAACCATCGCGACGCCAAGCATGATCGAAGCGTTGAACATCGCGGCGGCGACCATCAACAGCAGGCTCAGAACCACCAGCCAGACCAAGTCGCGGTTGATGCTACGCTCGAAGAGCTTGCACATCACTATCAGTACGATGTAGTTCCCAAGCGTCGCAAGCGGATTACTGGAAGCGCCGAACAGTTCAAACACCGTAAGGGCGGTCGCCAGCAATACGGCAAAGTTGATCCATGCCCGTCGAACGTAAAGCTCTTTGTTCCTGTTGACCGCCACAAGGCGAATCACACATACCGCCCCTGCCGCCAGCAGGAAGAACATGTTCTCGGTGCAGAGGGTGAACGTGACGATGCTCAAGCACACCATCAGAACCAATGGCCGTTCCAATCTGGCCCTTTCGCTGAGGAGAATGTCCACCTGGCTGAAAGACCTTACAGGCATGAGTCTTCCTCCGGGCGGTTGTCAACAACATCATAGAAGAACTGATCGCAGTTTC
Source organism: uncultured Planctomycetaceae bacterium (assembly GCA_964632015.1). Taxonomy (GTDB): domain Bacteria; phylum Planctomycetota; class Phycisphaerae; order SM23-33; family SM23-33; genus JAAYCO01. Next base: position 3,522 of record CAZWAT010000160.1, read on the forward strand.
CCGGATGCACAAAGACGATGCTTCGGCAGGATTGGCTGAATCGTCCAGCCCCAGCCGGGGCCATAACTGACGAATTCGCCGATATTACCACCACCTGACTGTCTTCGAGGGCATGACAATCCAGCTCCCTCAATGTCAATTCCAGTCGGTACCGGATGTTCCCGCCGATATCCGCAAGCGTATCGAGCAGCTTTCTTCGCTGATCTCTCTGATTGGAGGGCGCGTGTATGGACACTCCGGTTGGAAGCGCAAGGGCCATTCCAACCAGGAATGACCTTGATACAGCGGTATCGACAAGCGTAGCGGCAAATCGCAGAAGACGATCCATCTGGGCATCAGACACCACTGTCGAATCGTCCTCGAACGTGTCGATGATGATCCACAGGGTTTCTGGCAGCGGATGGGCGAGTTCCCTGACTACAAGATTGGCTTTCGCCGCCGACCGCCGCCAGTGAATCCATCGCGGGCAATCCTCGCTTCGGTAATCGCGCAGGCCGAAGAATTCATCCTCGCCGCCGCTGGCTTGGCTTGGCGCTGACCTGGATGTATGCACCGCACCATGCTGCAGGATATTGTTGCGCAGACCACCCCGTGCCGGCCAGACCACCAGCTCGGAAGATTGATCAAGATTCGTGTAAACCCCAATCAGCCCCAGCGGAAATAGCGTACTGAGCTTTATCCGTTGAAGACGAATCCGGCCTCGCTTGTGGGCGGAGAACCTTCCACCGGATCTGAAGACAGCCCCCGCCGGAAGATGGACGCAATAACCCGGCGCACATTCGATGCCCTCAGGGGCAATTTCTTCAACAGTAAGCCCAAGGCATGCGCCTCTGTTTCGGGTGTTCCGCAGGGTATACCCCACGTAAACGGTCTGATGTTGCCATGCCCTCGATGGCATTTCGCGTGAAAGCTCGACCGAGGCGATCATTCGCCTTGCGATAATTGCCGACGCCTGCACCGCTGCGATGAGGCATCCGAAAAGCGCAAACAGCAGGGCCGCCTTTGTGTTGATGGCGGCAAGGCACACCAACACTCCAATCGCCAGCACCAACCATCCTACCGGCGTGAGACGATACCGCACCACAGCTACAGCGCGTTTTCGACGACGGGCCACGACAGACCTTTCCTTACTGGGGAATGGGAACGGTTTCGAGTATCTTCTCGAAGATTGCCTCAGCTCCGCCCGCATCGTCATCGTGGAACGACTTCGCCTTGATGCGATGCGAGCATACTGCCGAGGCAAGCAGCCGGACGTCGTCAGGAACCACGTAGTCCCGCCCATCAAGTAAAGCGGACGCCCGCGACGCCTGAGTCAACGCCAGCGAACCTCGGGGCGACAGACCTATTGACAGTTCGCCGCTACGGCGGGTCGCCTCGGCGATGTCGAGAATGTACTCAACTATCTCTTCATCCAGATTGATAGTCAGCACCCGCTCCTGAAGTTCGACAAGTTCGCCGGCCGTCATAACCGCCTTCAGGTCGCCAAGCCTGGTTCGTCCAGGTTGAAGGCGCAGAATCTGGCGTTCCGTTTCCTTGTCGGGGTACCCCATGCGAACGCGTATCATGAACCTGTCAAGCTGGTTCTCGGGAAGAAAATAAGTGCCTTGAAATTCAGATGGGTTCTGCGTTGCGAGAACAATAAACGGCGGTCCCAACTTCCAGGTTTCACCGTCGGTGGAGACCTGAAATTCGTTCATTGCCTCAAGCAAAGCGCTTTGAGTTCTGGGAGTGGTGCGGTTTACTTCGTCGGCAAGGATAACGTGGGCAAAGATGGGGCCTTTCTTGAAGACGAACTCGCCGCTGTCGGAATCGTAAACGCTGACACCCAGGATGTCGCTGGGCAGCATATCGGGTGTCAACTGGATTCGACTGAACTGGCATTCGATGCTCTTGGCGACCGCTCTTGCAAGAACGGTCTTTCCGACACCGGGCACGTCTTCTACGAGAACGTGCCCACGCGCAAGCAACGCCACAAGCACTTGGTCAACCACCTGGGGTTTGCCAAGAAGAACAGATTGCACGTTGTCCTTCAGATGCTTCAGCTTGTCAAACAATTGCATCGGGAAACAACTCCCCTCTGTGTTTCAGGTCATGCTGGCCGCCATAATATGGGCGGTCATGTGGATTTCAAATAACGCACGGACAACTCATCCTCCATCACTTGCATAGCGAATGAATAAAGCAGATGCTATTATAAACGTTTACGCGATTTTGAGCACAGAAACTTATTCAAAAACTCAGGCTCAGACCTGGGAGAGACAGCATGTTTACGGGCATAATTACACATGTAGGACAAGTGCGACGGGTGAGCCCCTCCCAGGCGGGGGCAAGGCTGACGATCGACCTTGGGGCGCTAGTCGACGGTCTGACGCTGGGAGATAGCATCGCAGTCAATGGCGCATGCCTCAGCGTCTGCGAAATTTCCACCACCGAGGGCACCTTTGACGTGATGGGAGAAACGCTTGAAAAGACCACCCTGGGTAAGCTGTCTCCGACCGACAGGGTCAACCTCGAACGGGCATTAAAGGCCTCTGCGTCGCTGGATGGACACATCGTGCAGGGGCATGTTGACGGTGTCGCCACCCTCCGAAGCATCGACCGCGGGCGGGCGTCATATATCCTGAGATTCCGCTGCGGACAGGATCTTACCCGGCTGATGGTTCCCAAGGGTTCGATCGCCATCGCGGGAGTATCGCTGACACTGGTGGACGTCGAAACAAAAGGCTTCTCGGTGGCGCTTATCCCCACAACATTGGATACCACAACGCTTGGGCAGCTCAACAGCGGCGATGAGGTCAATGTCGAAACAGACATAATCGGCAAATATGTGCTTAAATTCATGAATAACATGAATAATGTTGAATGAATCACCTAATGCAGACTTATAGAGCTTT
>CAZWAT010000161.1:0-6371 GCA_964632015.1 uncultured Planctomycetaceae bacterium
CGGGCACTTCGCAGCGCCCGGCCTTTTTTCTGTTAATCAACTATTTCAGCAGCTTCACGGAATCGCCAAGCAGATCGTTAATCAGTACGGGTTTGTGCTCGTCGATGCTGTGATACGCGGCGACGCCCACGAGAATGGAGTACGCGCCGTCCTTCTGCGTCGCCCGTCGGTTAAGCGGATCGGCCGGCGGATCGGACAGGAAGATATCGTCGAGCATGACCGGGTCGCCACCACCGTGACCACCCTTGCCTTTGCGAACCTCCAGCGACTGGGCCTTCGAGAACGCCGGAATAAGCGTGATGCTTGTCTGACCATCCTGAAGCTCGCCAGGAACCGTGCCATCGCCGTTGATGTATGTTCTCTCGCAGCAGGCATGCTCCAACCTGCCATCAGTACCATTAAAGGCCACGTGATACCCTTCATATGGCGAATAATTGTGCAGCATGTAGCTCAGCAGCGCGCCCTTGTTATAGCGGACGGTTGCGACTTCGGCGTCCCAGATGTTGATGTCTTTGCCAAACACGCAGCGATCACGGAAGTAACCATCTTCTTTCTCGTTATCGAGGTAAAGGGCTTTGAGCGTTTCTTTACCCGCGAGATCAAGGAAGAACTTGCACTTATCGCTCACCTTGCAATCTTTGCACCGTTCACCCCGGTTCGAAAGCCCCATTTCTTCGGCATTTTCGGGCGTGTAGAACATGCGGTTGCCCATGCAGAAGACTTCTTCGGGGATATCCTCCAGCCACCAATTGACGAGATCGAAATGGTGGGTGGACTTGTGCACCAGAAGCGAACCGCTGTTTTTGCGCTCCCTGTGCCACCTTCTGAAGTAGTCGGCTCCGTGTCTGGTATCAAGCAGCCAGGTGAAGTCAACGCTAAGAATCTTGCCGATCTTTCCGCTCTGAATGATCTCTTTGACCTGCGAGCGTGGGGGAGAGTATCGATAGTTGAACGTCACGCGGAGGCTTTTGCCCGTTCGCGAAGCGGTTTCGATGATGTTTCGGCAGCTTTGCTCGTCGATGGTCATCGGCTTTTCGCTGATGGCATCGCAGCCGAGCTCCATCGCCCTGCAAATGTATTTGGCGTGCATCGAGTCTATTGTGGTGACAATAACGGCGGAGGGTTTGATCTCCGCGATCATCTTGTCGAAATCCTCGGCCTTGTACGTGGGCACGGGCTTTCCGAGCTTTTCGGCGATCTTCTTGTTCACCAGATTCATTCTGCCCTGGTTGACATCACACAATGCGGCCAGTTCGCAGATGTCAGGATATCGCTCGATCAAAGCGTCGGTAAACATGCTGCTTCTACCGCCTAAGCCTACTTGTACAAACTTCCTACGGCTACTCATCACAAATGCTCCTTTAGCATAAAGTCTTACTATAGACAATTTGCGGCCCGGGTGCAATGCCATCGTTGGCGAAGCAGATCAAAACCGTTTGAGGAATCACTTTTTCGTCCGCTGAAACTTTCAGGCGTAACTGCCGCCTTCGCAAATATTCATTTCGCGACGCTTTTCGGCGCGCCGTCGGGCGGATTCTTCTTCGTACCCACTTTTTCGGTATGCATCCAACGGATCCGGATAGGCATTATTCTGGCGGCGAACACGACGGAGAATATCGTCAACATCGGTATGAAAAGCCTTCAGCAGCACCTGCTCGCTTGCGACAGTATCTTCCAAAGCCTGCGAATTGGCAAGGGCTTCGCGATCAACCATCATCGCCTTTGCGAAAATTTCCTGGGCTGTGCAGATGGTTTGAATAGAGGCTTGCACCTTTGGCTTGATGTTGTGTGACTGATCGATCACGTATGAAATATCCAGATCCTTCTGGTGCTGATGCTCCCAGGAGGCTATTTCGTTGAAGATTCTGAACAACTGATATGGGTCGATCGAGCCGGCGGTGAGATCCTCGTCGGCATACTTGCGATCGTTGAAATGGAACCCGCCAAGCATCTTCTCATCGATCAGCCAGGCGACTATCTGCTCGACATTCGTGCCCGGCAGGTGATGGCCAATATCCACCAGCACCTTCGCCTTTGGACCCGCTGCCTTCGCCAGGATGTAACTGCTACCCCAGTCGAAGAAATCTGTGAAATAGGCGGCGGGCTCAAAGGGTTTATACTCGACCAGCAGCGTCATGCCCGCAGGCATGGCACTGTGGATCTTCTTCAGCGACTGTGTCGCCCAGGCCTTGCGCTGGCGGATGTCCGCCTGGCCGGGATAGTTCGCGCCATCGGCGAACCACAGCGAAACATACCTGCTTTTCGCCTGCCGGGCAAGCTCCACGCAGTCGAGAATGTGCTTCACTGCCCGTCGGCGTATCGCCGGATCGCGATTGGTAATCGAGCCGAACTTGTAGCATTGATCCTGAAATATGTTGGGATTCACCGCCCCAATCTTCACGCGATGCTTGCGGGCGAGCTTAAGCACATCATTGTCAAAACCATTAGGAAAATCCCACAGCGCGTGAACCGCGACGCTCGGTGCGGCCCCTGTGAACTTGTTAACAATTCCCGCGTCGGCGAGCTTGTCTTCAAGATCCACCGCCGCTGCGTCTTGCAGATACTTGCCGAATCTGGTACCTGTATTGGAAAAACCCCAGGAGGGTAATTCAACGCTGAAACGGCAAAGGCGTTCCACAATTCCGGTTTTTGACAACGATGGTCGGCTGGATCGTTTCTTGCTCATGATTAGTCCTCTGTCTTGTGTAAGCATGAATGTACGATGAAACCTATCTGGTGGCAATACTACAGGCCGACCCCTGTACGGTGAAGATGTAATGATTAAACTTACCGACTATCTAAAGCCTGAGCTTCTGGAGCAGCTTCAAGCCTCGTTTACCACTGCGTGGGGACAACCAGTCGCCATCTGCGGGCTCGATGGCAACGCGCTGCTGACCCATCATGACTCGCCAAATTGCACAACCACGCCGATCATGGTTGGCGGGATACTCTCCGGGCACATCAAGGCGTCCTGCAATGAGCATCAGACATCGCCCGATGGGCTTCTTCAACTCATGGCCGACATGGTGAGCAGGCTTTATTCGGACGAACAACGACTCCGGTCGCGGGCAGAGGAGCTTGCTGCACTGTTCAGCCTGACAACCGAGTTCACCGGAACACACGATCTTCAGAACGTGCTAAATCTTGTCGCCCAGACGGTCGTGCGGGCTATGAACGCAAAGGCATGCGGCATACGACTGCTGAATGAAGATCACACCGAGCTTGTAATAAAGGCAGTGGCGAACCTTTCGAAGGAATATCTCAACAAGGGGCCGATCGTTGTCTCGAAGAGCGTCATTGACACCGAGGTGCTCTCAACAGGCAGACCGGTCTATATCGCCAACGAACAGAACGATCCGCGGGTGCTTTACCCCGTCGAGGCGAAGCGCGAGGGCATTGTAAGCGCCCTGTGCGCCCCGTTGATGTACAAGGGCAAGGCCGAGGGAGTGATTCGAGTCTACACCTCCGAGAAGCATGTTTTCGACTGGTTCGAAACGGCGCTGCTTCAAACCATCGCAGTCCAGGCGGCGGCAGCCATTGTCAACGCCAGGCTCTACGAGGACATCCTCGAAACCGAGACCATTCGAAGGCAGCTCAAGATCGCATCCGAAGTGCAACGCAGACTGACGCCCGCGAAGCCTCCAAATCTCGATGGTTTTGACATCGCCGCCGTGTACACACCCTGCTATGAGCTGGGAGGCGACTTTTACGATTTTATCTCGCTACCCCCCAACAACCTTGGCGTCGTGATATGCGATGTCGCGGGAAAGGGAATTCCCGCGTCACTGCTCATGGCGTCACTACGCGCGACGTTGAGGGCGCACGCACTGAACATATATGACATGTCGGCAGTGCTGGACAAGGTCAACAAGACCTTCTGCGCCGACACGCTGATGAGCGAGTTCGCAACGATGTTCTATGGCGTGCTTGACTATCGCAGCCGAAGCTTCACGTTTACCAACGCCGGACACTGCCCGCCGATTCTTTTCCGCGACGGGCAAGTGCGGGAGCTCGCCACCGGGGGCGGCCTGCTGGGCATTAACCCGACGCTTCAATACGCCCACAACCATCTTACTTTCCGTAGCGGTGACGTGCTGCTTATGTTTACCGACGGCCTGACAGAGGCACTAAACCACAAGGACGAGGGGTTCGGACGAGATAGAATTATCAAGGCGGCAAATGTCGCTATTGGCGAAAACCGACCGGCAGCACACATAGCCAGACATATCATCTGGGAGATGCGACGCTTCGTGGGCCTGCAAAGTAAATTTGACGACTTGACCGTATTGGTGTTAAAAGTCTTATAGTTAAATGATTTGGCGCTGTCGGAATAGGTCCGGCAGCCTTTTGGAACCTATGGAAGAGAGATTCGAGTAGCTATTCTATGAGCCATTTCAGTCTGCTGAGCGACCCGCGGAGCTATGCAACCCATGATTTGAACCTGGTGGGCAATCAGCAATTGCGTGCCCGTTGGCTCGATGTATTCGAGAAGCAATTCGAAGAGATACTCTCACAAGCGGCATTCACTTATGGTAGAATGTCCGCGCGTTCAGTCTCGTCAGCACGTGAGCAGTTCTCTAAGACCATTGCAAGCCTGCGCCAGGACGACGCGGCAAAGCTGACACTTAACGATCTGTTTCTCGCCCGAGAAAAATGTCTGCACGACAATGGGCTTAAAGATCCCTTTGGACAACTCAAGACCAAGGAGAATCTCTCCTGGACCGAGGTATATCCCAAGGTGGTGCGTCATCACCGCATGCTCCACGGCGATGAGAGGTGGCAGAGCCTGATCGGGGGCATTTTCGCGGCGGGTCTGTTCGACCCATTCAGCAAAGAAATGTCAGAGCTTTCCGACAAGCGCGAATTCTTTGTGGAACTCAAAGACGCCCCACCCCGACCCTGGCTTATAGACAACTTCGACACGTTCAAGCAAGACCTGCAAGGCGCCCCACCGGCGAAATGGACCAAGGCGATATTCTTCGTCGACAACGCCGGAAGCGATTTTGTCGTCGGGGTCATGCCTCTCGCCCGGGAGTTCGCCCTGGCCGGGGTGAAGGTGGTTTTCGCCGCCAACGAAACGCCCGCGATGGGCACGATCACCGCTGACGAGGCCGCCACGCTTATTGAACAACTTGCCATCGTGGATGACGATCTGGCCGCGTTGATTCAGGGCGAAATGTTCGAGGTCGTCTCGACAGGCGCCCAAGGCCCGCTACTGGACCTCGCGAACGTGTCCGACGAACTCAACAACTCCGCCAGTGATACCGACCTGCTCATTTTCGAAGGAATGGGCAAGGCGGTGGTCAACATCAGCGCAGAGTTCTCGGTAGACACCCTCAAGGTAGCCATTCTCAAGGACGACCATTTCGCAAGTCTTGCGGGTGGTCAGTTCTGCGACTGCGTCTTCCAATACCACAGGGCATCAAAATAGCACCGACCGCAACGATCGAATTTCGGGACGCATGACGCGTCCCTGTCAGGACTTCGAATCCTTAGCGCCGGACTGGGCGCCAGCGGCGCTGCTCGCGCCGGCGTTGCGGTTCTTGCCTTTTCGTCGCTTGCGACGTTTGCCCTCTCGCTTGCTTGACCCGTCACCCGACGCGCCCTGCTGACCTGCCTGGGCGTTACCTTGTGCCTGGGCTTGCCCCTGGGTGTTCCGCTTCCTGGGCCTGCGTCGACGACGTCGACGATCGGCGCCATCCTGCTCTGTGCCCTGCGGCTGACTATCAGGGGTAGTGTCCTGACCCTGCGAACTTTCTCCACCATCTGGCGCCTGTGCGACATTCACTACCTCATCTCGCAGCGGCTTTGTGGGTCTCTTGCGCGGAGGTTTCGGCGGGCGAGGTGCGCCGGGTTTGGGAAGCACTGGGGCTTCAACGTCTCGCTCGACAATCTCCTCGTTGGGCACGACAAGATGGGAGTTATCAGGCAGAACAAGGCGAACAAGTTGAGTGATGATCTGCGAGTCGATTACCCGCCCAACCTTATCCTGACCGGTTCGAACCCACGTGTTCTTGCGAGGCAGCAGCCGGCGAAGCTCCTCGTAGCAGACATCCTCGTATCGCAGGCAGCACATCAACCTGCCGCACCTGCCGGATATCTTCGACGGATCAAGCGTCGCCTTCTGGGTCTTCGCCATCCGCATCGACACGGGCCTGAGATCCTTGAGATAAGCCTGGCAGCAGCATTGCCGGCCGCAACGCTCGAAGTCGCCAATGATCCGTGCCTCGTCGCGCGCGCCGACCTGGCGCATCTCGATTCGCGTACGGAACTCCGACGCAAGCGTCCGAACAAGGTCCCTGAAGTCCACACGCGTCTCGGCGGTGAAGTAAAAAATGATTCTTTCGCCCCCGAGCAAATGCTCAACCGTC
>CAZWAT010000162.1:0-6345 GCA_964632015.1 uncultured Planctomycetaceae bacterium
GTCAACCAGCTCAAACCACAAGTGGTGGTGCTTGATATCGAACTTCCCGGCCTCAATGGGCTTGATGTCTGTCACGAGATATCTAAAAAGCATAACTCTGTGGCAGTACTGATACTTACGATGCATGACGACGAGGTTTTCGTCATGCGCGCCGTGCAAAGCGGTGCTAAGGGATACCTGCTCAAAGACGCCGCCGCCAAGAAGCTCAGCGATGGAATCGTGACAATCGCTAATGGCCTACCGTTTTTCAACAAAGCAATCAAGAGAAAGCCCAACGGCAGCCTGGGCGACGACATATATGACACGCTGACGCTCAGAGAGCGACAAGTCCTTCAGATGATCGCCGAAGGCAAGACCAGCAGACAGATCGCTCAAAACCTGCACCTTGCCGTAAAAACCGTTGAAACGCACCGCACAAGGCTGATGGGCAAACTTGACATCCACAACATCAACGCCCTGGTGAAGTACGCTATTAAGCGAGGAATTGTGCAATTGCCATAACTCTTTTTCACGCCACTGGTTATATGCGTTTGTCCGAGAGGATGCAAATGTGGTTATCGCGCCTGTGGGCAAGTGATTTTACTTAATCCCGCACCTGACATTGCCGAAAACAAGATATCGGCCCTTGATGGATCGAGCTATTTTGTGAGGTAAAAATGCAGGGAAGGCTGAAGTTGACGTCACCAGGAGCTTTGCTGATCCTGGCCATCTGTTTGACGGGTGTAATCCTTCTGTTGGATTCGTTTGTACTCAATCCTTACGTTTCCGCTCAACGAGACTCTACCCTGCGTGATCAGGCTCGTCGGATCGAACAGGCTGCCGGGGCCATGATCGCCACTCACGAATCCCACCTTCAAGATCTCGCATCTGCCGTAGGCCGCCAACACGCCCTGAATGAACAGGTCGGCGCCGAAGCGATAACAGATCTTGCAAGCGGGATTCTCGAAAACACTCACGCACGGTACGCGTGGGTACAGACATCCGACGGTGTTGCATCATCGTGGGTACATCCCCAAGGAGACACTTCGATTGCGAGTGAGTTTCACGAAGCCTCGTCCCGCGCGATGAAGGACACGGGGCTGATGAAGATTGGCTCGTACCCAGCCATCTTCGCCCGCAAGGTCCTCACGCTGCCCCAGGGTGAGGGATATCTCTATATCGCCAGCCCACTGAACTCTATGGTTCTGGACGTTGTTGGAGATTCTGTCGGTGCTCGAATATCACTGCTCGATGCCGGGGCGATACCACCGGGAAAGGCTACATGGGGCGATGGTAACGACAGGCTTATGTTCGCGTGGGTTGCGACAGACACCAGCGGGCAATCACTGGGATATTTTAACGCGGAAATCGAAGCATCCCGCATTTATGCCCAAGCCGGCGCAGCCAGGCGGATAGTTCTGATAATACTTTCACTGTCCGTCGGACTTGTGATGCTGGTGATAATGGGCATACACATCCTTATTGCCGGGCCGGTGGTGCGATTGCTCAAAAGGCTTCAGCAGTTGGAGAACGGCGAGAAATCGTCAGCCCCGCTCACGCGGGATCTGCACGGCGAACCACTGGTCATCGCCCGTAGGCTCGAGTCTGCATTTGAACGTCTGGCGATTATGTCAAAAACCGACCAGCTCACCGGACTTGCCAATCGACGTCACTTTTCAGAGGTTCTCAACTGCTTCTATCACCAGTCGCGGCGTTATAACCGTCCGATGTCGGTAATCATGCTCGACCTTGATTATTTCAAGGTGATAAACGACTCAGCCGGTCACCAGGCAGGTGATGAGGCGATCAGGTTCTTTGCCAATTGCATCGAAAACGCGTGTCGCAAGGCCGATCTGCCCGCAAGGTTTGGTGGCGACGAGTTCGCAATATTGCTTCCCGAAACCTGCTCCGCCGACGCGATGCAGGTCGCCAAAAGGATTCTCAGGAGCGTTTCGGATCAACCCTTCGCCTACGGTGAGATGAACTTCACTTTGACAGCCTCCATTGGCGTCGCCGACCTCAACGCAGGCATGATAGACAACCCCGAAATGATGGTTTCTCTTGCCGATCAGGCCCTGTACGCAGCCAAAGAGACGGGACGAAACCGGGCAGTGCTTGCTGACGAAGCATCAGGCGAAACCTCGTCTAACGACGGACGTAAAGTCGAAATGGTCTGCCGAAAGCTCGCGGGTCTCGATACGCAGTTCAAGAAGATGTTCCTTCACGCGCTCGAAGATGTGGTCGAGGTTCTCGAACAGCGCGACCCGAATATGGCCGAGCACGCATCAAAAGTACAACGGTACGCCTGTCTGATCGCTACCGAAATGGGCCTGCCCGAACGCGTAGTCCAGCGAATCGAAGTAGCAGCCATGCTGCATGATATCGGAATGCTCGCCATGCCCGATTCCCTGCTGCTTAAACCGGGCCCGCTCAACGAAGAACAGACCAAGCGCATGCGCCGACATCCCCTGCTGAGCGTCAGGATGATGGAGGGCATGGAGTTTCTCGAACAGGAAATTCCTGCGGTGCGATACCACCACGAGCGATTCGATGGAAAAGGCTATCCTGAAGGATTATCTGGCGAAAGAATCCCGCTCACCGCGAGGGTGCTGACGGTAGCTGACGTGTTTGACGCGCTGACCTCGAAGCGAACCTACAGGCAGCCCATTTCATGCCGGCAGGCGCTTGATGAGATATCAAGAATGTCGGGCACGCAATTCGACCCGAACGTAGTAGATGCCCTTGTGGCCGCGGCTGCGAGGATCGGCAAGGAATTTACCGACTTCCCACCTCGGCGGGAACCCAGTGGCTGGCGCCACGACGATTCGGCACAGGATACCCCCACCGCCACCAGTGGCGATTCGCCCGTTACCGATTGACGTTCGCCGCCCGGACCATAAGCTCACATATGGCGTCCTGCATCTGCTTGGTTCGCCACGCTTGACCGGGAGGAACGTTGTTAGCAAGGATGGAGAACGCATACGAGGGACGGTTCTCGTTGTCCAACACATATCCGCTGAGGCATGAGACGCCAAGGATGTATCCTGTTTTGGCCAGCACCTTCGCTCTGCACAGGGGCGAGTCGAGCCTGTCCTTGAGAGTACCGTCGACACCTGAAATAGCCAGCGTCTGTGCGAACGGCACAAAGTCATCGCGCCGAACAAAGTTCATCAGCATTCTGGACATTGCCCTTGGCGTGACGCGGTTTCCCCTTGAAAGGCCGCTGCCGTCCCTCACCACAATTCCATCGCCTATACCGAAATGCTCCTTGAGCGTCCTTGTCATCAGATCGCCGCTACCGGCCCAGGTTCCATCACCAGCGCTGAGAAACAGCGCCTCCGCCGCCATGTTGAGACTTTGCTTGTTGGCACGGGCTATCGCAAGTGTGATAGGCGAAGTAGTTTTCGCCACCGGTTCGGGCAGGTTGGTCGTGGGCGCGCCGGCGTATCTGACAGTTCCCCGAAACTCGACACCCGCACGTTCAAGTCGGTCGCCAAGCACGCGTCCGGCCATCAATGGCGGATGATTGGCGGAAACACTGAGCGGGCTGTTGCTCGGGGCCCTTATCGTTCCCACGACCGCCAGCTGTGAATCGTCGGAGTTGATCCGCAACGACCATACATGCCTTGGGCCTATTTTGGTACGGTTTTCGACGCCTATAAGCCTGCTGTACGGCGAGACCACGGGCTCTATAGTTCCATCGCGCGACACAAACGTCACATCGAAGCAATTGTTATGGAAATTCAGGCCCGCAACAGGAGCAACGTACCAGTTGTGGTATTGATCCTCAGGCCAATCGCTCTGACGAAAGGATTCCAGCGGCGTCTCCTGCGACGGTGTGAAGGACGAGTGTACGACGATATCTCCGGCGAAGGGGTTCGTTACAACTTGTGCGATCGCCCGCGTCCATGCGTCGAGTTCGTCATAGATAGTCTTGCCCGTGCTTGCCGCAATCGTCGGATCGCCCAACGTGGGATCTCCCGATCCGATGATGTGCAGATCGTCGCCGATGAGATGCACGGCTGTGGTGAATTCGAAGTCTACCCCCAGCCGAGCCAGCGCGAAAGCACTAGTCAAAAGCTTTTGATTGCTGGCGGGAATGAAGGTCTCGTCAGGATTCACCTTCACCACCGCCTTGTTGGTTCGAACATCCACTATCACCGCACCAACGGTGGCCTTAGATGCGCTGGCGTATTCGTCAATAGCTTTTTTGACGGCCTGCGGAGGAAGTTCCGCCCCAAATGACACGCCCGTCAGAGTTGCTACCAGCACCACCGCCAGGCCTGTGTTAAGTGCGCGCGACCATTCTACCCATGAAGACTGTCCGTAATGCATCCCGCGTCCGTGCCTTTTCTTCACCTGATATCAGTCTCCAAAGCTTGTTCCGATGGCCTTACCTGCGGAGAGCAGAGGATGATCCAGCGGAACCGTTCTCACCTTATCCGCAGCATCGATGATAGGGATGGAGTCTATCACACCGGCCCTTTTCACAACCACCCTGCCGAGATTTCCGGCGCGGATAAGTTCCATCGCGTGGTGGCCGAATTGCGTTGCAAGCAGGCGGTCTCTGGGTGTCGGCGACCCTCCCCGTTGAATGTGACCCAGCACGATGGATCTGCTTTCAATGCCGGTCAGCTCTTCCACCTTGTCGGAAACGTGCTTCGCCACCCCTCCTAGGCGTATAGGATCGGGCGACTTCTCATTTATGTGGTTAACGAACATCTCGCCGCCTTTGGGCTTTGCGCCTTCGCCAGCGGCGATGATGGTAAATCGCTTTCCGTATTGGCTCCGCTCGATGCACTTGTCGGCAACAGCTTTGATGTCGAAGGGGATTTCCGGAATCAAAATCACGTCAGCGCCGCTTGCCAGACCCGCATTCATCGCCAACCAGCCGGCGTATCTGCCCATGATCTCAACAACCATGACCCGGTGATGACTTGACGCGGTCGTGTGAACTTTGTCCAGAGCCTCGGCGGCGGTCGTGACTGCGGTGTCGTGTCCGAATGTCACGTCGCTGCCCCACAGGTCGTTGTCTATGGTCTTGGGGACCCCCACTATGTTCAGACCCGCGTCTATCAGTTTGGCGGCGCCGCTCATTGTCCCGTCACCACCGATAACCACCAGCACATCGAGCCCGGCCTTACGGCAGTGCTCGACGACCTGCTTGCGGACGTCCTTCATTACCCATTTACCGTCTTCAAGCACGGCGTACGAAGAGGGATTGGCCTTATTGCACGACCCGAGTATAGTCCCGCCGACGGTCAGAATATTGCTCACATTCTCGCGTGACAGGGGGCGAAAGCGGTCCTCTATCAGGCCCAGGTACCCATCCTCGACACCGATGACCTCAAGCCCCATACCCATTGCATCCTTCGCGACAGCCCGGATAACAGCGTTCAGGCCGGGGCAGTCCCCACCGCCCGTCAGGATGCCAATTCGACGAATTTTCGACATTTTACGCTCTCCGGGAAAAACCTGTGACTGATTCACTCAACCTTGGCGCAGCACCATGACGATAGTATTACCATACACGCCGCATGCAAGGATAAAGTCTCGTGATGAGTTTTGAACCTCAATCCGAACGACGCAAGCACCCGCGCGAGAAGATCGAAGCGCCGCTGCGATTCTACCATGCCACCGTCGAGAGGGAGTTTCCGGCCCGATGCATTGACGTTTCCGGTGGGGGAATTGGTGTTGCTATTCCTCCCACGACTCCTGTCAAACCCGGACAGAACGTGCGCGTGCTCCGGGCATCCGGCAAGGATGTGTCAAGTCTGTTCCTTGCCGACGACACGATAGAGGCCACCGTCGCACGGGTAGATCGGGGAGGCCTGACAACAAGCGGGCAGCTTGTCGTGGGTCTGGCGTTCAAAAACTAGCGAACCCTCGCTCCCAGACATTCGCTTCGCCACGCAATGTTCTGGCTCAACCTGTAGGCCGATGCCTAGGCAGCGCCCGGAACATCATCGTCGGTGGCGTCCTTCAGTTGATCTATAGGGTTGTGCGGAAGTGGCGATTTTCCACGCCGTTGAGCGCTGGCCCACTCCATCAGCACCCGCTGAGCCTCATCCTCAAGCCCCTCGGGCGGGGCGTCAGCGTAGAGGTCGCCGTTAAGGATTACATAGGCATGGCCCTTGCGAAAATCGATATAGGCCGTCTCGGTTATCTCGTCCTGTGGGCCGGAGTCGCCCAGCGCGTCGTTCGGCGCCCAGTCAACGGGCAGTTGGGCGTTATATATCCAAGAATCGGGAAACCCGCCTTCAAAATCGTCAATAATGTCTCGAAAGTCGTCCTCGGGATAGTCTGGCAGGTCGATTCCTATCCATCGCCTGTCTCCGTTTGTGCGTTCGAAGTCAGTCATGATCA
>CAZWAT010000163.1:0-6280 GCA_964632015.1 uncultured Planctomycetaceae bacterium
ATGGACAAGACAATGGGCAGCTTAAGGAAGTGCCATTCGTTCCTGACCCCTTTTTTTCTGATGCAATATGCTCTACCATTGACGCAGAGGAAGGCCCAACATGAACGATGAATATTATATGCACCAAGCGCTCGATGCAGCCCGGCAAGGGGTCAAGTGCGGTCAGACCCCGTTCGGCGCGTGCATCGTCAAGGACGACAAGATCATTGTCGCCACCCATAACAAGGTGTGGCAGAACACCGACATCACCGCTCACGCCGAGATAGTCGCCATCCGCGAAGCCTGCCGGATACTAAACACCATCGACCTGTCCGGGTGCGTTATCTACAGCACCACCGAGCCGTGCCCGATGTGTTTCGCAGCCATACACTGGGCGAGAATCTCGCGTATCGTCTTCGGGGCAGTCATCGACGACGCACACAAGGCAGGCTTCAGCGAGTTGTCCATCTCCAACCTGCAAATGAAAGAAATCGGCCAAAGCGATGTCATAGTCGAAGGCGAATTCATGCGCCCAGAGGCGCAGGCATTGTTCAACGAATGGAAAAGCTCCGCAGGCCGCCCGTATTAATGAATCAACGGAGCAATGACCTGTTATACTTTTATTCATATATACGCACTCTTATGTTTGTGTATAATTTGCGCGAGCCCCCTTTGGGTAGTCGCTCGCCGCGGGATAGATCGCCGAATACCATCGTGTGTACCTGTTTTTCGTTGTGCGATGAAGTGTTTATTGCCTCTTGCCTAACCAGGCCCTGGCGCTTATTGTGACAACATGAACGCGGTGTGGATCATCTTTCTGTTTTTGCTTGGCGCGTGCGTAGGCAGCTTTTTGAACGTGGTCATTTATCGTCTGCCTCGCGGCGAGAGCATTGTGCTTCCAAGCAGTCATTGCCCCAATTGCGGCAGGCCCATACGCTGGTATGACAACATACCGCTGCTGAGTTGGGTCATTCTGCGTGCTCGATGCCGTGACTGTCACACGCCAATCTCGTCGCGTTATTTCATCATCGAGGCGGCGACCGCGATACGGGTTGCGGGGTTGTTCATTCTTTATTATGTGGTTCAGGTGCGGGGGGACGCAGGGGCTTTTGCAGAGTCCTGGCCGACATACGCTTCGCATGCCGCCCTGCTGTGCGGGCTACTGGCGTGCTCGGTGGTGGATATCGAACAGTACATCATTCCGCTGGAGGTCATGTGGTTCTGTTCGATCGTGGGTATGGTCGCGGCCGGCGGGGTTGCAATCACGGCCGCCGGAGCGATAGACCCGCATCCGCTGCTGGCGACCGTCTCGCCAACGACAATCGCTGCGGCAGTGGCTGGGGCGATTGGAATTCTCATCTCCCTCGCCCTGCTGATGTGGGGTTTCCTTCAGCCCAGTTTCATCGACGCCGCAAAGCACGACGGACCTGTCGGGCAGGATGCTTCGGTAAAAAAATCCCGGCGAAAGGCGTCTTCCGCCAAACCTTCGCCAGCCCCGAACACCCTTGCGATGCTGCCTAGACTGTTGTGGTACAGTGGTGTCGCGTCGCTGCTTGGGTTCGTTCCCGGAGAGCACCGCCCCACCGCCAACGCACAGGACATACCGATGACGGCCTCGTCCGGAGTGAACCCTCGAAGGGAAGTGCTGCGGGAGTTTGTTTTCCTGGCGCCCGCGTTCGTGCTGGCGATTGCGGTTGCGATTGTCTTCGCTGCGGTTCCATCAGTGGGCAACGCGTGGGCAGGACTGTTCGACCGGAGCAGGTTTGCGACACTTGGGCCGGTGCTGACGGGCGTGGGTTCGGCCCTGTTCGGTTATCTCATCGGCGGGTTGTGGATATGGGGCACGCGAATCCTCGGAACACTCGCGTTCGGTAAAGAAGCGATGGGCATGGGCGATGTTCACATACTCGCAGCGGTAGGCGCTGTTACGGGATGGGTGGTTCCGTCGATAGTGTTCTTCGTGGCCCCGGTCATAGGGCTGGGCTGGGCAGTTTATTTGTGGATCGCCCGTAAACAACCTGTACTTGCCTACGGCCCATGGTTGGCGGCGGGCACGCTTGCGGTACTGATCTTTCATGACTGGTTCATCGAACGCATCGCCCCTGTGCTTGGTGCGTATTGACGGCAATGACCAGATAAGGAAACACTGATGACATCATTTAAACTGTTCAAGGGCTGGTTCATTGTGATTTCAACCGGGCTGGTCATCATTGCCGCAGTTGTACTGGTGGCGCTTCAGTGGTGGAAGACCGCCGATCTAACCCTCTATGGTAAGGATGTCACATCCACCACACTTGTATTGATGCTTCTGTCAGCCGTGGGCGGCGTTGTGATGGTCTGGCTGGCCAAGGCTTTCTTCTATGGGTTGAGGATCATCCGCCAGTCGAAACCACAGCGCCTTGACTTCATGCCAATCCCAGAAGAAGACGAATAACCACCACAAATGGCACCGGACCCAAGCGGGTAGTGGCAGGCAAATCATCCTGCATAGGCGTGTGGTTGGCATTTTTACCCATCACGCTACACAAGTTTGCTTGACGCCGATTGGCGTCAAAGGTACACATACTGATTGTGAAGTTGTTCACGTAGGCAACCAAGGAAGGAGACTCAGCCATGGTGCATGGAAAGCTTGCTGCCGGGGCGGTCGGACTGTTTCTGGCGTCAATGATGGCAGCCGGATGCCAAGACCACGAAAAGCAGATTCGAGACCTCAACCTCAAGGTGCAGGATCTTGAAGCCGCCAACAGGCAGCTCAGCATGCAGATACAGTCGGGGGAGAGGGATTTCAGCGACAAGCTTCTCTCGAAGGACGATCAGCTTCGGGCGATGGAGTCTCAGTTGGCGACCAAGAATGCCGATATCGAGGGGCTCCGGCGTCAGCTCGACAAGGCTTCGCAGGCCCCCAAGCCAGCCGATGGATGGAAAAGCGGGACGTTTGGCGACAGCGTAACTGTTGCCAGTGATTTGCTTTACCAGCCAGGTAAGGCCAAGCTCAGCGACCAGGGCAAGCGGCGGCTCGATCAGATCATCAAAGATCTCAAGGGCAGCTATAATGGAATGCCCATTCGAGTGCATGGTCATACTGACAGCGACCCAATACGTAAGTCGCCCTGGGCTGACAATCTGGAGTTGTCCGCCAATCGCGCCATGGCGGTCACACGGTATCTCGTCAGCAAGGGAATAAACGCCAAGTTGATTGAATCGGTGGCAATGGGCGAGTATCACCCGACCGGTACGAACAAGGCCCGCAACCGGAGAGTGGAGATAATGGTAGTCAAGGCCTCACCGGGGTTTGCGGGTAATTAAACCGCACCCCAGGACGGCTTTCGTGCGGTGAATCCACCCGGAGGTTCGTTCTTCACCGACACACAAGGTCTGCATGATCGCCGTAATTGACTATGGTATGGGCAACCTGCGGAGCGTCCACAAGGCGCTGACCCGCTTGGGCGCGCAGGCGGAAATTGTACAGCAACCTGACGAATTGCCCCATGCCGACAAGCTCATCCTGCCGGGAGTGGGCGCGTTCGCTGACGCCATTGCCCGTCTTCGAGAACTCAGGCTCGACGAGGCGATTCGCGAATTCGTCGCTGGTGGCAGACCACTGCTCGGGATATGCCTGGGAATGCAGATGCTGTTCGACGTATCATATGAGGATGGCGAGCACAAGGGGCTTGGCATCCTGCGTGGTAAGGTGGTAAAATTCGGGTCACAGGGCGATGTCATGCCTCCTAGAATCCCGCATATGGGCTGGAACAGCCTTCGGTGGCAGCGCACAGGCGAGCTTCTACACGGACTCGAAAAGGAGTGTTTCGCATATTTTGCACATAGTTATCACGTGGTTCCTGCCGATATTCAGGATATCTGCACAACCACCGAATATGGTTACGTATTCGCCTCGTCTGTGCAGCGAGGCAATGTCTTCGCGACGCAGTTCCACCCTGAGAAAAGTCAGTCGATAGGGTTGAAGCTGCTTGCTAATTTCATCCGGTTGTAGGCTCTCGTCACTCGTGGACGCCCCGCCCGACCGGGGGTCGCATTGCGGCCCATGCTTGGAATGGTTCACCAATGGATTTGCTTCCTGCAATTGATCTTCGCAATGGTAAGGTCGTCCGCCTCCAACGCGGAGATTACAACGTACAAACCACATACGGCGATGACCCCGCCGCTGTGGCGTGTGAATTCGAGCGAGCAGGCGCCACATGGATACACGTGGTCGACCTCGACGCCGCCAGATCAGGTAAGTTGACAAATACAAATGCCATCACGAGCATCAGGCGGGCGGTCAAGTTGAACATCGAACTAGGCGGTGGCGCCAGAGATGACGCGTCCGTAGACGCGATGATCGAGGTCGGCGCTCAGCGAGTCGTTGTCGGGTCGGCTGCGATGAAGAACTGGGCATGGTTCGAACGACTTGTCGCACGGGATGATCTTGCCAACAGAATCGCCCTCGGGCTCGACGCCAGGAACGGAATGCTTGCCTCCCAGGGATGGACCCAACAGACAACGATATCGGCACTTGATTTTGCCAAAAAAGTTAAAGGCTGGTCGCTGGGCGCCATCGTATATACAGATATAGCCCGCGACGGAATGCTCAAGGGCATTAATGTCGACGCCACACGCGAAATCGTACAGGCCTCCGGCGTACCCGTAATCGCTTCGGGAGGCCTGGCGAGTATCGACGACATCATCCAATGCAAAAAAGCCGGTTGCGCCGGCGCCATTGTGGGCAAGGCCTGGTACGAAGGAAAGATCAACCTCAGCGATGCGCTGGCACAGGCCCAAAATTAATATTGAAGTGGCTCTTGATACTGGACTTATACAAATTGACTTCTTACAATGCCTCTGTCAGGGGCGAGGGTAAACATCAGAAACCGTGCCGATGCGCCGGGGGCGCAAAGGCGACAATTCAACATCGACAATGGAAGGTTCTCTAAAATGGAAGAAGCTGCAAACGTTTCGGAAAACTTGATTTCAGGCTCAGGTGTACTTGAGATTACTGACAAAGGGTACGGATTCCTCAGGCAACTGAAGAACGATTATCGCGCCACGCCGGGTGATATCTTCGTCGGTAAGGATTTCGTCCGCCATGGCGGGCTGCGTACTGGTCTGCACATCGAGGGCAAGGTCGCCCCACCAAGCAAGAAAAAGGGCGGGCCCAAACTCGAAGAGCTCATCAAGATCAATGGAAAATCCGTCGACGACTACACCGACATCGTGCCCTTCAATGACCTTGTAGTCATTGACCCGCACCCGCAACTGAAGCTCGAAACGCCCGATGGGCCCATGGAAATGCGAGTGCTCGATCTTATCTGCCCCATCGGAAAAGGACAGCGTGGCCTCATCGTCGCGCCGCCAAGATCCGGAAAGACCATACTCCTTCAGCAGATCGCAAACGCCGTATCGGAAAACAACCCCGAGTGCCACCTGATGATCCTGCTGGTAGACGAGCGCCCTGAAGAAGTCACCGACTTTCGACGCAAGTGCGCCAAAGCAGAGGTTATCGCCTCCAACAACGATCAGGAAGTCTCGAACCACGTCCGCATCACCGAGTTCACCATCGAACGTGCGAAGCGCATGGCCGAGTTCGGACAGGACGTCATCATCCTGCTCGACAGCCTCACACGCCTCGGACGCGCCTACAACAGGCACATCGAAGGAAGCGGAAGAACGATGACCGGCGGCGTTGACATCCGGGCACTCGAAATCCCAAAACGCCAGTTCGGCGCCGCACGAAAGGTCGAAGGAGGCGGAAGTCTTACCATTCTCGCAACCGCGCTCATCGAGACCGGCAGCAGGATGGACGACCTCATCTTCGAAGAGTTCAAGGGAACCGGAAACATGGAGCTTCAGCTTGACAGAAAGCTCGCCGAACGCCGGATCTGGCCCGCTATCAGCATCCCGCAGTCAGGTACGAGAAAGGAAGAACTCCTCGTAGATCCCTGGAAACTGCCCAAGATGCACATGCTCAGGAGATTCCTCAGTTCGCTGAACATCGACGAGGAAATGCCGCAACTCCTCAAGGCGCTGGCACGATTCAACAGCAATGACGACTTCCTGCGCCAGCTCGATGTCAAAGAGTATTGATTTCACAACCCCGTAAACAACAACGCTGAACGGCGAATCATCGTCGCTCAGCGTTGTTTTTATATCCACCCGGCGTCAGCAGCGTGTTTTCTGCTCCCGCACTGGTTGCCATCAGCCTTTCTGCCTCGGCAATCGCACCGACCGGATGATACAGGTCATCGGTCACAGGCAGTTCCGTCGTATCCAATTGATAAACCGAAGAAAGCTGAAACGGGGC
>CAZWAT010000164.1:0-4147 GCA_964632015.1 uncultured Planctomycetaceae bacterium
GCGCCGGGAGGCCCAACTTGGCAACAGTGCCGCTGATTTGTAGAGGGCGCAAGGTACTGCCCAAGTGTAAGTATTTCGACGCCAGCTTTCCTGAGATCACGAAGCGCCTGGTTTGTTTCATCATCGGTTTCGCCCGCGCCCAGCATCAGGCCGCTCTTGACCCTCGGCCGGGATTGTTTGCCCGCTACATACGACAGCACATCGAGGCTTCGTGAGTAACTGGGGCGATGTCCTTTGACGCCTGCGGGCCTGATGGGTTCATACAACCGCTCGACTGTTTCAAGGTTATGGTCAAACACGTCGGGATTCGCGGCAAGGATGGCGTCAATTGCCGATCTCGATCCGAGAAAATCAGGCGTGAGCACTTCAACTCGCACACCCGTTGTCTTCTCCCGCAGGGCTGTGATGGTTCTGGCGAAATGCTCGGCTCCGCCATCGGGCAGGTCGTCCCGGGTAACACTGGTAATCACGACATACTTGAGTCCCATTCGCTCCGACGCCTGTGCAATCGCCTGTGGTTCATCGTCTCGCAGCGGGGCGGGAATGCCTTTCGGCACGGCGCAGAAACGACAGCCACGTGTGCAGATTTCGCCCATGATCATGAAGGTGGCGGTTCCCTTGCCGTGACACTCACTTCTGTTGGGGCAATGTGCTGCCGAGCACACGGTGCATAAATGCAGATCGTCGAGCAGACCAGTGACCTTGTTGTATTCTCCTGTGCAGGAGAACCTCTTCTTCAACCAGCTCGGCAGACGGGCGGGTTTTCGTGATGACTCATTACAGTTCATTGTCTTGTCTCACATTCTGAAAATCGAACAGCTCGCACATCCACTTCACCAGTATCGGCCTGACTTCACTGACGGCTACATCTGTGCCAATCAGTTGTGTCATGCTGGCGACTTTCTTGTCTGAGATACCGCAGGGCACTATCAGGTTAAAATGGTTCATGTTGGTGCATACATTAAGGGCCAGGCCGTGATATGCGACCCATCGTCGCACCGCCACGCCCATCGCACAAAGCTTACGCTCTTGCGCCCACACACCCGTCAGACCCGGGATACGCCCAGCGGTAATCCCGAACTCCGCCAACACGTTTATAACCACTTCTTCAAGGCGTCGAAGGTATTCACGAACCCCCAGCCCATGACGGTCTATCTTCATGATCGGGTATGCCACCAACTGGCCAGGCCCATGATAAGTTACGTCGCCACCACGGCTTATGGAATGTATCTCGATTCCCTGTTTCTTCAACCTTTCTGTTGGAATGAGCACATGTGTTTCGTCAGCGGATCTTCCGAGGGTGATTACGGGTGGGTGTTCCACCGTCAGCAGATACGCCTGGTGAGGGTCTGCGATAACCCGTTCCACCAGAAGGCGTTGAAGGGCTAGCGTCTTGTCATACCGCTCAAGCCCTCGATCTGAGTGTATCAACTGTGCCATTTGCTTATATTACCTGATAGGGGTCGAGTTTTATACTGACAGATTAGTTTTTCATACTCTTGCAAAAGTTTGTCATAAATCGAAAACTATTATATCAAACCCGTGCAAAGTTTGCGCATTATTGTTCACTCGACTGCTTGACAGTCATTGCCTCGTAAGGTAGTCTGGCAGCTTGTAGCAACCGAATTTCAAAATGTTCAGCCTTTTCTCCGAGGCAATCATGAGACAATCGGCTCAGTCGGACGTCATAACCATGTTGCAGAAGCTTCACTGTGATGGCAAAACCATCGATGCGGGGCGCGCAATGAGCCCGCTTATTGCGAATTCGCATGTTCATCTGCCCCCGAACTTCTCTGCCTTTGATAGTGTCGAGCAGTTGCTCGATCAATCTCACAATCAGAACATCGCCGTGCTTGGTGCGTCGAACTACTACGATTTTGCGGTTTATGAAGGTTTTGCTTCCGGCGCTCGCAAGCGGGGAATTTTCCCGCTTTTCGGTGTCGAGATAGTTGCGATGGTGGATGAACTCGTACGTTCAGGTGTCAGAATCAATGACCCGGGCAATCCGGGCAAGATGTATGTGTGCGGAAAGGGGATTGTGCATTTCGCCGACCCTTCGCCCACAGCCAGGGCTCTGCTGGAAGTCATCCGCCGCAACGATTCTGACAGAATGCGGGAGATGACCTGCCGGCTGGAGAAGGTGTTCGCGGAGAATGGCGTTCCCACAGGCCTCGATGCCGAAGCGATCATCGAGCGCGTGATGAAGAGGCATGACGCCCCGCGTCAGACGGTTTGGCTGCAGGAGCGGCATCTTGCACAGGCTTTTGCCGAGGCGTTCATTGAAAAGGTTAGCCCCGACCAGCGGGTTCAGAAGATTGGTGAGGTTCTGGGGGCTACTGTTACTGATGACGCCAGCAATGTGGCGAAGCTGGCCAATGTTATTCGTTCGCAACTGATGAAGGCGGACAAGAGGGCCTTTGTTGAAGAAAGCTACGTCAACTTCGATCAGGCGAAGGAGCTTATTCTGGCGTTGGGAGGCATACCGTGTTATCCGACCCTTGCCGACGGCGCCAAACCCATTTGTGAATATGAACACCCGCCCCGCAAACTGGTTGAGAATATCCTGTCATCTGGCATTTATTGTGCGGAGCTCATACCTGTCAGGAACACTCGTGAAAAGCTGGTAGAATATGTTCACGCGCTGCGGTCGGCTGGCATTGTGGTGCTTGCTGGAACCGAACACAACACGCCCGGGATGATGAGAATCGAGCCTGCCTGTGCCGACGGTGAAAGCATTCCCGCACAGGTAAAGGACATATTCTGGGAGGGCGCATGCGTCGTGGCTGCTCACCAGGCTCTGGCTGCGAGATCTGAATGCGGATATGTAAATAGCAATGGTGACAGAAGCCCGGACTTCAGCGATGATGAAGAAAGGATTTGCTGGTTTGCGGCACTTGGGGCTGGGGTGATTGCGGATTATCAAAAGAGGATGTGCGATGACTCAATTTAAAACTGAAGCGTTCGACGAAGACCTCGCCCCCATTGATATGCTCATCAGGCTGTCTCGCCATTACGGTTCCGACGAGCGTTACGTGCTTGCGGGTGGTGGGAATACATCTGTGAAGACGGGCGAAAGGCTTTTTGTCAAGGCGTCGGGCTGCTCGCTTGCCCAGGCTGACGAGGGCAGTTTTGTCGAGCTGCATCGTCCCGCGCTGCTTGCGGCGTTGGACATCTGCGTCGACACCGACGTTCAGGAACGCGAGGAGAAATTCAAGCAGGCGATACTGGCTGCGAAGATCAACTCGTCCTGTGAACTCAGGCCTTCGGTGGAGGCAGTTCTGCATGGGCTGCTTGGTTCCAAATTCGTAGTGCACACCCATCCGACGCTTGTGAACATGCTTACCTGCTGCAATCGTGGACATGAACTGTTCAAGAGCATGTTTTCCGGTGACATGATGTGGCTTGGCTGCACTGATCCGGGCATTACCTTGGCCCATGCGTTGAGGAACGCGCTTCATGAATTCTCCAAGCGTGGTGAGGGGGCGTATCCGCGGGCTATATTTGTGGAGAATCACGGATTGATTGTCTGCGGCGACACGGGTCGGGAGATTGTCGAAAACACCCAGGCGGTGGTTGATCCCATACGCAAGCTGATTGATTCGTCTGAAGTTATGTCCGCCGATCGGCCGGTGCTTGAGAACCCGGCGGATGTGGTAAGCGTGGTTGCACCTGCGCTGAGGGCGCTTCTTGCCGATGGTGACGCGCTCAAGATCGTCGCTTTCGATGATTCGCCATGTGTGATGGAACTTGCCTGCCGATCCGACGGGCCGGAGGTGCTTGAAGCCGGCCCCCTGACGCCTGACCAGATTGTCTATTGCGAGTCGTACCCTATATGGGTCGAGCTTGGTGACGCGCGCGAGCCCAGGGATGTTGTTGAGGTTCTCCGAAAGGCGGTGGAAGCCTTCCGCCAGAAGCACTCGAAGCCTCCCAAACTGGTGCTGGTCGCTGGGCTGGGGCTGTTCGCGATTGCCGACGCCCCGGGTGTCGCGCGAACGGCTGCAAAGGTCTATGCCGATGCCACTCAGATTATCAGCGGCGCTCGTCGCATCGGAGGTGTTCATCACATGCCCTCCGAGCGAAGATGCTTCATTGAAACGTGGGAGGCTGAAGCTTACCGTCGAAACATGGCCGCCAGAACAGTTCCCGA
>CAZWAT010000164.1:4247-6259 GCA_964632015.1 uncultured Planctomycetaceae bacterium
AAACGTGGGAGGCTGAAGCTTACCGTCGAAACATGGCCGCCAGAACAGTTCCCGACGCAGGGCGGGCGAAGGGAAAGATAGCCCTCGTCACCGGCGCAGCTCAGGGTTTTGGATTTGAAATTGCCCGTGATTTGGCGCTCCAGGGCGCTCATGTGATACTAGCTGACGTGAATCTTGAAGGCGCACAGGCCCGCGCGAACGATATTGCCCACCAGAGCGGACAAGGCAGGGCAATCGCCGTGAAAATTGACGTTACGGACACCCAGTCTATCGCCGCTGCCATCAAAGAGGCTGTCCGCATGTTCGGCGGCCTGGATGTTTTCATATCCAACGCGGGCATACTACGGGCAGCGAGCGTGTATGAGCAGGCGGAACGCGATTTCGACATGGTCACAGCCGTCAATTACAAGGCGTATTTTCTTTGCGTGCAGAAGGTCGCTCCGATACTGGCTGTGCAGCATATCGCGAAGAGCGATTATCGAAGCGATATCATCCAGATCAATTCAAAGAGCGGGCTTGAAGGCTCCAATAAGAACTTCGCCTATGCGGGCAGCAAGTTCGGAAGCATCGGGCTTACGCAATCGTTTGCTCTTGAACTGGTTGAGAATGGCATAAAGGTGAACTCCATCTGCCCAGGCAACTTCTTTGACGGACCGCTCTGGTCGGACCCCGAAAAGGGATTGTTCGTGCAGTATCTGCGAACGGATAAGGTACCTGGCGCGAAGTCCGTTGAGGACGTCAAGAAGGCGTACGAATCGAAGGTTCCCATGAAACGTGGCTGTCGCACAGCCGACGTCATGAAGGCGATTTACTACCTCATGGAACAGCACTACGAGACAGGTCAGGCCATGCCGGTCACGGGCGGGCAGATAATGCTCAATTAGTAGAAAGAAGCTTAATGATGTGTGACATTGCAAACCTGCCCGAGATGGCACAGGCGGTTCAACTTGTCGGACCGGACGAACTGGTGCTCAATCGCTCGAAGACGGTTCATCGTCCGGGTCCACAACAGATTGTCGCCCGCGTCGAGGCGGTGGGGCTTTGTTTTTCCGATCTTAAGCTGCTCAAGCAGTTCTCGGCACACCCGAGGAAGGGTGAAATTATCAGCGGCATTGCCCCTGAGGTGCTGGACGAAATACCTAGTTACGTTCCGGGCGAAAAGCCGATCGTCCCCGGCCATGAGGCCGTGTGCAGAATCGTGGCGGTGGGGGATGAGGTCAAACACCACAAGGTCGGTGAGCGCGTGCTGGTGCAGACTGACTACCGGGAGTTGAAGACCGCCGGGTCAAACGCCGCGTTTGGATACAACTTCGAAGGCGGGCTGCAGGAATACGTTCTGCTCGATGAGCGCGTTGTCATTGAGCATGGTACGGGCGAGCGGTTCCTGATACCTGTTCCGGAAGGCCCAAGCGCGTCGTCCATATGCCTTGTCGAACCTTGGGCATGTGTGGAAGATTCGTACGTATCACACGAGCGCCAGACGCCCAAGGCCGGCGGAAAGATGCTGATAGTTGTGGACGAAAGTTCCTCGCCCACCGGGCTGGAGAAGTGCAGCCGACTGGGTATGCCTGAGCAAGTGACAGCCGTCATCAGAGGAGATTTCGACGTGATCTCGCGGGTCTTTCCGCAGGCGAGGCAAGTTGAGTCTCTTGAGTCGGGGAGGGAGTCGTTCGACAACATAATCTATTTTGGCTCCCAGGCGCAGGCGATAGAGAACCTTAACGACCGTCTGGGCGTGCGGGGCATTATCAACATTGTGTTGGGCGGTAAAGCTATTGGGCGCGATGTGTCCGTGGCAGTGGGGCGGGTGCATTACGGTATGACCAGGTGGATAGGCACGACCTCTCCGGATGCAAGCGAGTCTTACGCCAATATTCCCTCGACTGGAGAGATTCGCGCGGGCGATTCGATATTGGTAATCGGCGCCGGTGGACCCATGGGCCAGATGCACGTCATTCGAAATCTCTGCTCGGGCATCAGCAACATTTCGATGACTCTCACAGATGTCGACA
>CAZWAT010000165.1:0-6257 GCA_964632015.1 uncultured Planctomycetaceae bacterium
GCAGTTGTTCCAAGTCGCGCCGAAGAGCAAGCGAGGTGTAGTATTCGCCCTGACCAAGGGTGATTCTTCGGGCAAGCTCCGAATCGCCGAAGATGGTGTTGCCCACGAACGATACCTGGTTCACGCGGAATCGAGGCCCCTCGTCAATCACGAATATCAGCTTGACGTTTTTGCGGTCGGGGCTGAATTCGCGCTGGGCGCCAACCTGCACTTCAAGAAAACCATCTTCGATATACATCGTGCGGATGGTCTGGATATCCTGCTCTACCTGTTTGTCGTCAAGAAAGCCCTTGGTGAATGGCCAGATTCTAGTGCCCGAAGCTACACTGAACTTCAGCTTGATGTTGGCGAAGTGCGTGTTTCCGCGGAACCTTATCTTGCGGGTGCGAACTAACGGGCCTTCAACGATATTGTAGATCACTTCATTCTGCGCAAGGGTGTCCTGGTCGACTTCGACAGTAACGAAATAGTAACCCTCGGCGCGATACTTGGCGATCAGCGCTTCCCTTCCCGCCTGCACTGCCTGGATGGTGAAAGGCGAGCCTTCAGAAAACGCCAGCTCCTTCACCAGCATGCCCTCTTTTATCCGGTCATTGCCACGTATCTCCAACCGGTCCACGACGGGCCTCTCGACAACCGCAAATGTAATTACCTGCCCCTGCGGAGTCTGAACCACCTGCGCGTTGACGCTGGTGAATCTTCCTGTCGCCAATAGGCGTTGCACATCGGCGCCGATAACGCTCTCGTCGAAAAAATCCCCGGCGTGAATGCGAATGTACGAAAGAACCGCCCCATCACTCATGTGCACATTGCCTGATACGCGAACGTCAGCGACGGTCGGCGCTGATTCAGTCGCCTGTCCAATGGCGGCGGAGGTCAGACACCCTCCCACCAGGATCACGCAAGCAATTTGAAGGTATTTCACGGTTTCTCCCCGGGCGGCTTATATGCCTGCCCGTGCATAGGTGCTGATAGTGTTCTCACCGAGGAAAAAGTTAACTGCACACGCTCGCAAAGTCAATCAACTTCCTATGGCGCAGCATGTTGCGGCAATGTCATTTATGGTATGTCATTTCTTGCCTAGTGCCCGTTGGGCGGCGAAGAAATCACTGAGTCTGCGCGAGCACTGATCGGCCAGCACACCGGATGTGACGGTTAGCTGGTGATTGAGCCTCGAATCGGTGCAGATGTTGTAGAGAGTGTCAACCGCTCCGGCCTTGGGATCTGTCGCGCCGTAGACCAGTAGAGGAATTCTGGCGAGAACTATCGCCCCGGCGCACATGCAGCATGGTTCCAGCGTGACAACGAGGGTGCAGCCTGTGAGCCGCCAGTCGCCCAATGCCCTCGCTGCCGATCTGATGGCGAGCATTTCGGCGTGGGCCGTCGGGTCGTTGTCGATGATGCGACGATTATGAGCCTGCGCGATAACCTTATCATTCCGCACGACCACTGCGCCAATGGGCACATCGCCAAGGGCGCTTGCCTGGTCCGCCTGCTCCAATGCCAGGCGCATCCATTGTAAATGGGAGGGATCGGCTTGAGAATTCATACGGCTATATTATCGCCCGGTGGTACGGGGATCAACTGACCAGTGTCCCGGTTTTGAGTACCGGCAACTGGGATTCAAACCCCGGCCTCTTCGAGCGATAGTACACGCCGATGGGAATCTCGTCTCCCCAGCGAAACGCCAGTTCCAGCGCGCCGGCGCGGTCGTATGGATCGTGCGCGGGGTCGATTGGTTTTACTCGCTGGCGGTACCAACTGAAGGTGTTGACCTTGTTGAAGGTGACGCAAGGTTGAAGTATTTCCAGCAGGGCGAACCCATCTACCTTCATCGCCTCGATCATCATTGCCTTGAGATGTTCAAAGTCGCCGCTGAACGACCTGGCCACGAAGGAGGCGTCGGCAACAATCGCAGCCGCCATTGCCTGGAATGGAGCGGACATCACACCATGAGATTGAAGCAGCGTCATAAACCCTGAATCGCTCGTCGGCGAAGCCTGCCCTTTGGTCAGGCCATATACCTGGTTATTGTGGACAAAGCAATGAATGCCTATATTTCTTCTCATGGCGTGCAGCAGGTGGTTGCCTCCCTCCCCGTACATGTCTCCGTCGCCGCTTGTAACCACTACTTCCAGACTATGATTCGCCAGCTTTATTCCTGTCGCCGCCGGTATCGCCCTTCCATGCAGGCCGTTGAATACGTTCGCGTTTCCATCGATGTAGTGGGGCAGCTTGGCGGCCTGTCCTATCCCACTCACCAGCACCAGCCTGCGACGGTCGACGTGGGCCTCTTCAATTGCGGCGTTGAAAGCCTTTAAAATTCCAAAGTTCCCGCATCCGGGACACCATGCGGGTTTTGTATCTGCCTTGGCGAGATTCATTTCGTACTCCTTGAGGACAACCCTGTGATTTGTTCGACGATGTACCCCGCAGTGAACGGCAGGCCGTCGTAGCGAAGACAATGTTCGCATTTGTCGATAACCCCCGCCTGTCTCAATATCGACGCGAACTGTCCCGTTGAGTTGCCCTCGACAACGACAATACGCGGGGGGTTGCGCAGATGCCGGCGGCAAAGATCGCCGTTTATCGGCCAGACCTGCGCGAAGTGAACCAGTCGCCACGCCTCGCCCGCCTGGATGAGCGCGTCAATCGCCTCTCGGCAGGGGCCTAGCGACGATCCCCAGCAGACCATGACATTGTCGGCGTCGGGATGACCAAGCTCCACGGGAGGCAACATGCGGGAGGTGAGTCCTTCTCCTTTTCGCATGCGTTTGTTGTGCTGCTCGATGTGATCGCCCAGCAGGTCTTCGCTGATGTGCCCGATTGAGTCATGCTCGTCAGAGTCAACCACAACGAACGCCTCCCCGCCGGGAACGGCACGCGGGGAAACGCCGCTGTCTGTGATGGAATAACGGTGGTAATCGCCACCAACCGAGACAACGTGAAAATCAACAGGGCGAGCATCGGCCCGGGGGGGTTCGATGTTCTTCTCGGCGTCCTGAAGAAACTGGTCGGTCAGGATGATCACCGGCGTCTGGTACTCCATCGCCAGCGCGAATGCGTGGCGGGCCAGCGAGAAGCATTCCTCGTGCGAGCCGGGAGCAAGCACCGCCTTGGGAAATTCCCCATGCCCGGCGTATATGGCGAATTGCAGATCCGCCTGGGCTGTGCGCGTAGGCAGACCTGTCGCCGGGCCGGGGCGCTGGGCAAGCAGAATCACAACGGGTAGTTCGAGCATTCCCGCCAGCGATACGCCCTCGACCATCAATGCGAACCCACCTCCGCTGGTGACTGTCATGGACGGCGCCCCTGCGTACGCGCTGCCGCAGACCATGTTAACGGCGGCTATTTCATCTTCCGCCTGCTCGACAAGTATCCCGTGATCGTCAGCGACCTCGGCAAGATAGTTGAGTGTGGCCGTGGAGGGGGTCATCGGATAGGCGGTAACGAATTTCACGCCCGCGGTGACCGCGCCGAACCCGATAGCATCCGACCCGGCCCAGACCTTGTCCCTTCCCAGGTCTATCGGCCTGGCCTCAAGACGTCCCGCGCACGACGCCGCAAGCTCGCCACCCCGACGCGCGGCGCGGAGGTTCTGTTCGATCAACTCGTCCGACTTGCTCTTGAACTGAATGCGAAGATGGTTGAGCAACTGTATGTTGTCCAGGCCCAGTACGGCGAACACAGCACCCGCTGCCACAGAATTGGCCATGATGGCGTTGCCCGCCTCTTTAGCTGCCTCGGTGAAGGGAATCGCGTATGCGCCCTTGGCCTCCTTGCCGTCAAACAGAACCACACCGTCCGCCATCAATGGGGCGAGTATTTCAAGACCCTCGCTGGTCAGGGCGACCAGCAGGTCAGGATCTTCCCTCCCCGCGAACAGCTCTCGGTCGGAGATGCGAATGTCAAACCAGTTCAGGCCACCGCGGATTCGCGACATGTAGCTTTTCGTCGTGAAGACGTGAAAACCGGTCCGTGCAAGTGCTCCCACCAGAAGGTTTCCGGCGCTTTGCACGCCTTGTCCGGCTTCGCCCGCAATTCGAATGCTGATGTCCATTAATCCTCCGTTTTCGTGACATTTTATGCCTGTCGAATGCAGTTGCGCCACATTCGCGCGTCATCGGATATAATCTGCCCATGGTTCAGCAAACGGAAATAGTGGTTGTCGGTGGAGGTCACGCCGGGACGGAGGCGGCGTGGGCAAGCGCCCGCATGGGTCTGCCCACCGTTCTTGTCACGCTGTCGATTTCCACTGTTGGCAGCATGTCATGCAATCCTGCGATAGGTGGCATCGGCAAAGGCCAGATGGTGCGCGAGATAGACGCGCTTGGCGGGTTGATGGGCATCGCAGCCGACGCCACAGGCATGCAGTTTCGCGTGTTGAATCGCTCCAAAGGTCCGGCGGTTCGCGGCCCACGCTGCCAGAGCGATCGCCACGCCTACGCGCGATTCATTCAGCAGGAACTTGCGAAGTGCCCAAATCTGACAATCGTCGAGGGCGAGGTACAGCAGATAATCGTCAAGTCCCGCCGGGTCCGCGCAGTAAAACTTACCGATGGCAGAATGTTGCCCTGCCGAGCTGCGATAGTGACAGCGGGGACGTTCCTCAACGGAGTCATGCATCTGGGTGAGAAGATCTGGGAGGGGGGCAGGTACGATGAGCCCGCTTCGACTACACTGGGTGAATCGCTGGCGGATATCGGCCTTCAGCCAGCTCGCCTCAAGACGGGCACCTGTCCGCGAATTGCTGCCGATAGCATCGACTACTCGCTGTGCACAAGGCAGGACGGTGACAACCCGCCGGAGGGGTTTTCATTTCTAAACGAATCGCTGAATGTTCAGCAGGTTCCTTGTTGGCTTACCGAAACCAACCCTGCTATTCACGAAGCGGTACGCGAAAACCTGCACAGGGCGCCGCTTTTCACCGGGCAGATTCAATCGACCGGGCCTAGATACTGCCCCAGCTTCGAAACGAAAATCATTCGCTTTCCGGACAAAAGCAACCACCAGGTCTTTCTTGAGCCCGAGGGTAGAGATACCGACTGGGTTTACGCAAATGGAATCTCCACGTCGCTGCCCCAAGACGTGCAGGATTTCATGGTACGCAACATCCCCCCGCTGAGAAACGCCCGCATTCTCTGTTATGGGTATGCCATCGAGTACGACTTCTTCCAGCCGATGCAGTTGAGGGCGACGCTGGAAACGAAGGTCGTGAAGGGTCTATACCTTGCCGGCCAGGTCAACGGAACCACCGGTTATGAGGAAGCCGCCGCCCAAGGACTCATGGCCGGCGTCAACGCGGTTGCCGCACTGACCGGGCGCGAGGAATTCGTGCTTCGGCGCGACCAAGCCTACATCGGCGTGATGATTGACGACCTTGTTACCAAAGGCGTTACCGAACCCTACCGCATGTTCACAAGCAGGGCTGAGCATCGCTTGCACCTGCGGGGCGACAATGCCGATAGACGACTGTGCGAAATGGGGCGAGAGATCGGACTGGTTGATGATCACAGATGGGAGTGTTATCAGTCGCACCTGCGGGCAGGCCAAATGGTACAGTCGCTGCTGCAACAAACACGCGTGGATGGCAAGTGCCTGTGGGACCTTTTTCAGAACCCCCGAATTACTTTTCAATCGCTTTGCGATCTTGCCCCGGCGGATGTGGCGGACACTCTGCGGTCGCTGGCGGTGGGGCACCCGCACATGGTGGATTCATTCGCAAACGACGGGCGATACGCCGGATATGTGCAGCGAGAACAGTTGGCAATTCACCAGCTTGCCCGGATGGATGAGCGGCTGATCCCGCCTGATATTGACTACAGCGCCATTGTTCACCTGCGGCATGAGGCGCGAGAGAAACTTGTCACGGTTGCACCGAGATCGCTTGGGCAGGCACTGCGAATAAGCGGCATCACCCCGGCCGATGTCACCGTGCTCGCCATTCACCTTGCTAACAGGCCCTGAATCCCCCGCGCTATAATGCAGCATTCAGCAAGGGGACAAGCATGGGCGAGAAGAAATCGCAGCAACCTCCGCAGAGACAACGTCAACCCGGACGAGAGCACGAAATGACGCCCGCGCCGAAGTCAAAGGCCCGCCAATACCAATCGGCGTGTAGACTCGAAGGAAAGGCGGCGATAGTGACCGGCGGCGACAGCGGAATCGGCAGGGCGGTTTCGGTAATGTTCGCCAAGGAAGGCGCCGCTGATTCCGGCGACGTTTCCAGAACAGAAGGTCGAGACTTTCGGGTCAGA
>CAZWAT010000166.1:0-3389 GCA_964632015.1 uncultured Planctomycetaceae bacterium
AACGGTGCTGCCAATGGCGTGGGCACAATCACCGGTTCGGGCAGCAGTGTTGAGCTTGATGGAAATGCGATTATTGCTTACAAAGGAACCGCCGCTGTGACAATCTCCGATGGCGGGAAGCTTGTAACGAGCGGAGGAAATGCACACCTTCGGGTCGGCTTGGTTGATGGAGCGTCGGGTCAGTTGCTTATCACCGGCGCCAACAGCCTTGCTGAAGGCAGCAGGCTTGGGATAGGCGGTAACGACGCCAGCAGGGGTGGCACGGGCTCGATCACCGTAAGCGACGGCGGGAGTCTTGTGTCCAGAAGCATCTTTGACATCTGGGACGAAAGCAGCCTGACAATCGACGGTGGAACGGTTACTTCCGGCGGGTCGCTTCGGCTCAGGGATGGCAGCACGCTTTCGCTGGTGCTTAATGATCTTTCGACGCTCGCGCTCGTGCAGGCTCTGAGCAATTTGGAAATAGAGTCGGCTGCCCAGTTGCAGCTTGCGCTTGGGCAGGGCGCGAGTTTTAGTCCAATGGACTTCATCCCCCTGATCTCCTACAGCGGCAACCTGAGCGGGCAGTTCTCGAATTACCAGGAAGGCCAGCAGGTGACCCTTGGCGGTCAGGACTTCGAATTCACCTACGTCGGCGGGACGGGCAAGACCGTGGGCCTGACGGCCGTTCCTGAGCCGGCGGTTTCGAGCGTGCTGATGATTGGTGCGGCGTTGGTCGCACGGCGCCGTCGGAAGTAGATTGAAATCAGCAACACCGGCAAATGGCGGGGGCCGGCGCGTCCAAACGGGAGCGCCGGCTCCCTTCCTCCTGCCGGGCTGGACGAACGAAGCGGTCTACAGTTGCAGGGAAGGAGAGAAGCCATGTCGGGCATCTGCCGCAACGGTTCACACGTACGATCGAAACGTTGGCAAGTCGCGGCGTTTACCCTGATCGAACTCCTGGTCGTCATTGCCATCATTTCGCTGCTGGTGTCCATCCTGGTGCCTTCGCTCAAGTCGGCCCAGGAACTGGCGCAGTCCACGATCTGTCTGTCCAATCTCCGCGTGACCGCAATGGCGGCAAGGTACTATTACGAAGACAACGACGGGCTCCTGTTCAGCACGTACTGGTGGCGCGATGAAGACTACCATTACAACAAGGACGCTCACACGCCAGGCATCGCTGCCTATCTCGGGTTCGACTACAAAGTCGGATTCACGGCCCTGCGAAGCAGCAATACCATGTTGACGTGCCCGTCCTCTTGGGCGAATTGGGAAACCTACGAACTGCTGCAACGCACGTTCGGAATGAACGAACACGCCAATTTCAATAGCTCTTACGGCAAGAGGCTGAACGGCCGCATCACTAACGTGTTCCGACCGGCAGAAATGAGCCTTTTCTTCGACAGTGGCACAAGTTCATTGTCTCCCGCGTCGACGGGTTCAGCGCTTTTCCCCGACGACTACTACTATTGGGGTGCTTCAGATGCACACCGCCTGCGGAACAACTGGATGAATAGGGCGCCGCACGTTGGCGAGAACGATACCAACGTGATCTACGTCGACGGCCATGCCGCGGGCACGTCCTACGAGGACATTTCTCTTTACGATAACCTTTCCCCCTTCTTCAATGGCCAGTAATCCGCCTCGTTGTGAGGTAAAACCGAATCCGGAACAAGACCATGAAATCAATGCACGTTGACGTTCGGAAGAGACAATTCGCCACGTTAATGGCGGCCGGTTTGATCGTGGCGGTTTGGGGCGCAACAGGAAGCTGCAGTCAAGAACGCGATCCGCCAGGCATTCTCGGAAGCTGGTGTTAACCCCACGAGTACAGTGCCGTACGATCCTGACGTGACGTTCCCAGATTTGGCATGAGTGGGCGAAATTCTCGAGCAGGATAATCCGAGGGCATACAACCGCTTAGACCCGTTGTTCACGCTTGGGTTGTTCAGGGAGCAATTCTGGAGGACGTCTTTTGCAAGAATGGTCATGAGTTCATGCGCCATGGATTTGAGCCAAATTCCAAGCGATCCGCTTAAGAATGCACTTGCGGAGTTGATCGTACTGTCTGCACACTCGTACTACAATTCGCAACCTCACTGTGATTCATTACGGCAAGTCGTAGCCGTAGACGAGGCTCATCGCATTCTGCAGGCTGACTTTATCGAACGCTTTGCGCTTGAATGTCGCGCCTACGGGGTATGCCTTCTTCTCTCATCGCAGTATCC
Organism: uncultured Planctomycetaceae bacterium; assembly: GCA_964632015.1. Classification (GTDB taxonomy): domain Bacteria; phylum Planctomycetota; class Phycisphaerae; order SM23-33; family SM23-33; genus JAAYCO01. The sequence continues at coordinate 2,211 of CAZWAT010000166.1, forward strand.
ATCGCATTTTCCATCCGATGTTCGCGATTGCATGGCCACGAAGATTATTCACGGCAATGATCGTGATGTTGAGCGAGTGCGGGAGATTGTGAACCTGCTTGATTGCAAAGGACGCGAATCGGAGGTCGCGGAGCTGGGTATGTTCGAGGCGATGTATTCCAACAAGCATTTCCGCAACACCTGCGTTCGAACCATCACATATCCCGTAGACTTGGTTCTTTCTGCCCTGCGGCAGAGCGAGGGCGGCGAGTTGTCGCGAGAGGAGATATCGCAGATTCCTGGCTTCGACGCAGACAAGCTGTCTATCGGGAACATTGTGCGCCACCTCGAAAGGCTGGGTCTTGCTGAGGGCACGAATGGTTTTGTAAGGCTCTTGGATCGCGATATATGAGTACCTCTGAGTCGCGCCACCCGTCGGCGTCCACATCCACGTTAATGCACCCGCCGATCGAGGCTACAAGCACAACACCAAGCATTGCGATAATAGCTGGTTTAGTCATTTCCAATACTCCTTACAGGATGAACACGGCATACACACTTACCGCCCGGATGGGCAATATCTGCTCAGCAAGCTGGGGGCGAGACATAGAATGATTCGCCCGACGCGCGGGAATTTCACATGAAGCCGATTCTCGTAGTCGTCAACGACAAGATGCAGCAAGGTTGAATACTGGCGCAGCGAGCCGGTTGGCAGGAATTTCGCGCCGCTGTTCAGGCCGGAGTTGACGCCGCGCAGAATGCTCGAGCTTGGCGTGTTCGGAGGCAAGTACATGACCGACTGCCGAGACGAATTCCCGCCCGAATGGTTCGCCAAGGCCAAGCTCTCGCCCCAGGGGCGTGATCCGTCGCTCAATTATTTCAAGGTCGACGCATCGCTTCCGCTGAAGGCATGGAGACAAAAGGGCTGGATCTACCATGAAGACCCTCGCGGGTGGTTTCAATGGTACTGCAGATACTACATGGGCAGACGCTGCGACGACGACGATCGCCAGGTAAAGCGATGGCGGGCGATGCGCGGCACGTCGCGCAGCAACTGCAAACGTGGCGACAAGACTTGCCGACCCGTGCAACGCCAGGCCCTGCTGCATTGGGCCTATGATAGCAGGCGATTTTAAGAATCTACTTGCTTGGCAAGCCTGTTATGGTGGTTTGAAGCTTTTCTTGAACCCAAGCCGGGCC
>CAZWAT010000166.1:3489-6227 GCA_964632015.1 uncultured Planctomycetaceae bacterium
CTGGGGATGGGGTTGTATTCGTTTCCACCGTGAATCATGACAAGCAGTATGTCGCACTGTTTGCGGGCCTCTCGAATCTGCCCGATGTTGGTCAGCGGGTCGAGGGGGCACGAACCCGCGGACAGATCGCTGGCGTTGCAGAATTCATTTTCGGCGAACGCGAGCAGGCCGACTCTGACGCCTGACTTGTCGATGAACAGCGGCTGGTTCGCGTCTTCCAGCGTCATTCCCGCCCCAACGTGCTTGATTTTCTTCTTGTCGAGTATATCGAGCGTGTCTTTGAGCGCATCGGGTCCATGGTCGAGAATGTGGTTATTCGCCATCACGGCAACGTCGATGCCCGCGTCGGCGAGCGCGTCGGCCCCACTGGGCAGGCAAAGGAGATTAGGCCCACTCTTTCGGATCGGGGCCTGGCGGGTGCTGAGGGGGCACTCCAGGTTGACAATAGACAAGTCCGCTTGCCTTATCGCATCGAGTGTGTTTCCGAATACCTCAATACCCCTACCCTGTTCGCACAGATCCTGTGCAGGCCCGTGCGGACAGAAATCGCCACCAACGATAACCTTCAACTCACTCACGATCTTCTCCGGTGTTTCGCCCAAGACCCTAGTCCAAGGCTGGTGTAAAGTAGCTCACTTCATATAGAATACCGTTGCGTTTATGGCAGTAAAATAAAAAAAACGAATGCCAGGTAAAAAGTCTTGACGATAAGATTGCCTAAGATACGATAGGATTACGATCATGGTGACATTGAAGGACATTGCCGAAAAGACTGGTCTATCTGTCGGAGCGGTTTCTCAATTGCTCAACACTTCCGACAGCAGGTATTCCGCCGCCACGAAGGCGCGCGTTGAAAAGGTCGCCCGCGAGATGGGTTACAGACCCAATCGCACTGCCCAGTCATTGAGGAACAAAAAGTCCAAGACCATCGGCGTGGTAAATTTCGGAAGCCTGCACCAGTTGACGACTCAGAGACTTTATCACGTCGTCAAGGCGATACACAGTCGGGAGTATCGGCCTGTGATCTATGACGTCTCCTGGATCGGCGACAACATAAAAGCCGGCGATTTGATGGATGCCCACGTCGATGGCGTGGTGCTTGTCAATCCCCACAGTTTCTACCCTGCTGGAAAAATCGCTGAACTTATTGGCGGAGGCGTTCCGGTAGTGAGCATCGGCGGTTACTGCCTGCCTGGCATCACCAAGTTTCTTGCCGACAAGAAGCATGGGTTTTACCTTCTGACGAAGCATCTGATTTCTCTTGGATATACCAGCATCGCCTTATTGACCAACATGCCGGACGACGAGCGTGCTCGCAAATATGCATGGCACGCTGTCGGAGCGGTGGACGGTTTCAACAAGGCCCTCGCGGAGCATAAGGATTCTGCGACGCTGGACGCTGTCGTTTATTCGAACAACCCCTCGCAGACGTCCGCGGAGGAAGGCAACTATTCCGGCGGTTACCTGGCCATGGGAAGGTTGCTTGACAAGGGTCCGCCGCCGCAGGCGGTTCTGTGCAGTAACGACAGTTGGGCGATCGGCGCTATGCGCGCGTGCACCGAGCGTGGGCTGGAGGTTCCCAGGGACATTGCCATTACGGGCTTTGAAAACGAGCTTGCGGGCCGGTTCGGCCCTGTTCCGCTGACGACAGTATCGCATCCACTCGAGGAAATCGCCGAGCAGGCGGTCGCTCGCCTGTTCGATTTTATCACAAAAGGCGTCAAGGAAATGCAGGATGAAACGAAGATCGTTCGCGGCAGCTTGATTGTCCGCCGATCCTGCGGAGCCCATTTGCGAGAATTGCGAAAAGAAACACTTTAGCATTTGATTGACGTAAGCCTCCGGTTAACCACTGCGCCCGTGGTGCGCGCAGATGCCGGAATGATGCAACAGGAGCATCTAATGAAATCGCCAACGTCTTTTCGAAACACGTCTCGTGCGTTCACCTTGATTGAACTGTTGGTGGTGATTGCCATCATCGCGCTTCTGCTGAGCGTGCTCATGCCGTCGCTCAAGGCAGCAAAAGATCTCGCCGCCGGCGTCAAGTGCATGACGAACCTCCGTCAGATAGGGACGATGACGCACAATTACTTTGCCGAGAATTCGGATTGGATACCCTTCGCCAGACATGAGACCCAGACCAACTTCAGCCACTACGCCACACCCGCTGCCCCAAGTTGGGCATCGCAGTTGGCCCCGTATGCGGGCATCGAACCGTTCGACTTTTGCAGGCTTGCCAAGGCTCACGAAAATGGTTTTGGACCAAACTTTATTTACGTCTGTCCGACGACTGTTGATCAGCTTTCCTGGCCCAACAGGAACCCGATAACATACGCACCAGGCACCTACATAGCCGGTAGACCTCCGCAGGTTGTTGATGACGGGGCCGGAGGTCAGAGGCGAGGCAAGTTTTCGCAGGTCAGCAGGCCTTCTGAGAAGGTATGGGTCAACGATGCGCACAAAGACGCCTGGCCAGTGTTCGTACCTTCAAGCGCGCCGGGCGAGCGGTTTACAGAGCCCTTCACACGGCATAGGGGAGACACTGCCAACGCCGTCTACTTCGATGGTCACTGCGATTCCATCCACATCGCCGACGCGCTGGAAATCATAAATAAGAAAACGCAGGATGACCCATGGTGGCCGTGGCGAAAGGGTGAAGCCCTGCCCGCTCCACCACGATGACGAGAAGCGGCTTCGCAAGCAACGTATCGGATTACAGCTAATCAACAACCAGGCAT
>CAZWAT010000167.1:0-6141 GCA_964632015.1 uncultured Planctomycetaceae bacterium
CATAGACAATGAGTGCAGCCCAGACACTCCAAGTGCCTGGCTACCAAGTAGTTCAGTATATTGGCAGCGGGGCCAGAAGCAGCATATGGCAGATTAAAGACCGCCAGACCGGGGAATTTCTGTCTTTAAAGCGTGTCATACGCCGACATAACTCGGATATCCGCTTCCTCCAACAGGCGGAAAACGAATACGAAGTCGGTGTCTGCCTTGAACACCCATCCCTGCGAAAAGTTCTGCGAATCAGACGCATCAAGCGATGGCTGACCCTCAAAGAGATTCACCTGTTCATGGAATACTGCCCCGGTACGAGCATCCAGGAGGTCCGACCACCGGATGTTAGGGATGTGTTAGGTATTTTTCACAAGGTTGCCGAGGCAATGGCGTATATGAACTCGAAGGGGTTCGTCCACGCCGACATGAAGCCCAACAACATCATCGTCAACACCGACGGGACGGTGAAGGTGATCGACCTTGGTCAGAGCTGCCCCATCGGAACGCTCAAGCAGAGAATTCAGGGAACCCCCGACTTCATAGCGCCCGAGCAGGTGCACCGCCTGCCCATCGATTCGCGGACCGACGTCTACAACTTCGGCGCGACGCTGTACTGGACGCTCACGGGGCACGCCATTCCAACCGTAATGCCCAAGCAAAAGGCCACCCACCTCAAAAGCGACATGAACGTCATTCCGCCCGAGAACTTCAACTCGCAGGTGACGCCCTCGCTCAGCAAGCTGGTGACCGACTGCGTCGAGATGAACCCCGGTAGAAGACCCGAGTCGATGGCGGCAGTGGCGGCAAGGCTTAATCTTATTTCACACACCGCCTCGCGACAGCTCGACAAGGTTCAGAACAAGCAATGACCAGCCCGGCTGCGGAGATCTTTATGAAAGGGGCCAAAATCCTCAGGGAAGATCCACGCAGGTGCGGAAACACCGTCAACATAGAAGGCGAATGCAGCATGCTTGTTTCCGGCGATCTGCACGGAAACCGCCCCGCGCTGGCGAGAATCATCCAGGCCTGCGGGATAAGAAAGTCCCCCACCAGTTTTCTGCTTCTTCAAGAGTTGATTCATGGCGAGTTGGAGGCATCGACCGGCCTGGACCGCTCGGTTGACCTGCTTCTGCGAGCGGTGAGACTGCTGATCGACTTCCCCACGCAGGTGCTGTTCGTCATGGGCAATCACGATCTCGCCCAGGCGACCGGGGGCGAGATAACCAAGAACACCGGCAATGTCTGTCAAGCCTTCGCCCAAGGAGTGCTTGACTCATACGGCGAACACGGGCCTGAAGTGCTCGACGCCATTTATGAGTTCCTGCTCGCGATGCCCCTGGCGATTCGTCTACCCAATCGCCTGCAGATATCACACACGCTGCCCTGCCCGTGGCGCATGAAACTGGCGGATCCGGGCATACTCACCCGCCCCAGCGCGCCCGAAGACCTTAAACGAGGCGGGCCTGTCTATGAATGGACCTGGGGCAGAAACCAGAACGACCAGCAGCTCGAACAACTCGCCGAGCAGCTTGATGTCGACCTGTTCGTGCTTGGGCACCGCCACGTCCCTGATGGTATAGAGGCGATTGGCGAGCGGGCGGTTATTCTCAATAGCGACAACCTTCGAGGATGCGTGTTGCCCATTGACTGCACCAGAAGCTATAGTGTTACCGACGCAATGCAAGCGGCAGTGCCCGTTTCGGCATTGGTCTAGATTTCTGGTGAATGATGATCGAATTGAGCGGCAGGCAAAAACGTGCTCTCCGGGCACTTGGACAAACTACCCCAGTTGCGTTGACAGTCGGAAAGTCTGGGCTCTCTGATGAGCTTCTCCGCGATGCCGACGCGATAATCGAGAGGGTCGAGTTGCTCAAGATCCGCCTGCCCTCTATGGATCGCCACGATCGAGGCCCGCTGGCGCAGCGGATAAGCGACGCCCTCAACGCTGACCTTGTCGGCGTGGTGGGACATACTGTGCTTCTTTACCGCCCCGCCAGCGACCCCGATAAACGTCGTATCACAGTGGAATAACCCCCCGCTGGCCCGGCGTACCCGATGCCCGCGCGGATATATACAGGCCCGGAGTCACCATGAAGCCATCGGTCATAGACAGGTTTTTCGTCTCGGCCCTGGCATGCGTCCTGTCCGCTTCCTGCGCCTGCCTTGTGCTCGCATGGATGCATGTGTTCGAAACCTCCGGCGAGGCGTCCAGCATCAGCATAGCGTCGCTGCTGCTGTCCACGGCGTTCGCGTCGGTCGTTGGGCCAAGGCTGGTAAGGTTGTTCTCGATGCGATTCTCCCGCAGGTCGCCGGGGGCCGATCTGCTCGCGAAGACGGGCTTTCCGCTGGCGGTTGATCCTCGCATGGATAACCGCGTGCTTGCCGTGTCGTCGATGTTCTGCGGCCTGTGCGTGCTGGTGACGCCGACGATCATCTCACAGGTGGGAACGTTGGTGGACTTCGTCGCCCCCGGAATGCTCTGGCCAAGCTGGTTGTGGATCGCGTTTTCGCTGACGATTCAGTCTGTCGCGATGCTCCCGTCGGCAATTGCGCTGTTGGTTGCGTTTGTCGCATCATCGGCAATTCGTGGCGGAGGAGGCACCGACCCGTTTGCTTCTGGCACACGCAACTGGACGGCCGGGCTCGGCGCGGGTCTGCTGACGGTATCGGCAATATGGCGGCTGGGGCTGGACCTCGCATCGGCGGCGTCGGCGCTCGGCGCGGGCCTGATCGTGATGGGTGTGTGGATTCTCACCCGCAGAAGGCTCACCACCAGGCCACCACGCCCCCCGACAGAAATCCCCGGTCAATCGCACCCGCCAAGGCTCGGGAGCGTCTGCGTCTTGTTTCTCGTCGCGGCAATTGTGGCGGGTCTGCAGTGCAGAATCATGGCCGACGCGCTCGGGGCCGACCTGGGGTGGCAGATTGCGTGGATGGGCATTTCGCTGGTGGTGTTCGCATGGGCAATGTCGCGCGAAGACCACCGACCGCCCGTTCCCTCGGCAGCGCCGCACGTGCTGGGGCTGCTGGCGGCGTGCGCGTTGCAAATGGCCATCGCGATATCACCGCTATGGCTGGGCAGCGGGTTTGCAATCCCGCTTGTGACGCTTTCCGCACTGGCCCAACTGCCCATGTGCCACCTCGCCGCGGGAATCGTCTCTCGTCAGCGCCGCGTATTCGCAGCCGGTGGACAGAAGGCAGGGGCTTATCTTTCGCGTGCAGCCTTTGGGTGGGCGGTTGGCATTCTTGCACTACTTGCGGCGGGTCATCTCTGGCCGGCTCGATTGGCGGTTGTGCTCGCGTTTGTGCTCATCGCAGCCGTCGCCACATGGAACGCCATCAACCGCTCGACGAAGTGGCATGTTCAGGTTGCATGGGCGGCTATGTCCGCTGCCCTGTTGCTCAGTTCATCGATGTCGGGAGCGTTGGCAATCGCCAGCGCCACAAAGGCTACAGGCCCGTTCGCGATTGGCGCTTCGCTGAGTGTCGCATCGCCCCATTCTTCCGACGCTCGCATCATGGGCGCGCCCGCGCTGGGCGAAGACCCGGAGATATCGCTTGTGGTGCGTCGAGCCCTTGCTTCGGGTGCGTCGTGGTGGATCGTCGACGCCACCAACCGCGGCGTGGAGCTTGACCCCACAGGCCAACGCGTGCTTGAACACTGGAACATGCACGCTCGAACCGCAATGCCCGCGTATGATGGCGCCCTGCTCGCGCCGATCCGTGCTGACCACCCAAGGGCGTGGCGGTTCTTCAACATCACTACCATAGGCGACTGCTACAGCCTCACCCGCCCACCGGGCAGCGTGATGATGATTCGCACCCAGGCCAGTCGCGACAACATTGCCCCCGCCCTGAGTTGTGCCCGAACGCTGCGAGAAGTGACCGGCTCGGGATACATGGTCTTTCGAGTGGACGACTCAAAGATCGACCTTCTGGCGATCGGGCCGATGGATGCTCAACCGCCGATCGAAACCACCGCGCGTGTGCTTGGACTCGATGTGCTCGATGACCTGCCCCAGGCCGTAGTGGTGTCGCTGAGGGCTCCATATCGAATGCAGATGAACAAACTCAGCGCAGACGAATTCGACAACTGGCTCGCTAGGCCCACGCCGACCCGATAAACTAGTCGCCCGATTCCAGCACGGCCATGAACGCCTTCTGCGGAATCTCGACATTGCCCACCATCTTCATCCGACGCTTGCCGGCCTTCTGCTTCTCCAGCAGCTTGCGCTTGCGGGAAATGTCGCCACCGTAGCACTTGGCGGTAACGTTCTTGCCGATCGCCTTGATGGTCTCGCGAGCAATGACTCGCGACCCGATCGCCGCCTGAAGCGGAACCTCGAACAAGTGCCTCGGTATCTCCTTGCGAAGCTTCTGAATGATCGCCCTGCCGCGAGCGTCCGCCTTCGTGCGGTGAACTATAAACGACAACGCGTCAACCCTGTTGTTATTGACCAGAATGTCAACCTTAACCAAGTCGTTCGCCCTGAAACCGATGACCTCGTAGTCCATCGTGCCGTACCCGCGAGTCGCCGATTTGAGCTTGTCGTAAAAGTCATAAATGATCTCCGCAAGCGGGAACTCATAGCTGATAATCACCCGGTCGCTGGAGAGATAATCGGTCTTCTTGTACACAGCCCGACGGTCTTCGGCAAGTTGCATGATCGCGCCGATGCAGTCGCTGGGAATGATGAGATCCACCTCGACGATTGGCTCGCGGATCTCCTCAATATAGTTCGGCTCGGGAAGATCACCCGCCGAGTCCACTTCCATTTCGCTTCCGTCGCTCTTGAGCACCTGGTATGGAACCGTCGGCGCGGTCTGCACGACCTCGATATCATGCTCGCGCTCAAGGCGTTCCTGAACGATCTCCATATGCAAAAGCCCCAGAAACCCGCACCTGAACCCGAACCCTAACGCCTCGGAATTGATCGCCGAGAACGTCAACGCCGCGTCATTCAACTGAAGCTTTTCAAGCCCCTCGCGAAGCTCCGGAAACTGCGTGGACGGGCCAGGATAAAAATCGCAAAACACCATCTGTTGCGGGGGCCTGTATCCCTCAAGCCCCTTCTCGGCTGGATGGTTGGCAAGCGTAATAGTGTCGCCAACATGCACCGACGCTACGTTGCGTATCGTCGCCACCAGGTAACCCACCTCGCCCGCGCAAAGCTCGGGAACCGACTTCGGACGCGGACAATGCTTGCCAATGTCGCTGACTACAAAGGTTTCGCGAGTGCCCATCATCAGGATCTTATCGCCAACCTTCAACCTGCCGTCGAAGACACGCACATAGACAACCACCCCGCGATAATCGTCGTAAATGGTGTCGAACACCAGCGCCTTGGTCGGCGCGTCGGAGTCTCCTGACGGGGGCGGCAACTGCTTGACTATCGCATCGAGCATCTCGTCAATGCCCTGGCCGGTCTTCGCAGAGGCAAATATGCAATCCTCCGCGGGCGTTGCCAGCAGGTGTTCGATCTGCATCGCCGTGTCTTCGGGCTGGGCAGCAGGAAGATCGATCTTGTTGACTACGGGAACCAGCGTGAGGTCGTTTCGGCTCGCCAAATGTGCGTTTGCGACGGTCTGGGCCTCAACCCCCTGCCCCGCATCGACCACCAGCAACGCCCCTTCGCACGCAGCAAGTGCCCTGCTGACCTCATAGTTGAAGTCAACGTGGCCGGGGGTGTCGATCAGGTTGAGCATGTATTGATGCCCCTCGTGTACAAAGTCCACCGTCACCGCCGAAGCCTTGATGGTAATGCCCCGCTCACGTTCAAGATCCATGTCGTCAAGCAACTGGTTTCTGAATTCACGTTGCGTAATCGCCCCCGCGCGCAACAGAACCCGATCGGCCAACGTGCTCTTACCATGGTCGATATGCGCTATTATGCTGAAATTTCTAATATACTTCTTATCCATCGTGGAGATTGTACCGCTCTACGCCGCAGGGGCAAGAGGTCCCCAAAAACACCCCACGCATCATACGCCCCCACCGACCCACAGTTCAACCCTGCAATCGACAACAATAAACAAATCCCACGATGTACCTGTCCTCCAACGATGGAAAATGGATAATTGGCGATTGCACTAGCCCCAACGCGGGGCTTTGGGTTCCCCGGAGGCGAGCAGGCGCGGAGACGTTTTTGG
>CAZWAT010000168.1:0-6088 GCA_964632015.1 uncultured Planctomycetaceae bacterium
AATCAGCGAGTATCCCCGTACCCTAAGACTCTGGATCAGTTAGTCTAGGTTCAAATCCTAGTTCCGCAGGTCCGCAAACCCTTGCAGGTCGATGATTTGCAGGGGTGTTTTTATTGTGGTCCCGAGCGGAACTGGACGTGAAGCTATCTGATGCATTTTGCGAATATGCAGGCTTGGCGAGGTGGTTGACAGCCCGTAACAGATTGTACCGGCCAACCGGTGGGGGGAGATGGTCGTACAAATGCAGGTTGCCGAGGGCGTTGATTGGGCCGGACGGGATTGATGAGGAATCGCGGCGGGTGAGTGGTAGCCCAAATGCGGTTCTATTTGCATCGACTTGAAACCGCCTCGGCGCTATAATGCCCGGCCGGTGAGACTTCACCACAGGAGATTTATTATGGCAGACCCCATTGCCAACAGATTTTTCAGCAGGTTCAAGAAGAGGCAACTGGACGACAACAACAACCGCATTCGTACCAATGATGATATCCAGGCCGAGGAGGATCTCATCAAGAGCACTCCGAAGGTCGAGCCCATCAAGGCGGACAAGTCGGTAGATCGCAACGCGCCTTGCCCCTGCGGAAGCGGCAAAAAGTACAAGAAATGCTGTGGGATGAAGCAATAGCCGACAAGGAAACCCATAAGTGAAAAAGCTCAAGTGCAGGCTGGCATTAGCTGATGGACACGTGTTTATTGGTGAACACTTCGGGGCGCAGGGCAGCGTGGGCGGGGAAGTGGTGTTCTGCACATCCATGACCGGCTACCAGGAGGCCCTCACCGATCCGTCGTACACGGGGCAGATTCTCACCATGACATACACGCTGGTGGGTAACTATGGCGTCAACAGCGAGGATGTCGAATCCCGCGACGGCGGCGTGCAAGTCGCCGGGTTCGTCGTCAAGGAACTATCCCCCTGCGTGAGCAATTTCAGGTCGTCGGAGGGGCTTGGCGAGTATCTTCAATCGGCGGGGGTGATAGGTCTGTGCGGCGTGGACACCCGCGCCCTGACACGCCTGCTGAGAATATCCGGCTCGTGCAATGGCGTCATAAGCACCGACGACTGTTCGGATGCCCAGCTTGTCGAGCGTGCGCAGGCGGCGCCACCTATGAAGGGTCTTGACCTGGTCAGCGGGGTTTCGCCGCGCAACGCGTATCGGTGGTGTGACGGATATGCAAGTCCGTTCGCCCAGGCCCACAGAACCTCAACCGGGCGCGTGTTCAACGTTGTGGCGATAGATTGTGGCGCCAAGGTGAACATCCTGCGGAACCTTGTCGAAAGTGGTTGCGATGTGCAGGTGGTTCCTGCGCAGACGCCCGCGGAGGAAATTCTGTCGATGAAGCCGGACGGCGTTTTCGTGTCCAATGGGCCCGGCGACCCCGAGGCGGTGAAAGACACCATCAAGACGCTCAGCGCACTGGTGGGGCGCATTCCCGTGTTCGGCATCTGCCTTGGTCACCAGTTGTTGACCTGGGCGTTGGGTGGCAGGACGTACAAGCTCAAGTTCGGGCATCGCGGCTCGAATCAGCCTGTCAGAAACGAAGCGACCGGCAAGGTCGAGATCACCTCGCAGAACCACGGGTTCGCCGCGGACGCCGACTCGCTTCGGGCGGTGGGCGCTGTAGTCACCCACGTGAACCTTAACGACAACACGGTCGAGGGTTTCACGCATTCTGACAAGGCTGTGTTCAGTGTGCAGTATCATCCCGAGGCCTCGCCGGGACCACATGACGCGACGTATCTGTTCGAGTGCTTCCGTGGGATGATGGACACCGGTCGAGCCCCATCGGCAGAGGATATGCACGCCGCACAGGAAAGCCTCGCAAGGCGCCCGCTGAATATCGACCATGCGCGATGACGCTGCCGGCCTAATGTCACCCGAAACGACTGAACAGACCGATTCAGTATTGCTTATAGCAATTAGAAGATCATGTTTTTGACACGACCGCTCACGCGGGATACACTACCGTCACTTGGGAAAAAGAACATAAGGAGCAGGCAATGTGATCCAGGCAGTGCGGCCCCGGCCAAGCGGAAAGGATATTTTAATGAGCCATTTGAACGTACGGAAGACTGCCATTAACGCCATTGCCAACACAGTCATACCCACCGGAAAACTCGACTATTGCTCGAATACCATTAAAGATGTGTTTGGTGAACATGTCTTCAACGAAGAGCAGCGTCGTCAGCGACTGCCCAAGAACGTTTATCGAATTCTCCAGAAGACGATTCAGTCGGGCGACGAGATCGACCCGTCAATTGCCGACGCCGTCGCCGTTGCCATGAAAGATTGGGCGATCGAGCACGGCGCGACGCACTACACGCACTGGTTCCAGCCGATGACCGGGCTTACCGCCGAGAAGCACGACAGTTTTTTGTCGCCCACGCCTGAAGGCGGCGCCATTGCGGAATTCAGCGGAAAGGAACTCGTCCGCGGTGAACCGGACGCCAGCAGCTTTCCATCGGGCGGGCTCAGGGCGACCTTCGAGGCCCGCGGATACACCGCGTGGGATCCTTCAAGCCCCGCGTTCATCCTTGAAAACCCAAACGGTGCGACGCTCGTCATTCCAACGATGTTCCTCAGTTGGACCGGCGAAGCGCTGGACAAGAAAACCCCACTGCTTAGATCCATCGAGGCGATCAACAAAAGCGCGTTGCGTGTGCTGAAGCTGTTCGCCAGTCCCGCGCGGCGGGTGAATGTCACCGTCGGGGCCGAGCAGGAATACTTCCTCATCGACAAGAACTTCTACTTTGCACGCCCGGACCTTCTAACCTGCGGAAGGACGCTGCTGGGCGCCAAGCCCCCTAAGGGTCAGGAGCTTGAAGACCAGTATTTCAGCTCGATTCCCGACAGGGTGCTGGCGATCATGGCCGAGATGGAGTACGAGCTGATGCGACTGGGTGTGCCCATCAAGACACGCCACAACGAGGTTGCCCCCGGCCAGTACGAAATCGCCCCGATCTTCGAACAGGTCAACCTGGCGACCGACCACCAGATGCTTGTAATGGAGGTGCTGCGGAAAACCGCCAACAAGTACGGTATGGCCTGCCTGATGCACGAAAAACCATTCGCCGGAATCAACGGCTCGGGCAAGCACAACAACTGGTCGTTGTGCACCGACACCGGCGAGAATCTGCTTAACCCCGGCGACACCCCGCACGCCAACGCGCAGTTTCTTGTGTTCTGTTCAGCGGTGTGCAGGGCGATTTATCGCTACGGCGGGCTGCTGCGGATGAGCGTCGCGGGCGCGAGCAACGATCATCGGCTCGGCGCGAACGAGGCGCCGCCGGCGATCATCAGCGTGTTCCTGGGCGAGCAGTTGACAGATATCTTCAACCAGCTTGAAACCGGAAAATGCAAGTCGTGCAAGAACAATGGTGATCTTGAAATCGGCCTGACCATGCTGCCAACGATTCCGCGCGATTCGGGCGACCGCAACAGAACCAGTCCGTTCGCCTTCACGGGCAACAAGTTCGAGTTTCGCGCCGTTGGTTCGAGCCAGTCAATCGCCGGCGCCAACACGGTTCTCAACGCGATGGTTGCCGAGTCGCTCGACTATATCGCCGACAGGCTCGACGAAATGCTCGCGGGCTCGGACGACCTGCCTTCCGCCTTGCAGAAACTTATGCCCGAGCTGGTCAAAGAGTTCAAACCCGCCCTGTTCGACGGCGACAACTACAACAGCAATTGGGTCGAGGAAGCGCAACGACGCGGACTGCCGAACCTCGCCAACAGCGTTGACGCGATCGAGATTATCAACGAACAGTCCACCATTGACCTGTTCACCAGGTACAAGGTCTACACCGAGCGAGAACTGCACAGCCGGTGGGAGATCCTGCTCGAGAACTACGCCAAGGCGATTAATATTGAGGCGCTGACTCTGTCGGTGATGGCCCGCACGATGGTCCTTCCCGCTGCCATCAGGTACCAGAAGGACCTCGCCGATGCCATTAACGCCTCGAAGTCGGCCGGGGTCGAGACGCCAACGCAGGTTCGGCTGCTCAAAGACCTCTGTGACACGATCAAGGAATTCGTCGACGCCCTCGAGTCGCTTGACAGCGATATCAAGAACCAGCCAGGTAACGGCGTGCTTGAACACGCCAAATACCAACGGGACAAAATCATGCCCGCGATGTCCGCACTCAGGGCGCAGGCGGACAAGCTTGAACTGCTGGTCGACGATGAGTACTGGCCGCTACCGACCTATCGCGAAATGCTGTTCATACGGTGATTCCCGTACACAAAAACCAGCCGGTTCGCGCCGCCCATCAAAGGATGGCTTGAACCGGCTCTCTTTGTTTTAACAAGGTATGGCTCTTCACCGCCGTTTTTAATGACCCTGTTCGTGTGTAGTGATTTGTCTTTAATTGCGTCGGCGTGCTCGATAAACTCATGCATAACTGTTCCCGGATTCGGGCGAATCCGTTTTCGTTGGTATGCCTAAAGGAGTCGCAGATGAGCGAAGAAAATAATGCCGATCGCCAGCCTTCCGTTCCGACGCCGCCACCTGTGTACCAATATCCGCCTCCGCCGTGGTGGGTGAAGCAGCCCCGGCCTTCGTTGCTCAGGCGCATAGGCAGGGGCGTGTTCATACTTCTGTTCATCCTATCGGTGATGGTCAACATTCAACTGGGCATTCTGCTTAGCGGCAGGGTGAGCGGGCTTGATATGACGGTCATTTCAAGCGGCGACCAAAGCCGGCAGGTAGCGGTTTTCGATCTTTCGGGCACGATAGATCAACGCCAGGCCGACACGTTCGAGCTGTTCTATCGAGCGGTGCGAGACACCGACGCGATCAAGGCGGTTGTGTTGCGAGTTGACAGTGGTGGGGGAGGAATTGCCGCCAGCGACCAGATTCACAACCTCGTCAACCGGATCAGGCAGACTCTTAACAAGCCTGTCGTCGTCTCGATGGGCTCGACGGCTGCCAGTGGCGGATACTACGTCAGCGCCCCGGCCAACGAGATCTTCGCCGAACCCGGAACCATCACCGGAAGCATCGGAGTGATAGCGATCTGGCCAGTCGTGACGGGACTCATGGACAAGATCGGCGTCGAAATGGTAACCATCCGCTCGACCGACGCGGGCGAATGGAAGGCCCGGCACTTCAACTCGTTCGAACCCGCTGACGAAAAGGTGCTCGCGGATATACAGGCGATGCTCGATTCGTTCCAGCAGCGTTTCGAGACGGTTGTTAAGGAAGGAAGAGGCGACAGGCTCGCCACTGGTGACGGCGTGCCCAACGGCGGACAAGCGCCGCTCAACGGACAAGTGTTTCTCGCCGACGAGGCGCTGCGCCTGGGCCTGGTGGATAAGATCGGCTACCAGAGCGATGCGGTATCGTCCGCTGCCGAACTTGCAAATCTTAAAAACCCGCACGTTGTGAGATATTCCCGCCGACTGGGACTGGGCGGGCTACTGGGCGCTTCGGAGGCGTCAGCCCTTACGAGCCTCAAGTCGCTCGATCCGTTCACCTCGCCCCGCATTATGATGTTGTGGCGAGCACAATGACGGCTGCATTGTTGGCGATGTGACCCGACACGGAAAGACGCCGCCCCGGGCGAGAGAGGTTGAAGACGCCATTCAACCTGGCGACGTCTGCGTGCTGTCGCGCATATGTCCGGCCGGAACGCTTTGGTAAAGCAAATTCCGCGAGGAGATCGCAACGGAGCTGGAGGATCAGGCCTGAAGGGTAATAATCAAATATGCCCGACAGGAATCGAACCTGTAACCTTTGGCTCCGGAGGCCAACGCTCTATCCAATTGAGCTACGGGCACGCGAAACGACAATTCCATTCTTGTTACACACGCCTGCAAAGTCAACATATTCTTGCAAACCCCGCAGAGCCGCCGGGGCGCGGAACATGACCGCCCCAAGCCGCCTTGGCAGCGGTGCATAGGACGTGCCGGAAATGGTCGGAATTGTACGGGGTTCGGTGCGAATTCTCAACGGTGGCTTATGAATGTGCACATAAAGAAAACCACCCCCGTGCCGGCCTTCGGGGGCATCAGGTTGGGAGGCTTCGTCAGGCTGGTTGCAAGTCGTCCGCGCGAATCGTCCGGGTGTTGTGCGGGCATTCCATGGCGGC
>CAZWAT010000169.1:0-6070 GCA_964632015.1 uncultured Planctomycetaceae bacterium
TGACCGTAAGACCATCGGTGCCTCTTTGCCACTTGACCTCTGGCAGCGGGGTTCCATCGACCATCGAGCGGATGAACGCGGTCATTGTTCCGACTATTCCCATGCCCAGCCCATGTCCGGCGTTGGGTTCATAATGCAGGTAAGTGTCACCCTTGAGGTCATCGATATAGAGGTTGGCGGCGTCCACCGTCCAGTACGGGTCGTTCGTGCCCAGCAGGATGAGCTTGGGCATGGTGAACTTTTCGCGGTAGCTGTAGGGGTCTACGAGGTCGGTGAGGCGCTTCCCCGGCGGCGTATTGAGATGGGCCATCAGGTTGAGGTTGCTGTAGTCGCTGATCTTCATGCTGAAGTCACCGTACGACTTGACCTGCTGGTCCATCTGTGGGGCCATGTTAAGAACGTCAATTACCATTGGGGCGATTGCCTTTACCCTGTCATCCGCGGCGGCGGTCAACCAGGTTGTCCACCCGCGTTTCGAAGCGCCTGTAACGATGAACTCCTTGACCTGAATACCCGCCTTGTTCTTGAGGAAGTCGACAGCGGTATCCATGCCGCGAACAGCACTTTTGGTCATCGGTAGCAGGAGGGGCCAATCGTCACCGTTTCCTTTGATAAACTCCTGAAAACTTTTGGCGACAATCGCGTCTTCGTACAGGTTGTTGAACAGGGGCTGGTTGGGTACCTGGCGCAGAACCACCACCGGTGTGCCCAGTTGAGCACCAACTGCCGAAAGAGCCCTTGCCTCTCGCGACTTGAGGTTTGGCGTGCCCGATTTGGTTGATCCGCCATCAATCAGCATGATCGCGGTTTGGGGGTTTCGCACGTTGTTGGGAACCAGAATCAGCATCTGGTGTTCCCATTGAATGCCCTGCCATTTTAGAGAAACCATGCGCAGGATGTAGACAGTGCCCATCATTGGCATGGGGCCTTCCTGCACCACCTCGTACTTGTAGACGGGGTCGGGCGTCTGGACATATTCTTTGAGGCCCGCCTGGGTGGACGCAACCAGCAGACCAATTGCCACCACACTGATTCGACATGCTCGCGATAACATATTGTCTCCTTGCGACTGTCTGAATTGTAAAGCAACAGGGCATAGACTGCACGAAATGGATCGAAATATTCGATCGGTTGATTTGATCGAGCGGGCGTCGATAGTGGTGGGGCTACAATGTAGCGGCGCCCTGGAGGTGGACTATGCCGACTTACGAGTACATCTGCAAGAATTGTGGAACCATATTCGAGAAAATCATGAGCCTGCGCGAGCGGCTGAAGCAACCGTTGCCGCAATGCCCGAAGTGCAAATCGAGAAAGGTTGAACAGAAGCCTTCATCTTTTCAGGCAGTGACCGCGAAGAAGGCCTGAGGGCGCAGTTGCTATTCCAGCAGGCAGACATTTCCGGCGTCGAGCACCTTGTAGAGTCGATGGTGGTCTGGGGGAATGCCTATGTGTTCGAGCGCATGGGCTACGCTGGGGGTCTTAATCAAGCCAAGTGTCCGCGCGTCGTGTTCACTCAGGCCCGGGCTGACGACGTACACATTCACGCCTCGGCAGGTGGGGTCTGTAAGGTAACGCAGGCGAACTGCCTTGTGGTCGCCAAGACGATAGCCGCGTAAACGCACCATTTCGCAGGCTTGGGCATAAGTGGGGGCCTGACGCATCAGGTTAACGAAATGATCCTGTCCTATTCCCTGTGGGCACGGGGCGACAAGCACAATGCTCCCGCCGTCTCGACATGCCCATTCGTTGTTCTTTATGCCCTTCTCCGCCTGGTAGAAACTCTGTCCGAGGGCCCCGGTTACTTCGACTATGAGGGCATCGGCCCGGGCGGGGGGCTTGCACGCAAACACTTCTGTGGCGACGGTGGAGCAAGCCAGCAGGCTTGGCGTTGTCAATCCGCCCGCACAGAAGACTACTCGCTGGGGGGGTTGCACAAGGTTAACGCACGCCAGCGGGCGGCGCGTCTGAAGGTCGTTCAGCATACCTGCGATACCTTGGGCGACCGGGTTGTTGTCGAGCGCGCAGGGCCGGCAGGAGGGCGAGACGGCAAGAGAATGATTCGCCTGAATGTCTTCGAACGAAGCACAGCCGATGGTGCAGGTTTTGTGCGAGCCCGTGAAACCGGCGAAATAGTGGGGTTCGACACTTCCTATCGCCACCAGCGGGCCTTGGTCGAGCAACCAGCGATGGCCGGTCCAGCTTCCTATAGGCACCAGATTGCTGGCGTGAGAGTTGTGATATTCGATGCACGTGAACGCGATGGCGTCATGAAGCTTCGCGTTGAGCGTTTGTTGCTGATTGTCGGGGATGGTATGCGTGCCTGTGGCGACAAGGATTCGCACCTTTGTGCCGGCGAGATGCGGGGCAAATCGGCGAAGGACGGCGGGGGTATCGGTGTTCCGCTGCGGGTCGTTGACGACAAAGGTCGCCACGCCGGGTTCATTGGCAATCGCCATTGCCGAGAGCACCGCATTGTCAAGATCAATGCGGGAGGGCGGAATTGAAGGCGCGAAAGTTCGCATCTTTCATTTTCTGACGCATGGAAGAGTGATAATGAATCGCGTGCCCTTGCCGACCTCCGACTGAACCTGAATGGTTCCATCGTGTTCTCTGATGATTCGGCGCGATGTCGGCAGACCCAGGCCGCTGCCACTTCTCTTCGTTGAATAATATACGTCAAAGATGCGATTCAGTACTTCATCTGGAATTCCCCCGGCGGTGTCGATCACTTCCAGCATCGCCTTTCCTCGCTGGAGCGAAAGCTTGATGAGCATTTCTCCGCCGGAGTCCATGGCGTCAACGGCGTTGATCATCAGGTTAAGCAGGGCCTGCTTGAAAAGGTTGGTGTCGAGAAGGCAGGTGACGGGGGAATCGGGTACGGTGACGCGTAGCACCACCCGGGCCGAGTCTGCCTGCGGGCTGAAAAAATCCGCAAGCTCGTTGAGGACCATTCGAAGATCGACCGGCGCGAGTTGAAGATCATACTTGCCCGCGAATCGAAGAAAGTCGCCAAGGATGTCGTTAAGGCGTCGGGCCTCTTCCTGAACGCTCGTGAGCCTTCGCAATACCCTGCCATGAGCATCATCGCGGAACATGCTCAGGTCTTCCCCAAGCAGTTTCAGGTTGAGGTTGATTGTCGACAGCGGGTTCTTGAGTTCGTGGGCCAGTCCCGCAGCGATCTGACCAAGTTCGACTAGCTGGTTTCTTCCCTTGGCGCGACTTGTCATCCTGCGGGCGCTGCGCCAGATCCGGCGGTACGCAAGAAGCGACAACCCGATCCACAAAGGTGCTGCAAGAATCGCACCCGCCAGAAGCCAATAGATATCCATCATGCCCAACCCTGTCAGGCGACCTGTCAACGCATCGGGCCAAAAGGGAAGGGCGCCGAGGGTGCAACTTACGCCATTGCCTGACCTTCGGTGGTCGACGTACCCATCTGCATCACGTTGCGGGCCTGAAAGCCCTTCTCGCCCTGGATCAACTCGTACTGTACATCTTCACCGTCCTTGAGAACCCTAAAGCCCTCGCCGACGATCGAAGTATAATGTACGAAAACATCCTGGCCCTGATCACCTATGATGAAGCCGTACCCTTTTTTCGGGTCGAACCACTTCACCTTGCCAATGGTCATACGGCACCCCTTTCTGCATGGCGCCTATATATGCCGATCAATTTCAACCCAAGCGGGCTCATCACCCGCCGGGTTGCTCATCCGACTGCAAGGTTACTGCGAACAAATTGAGATGTCCAAATTTCCGAACGTCTTTGTCAGTTTGACCCGTCGGAAATCCAAGCCTTATTTGGCTTCTTCTTCCTTTATAGCTGCCTTGCGGGACAGCTTCACACGGCCCTGATCATCAATGGCGATAACTTTGACACGAATCTGATCGCCCATACTGACCACGTCATTAACGTTCTTGATGTACTTCTCGTCAAGCTCGCTGACGTGGCAAAGGCCGTCCTGACCCGGAAGAACTTCGACAAAAGCGCCGAACTCTCGGATCGAAACAACCTTACCAGTATATATTTTGCCCACTTGCACCTCAGCAGTCAAGCCTTCAATTGCGGATTGTGCGTCTTCAGCGCCTTGTGGATTGCTGCATGAGATGTAAATTGTTCCATCTTCTTCGATGTCGATCTTCGCGCCGGTCTCGTCCTGGATCTTGTTGATCATTTTTCCGCCCGGTCCGATCACCTTGCCGATATTGTCCGGGTTGATCTTCATGGTGATCATTCGCGGGGCGAATCTGCTGACCTCTTGCCTGGGTTCGGAAATCACTTCGCCCATGCGTTCGAGCAGGAAGAGCCTTGCTTCCTTGGCCCTTTGCAGCGTCTGGACTATCTGTTCCTGCGTGATTCCGCTGGCCTTGAGGTCGAGCTGAATTCCGGTGATTCCATCTTTGGTTCCGGCGACCTTGAAGTCCATATCGCCATGAAAATCCTCTTCGCCGATGATATCGGTCAGTAGCACGAATCGTTCATCGTTCGAAACCATTCCAACGCTTATACCCGCCACCGGCGAGGTTATGGGCACGCCCGCGTCCATCAATGCCAGCGTGGCCCCGCAGACCGAAGCCATTGACGTCGAACCGTTCGATTCAAGAATGTCGCTGACGACCCGCAAGGTATAGGGGAACTTATCCACCGACGGAAGCACCGGTTGGATGCTCTTCTCGGCCAGTGCACCGTGTCCGATGTCGCGTCGCCCTGGTCCACGGATTGGCTTGAGGTCGCCCACGCTGAAGGGTGGGAAGTTGTAATGCAGCATGAACTTCTTGCGGTATTCGTCCTGCAGACCATCGATGATCTGCTCATCGCGGATGGTTCCAAGTGTTGCGACCGCGAGGGTCTGGGTTTCGCCTCTGCTGAACAGTGCCGAACCATGCGATCGGGGCAGGACGCCAACTTCTATACCCAGCGGGCGGATCTCGTCAATAGCCCTACCGTCGGGTCTCTTTCCGTCAAGGATGAGCTCTCGCTGAATCTTGCCCTCAAGATTATAAAGGGCGCCGCGAATCTGCTCGGGTGTGAACCGTGGTTCTTCTTGGCCCTCGGGGCACAGCTCGGCGATGACTTCTTCGACAACCAAGGTCAGGGCGTTGTTTCGTTCGACCTTGCCCTTGATCTGCTTTGCCTGGCGGATCTTGTCGGAAGCCTTTTCGGCAACGGCTTCGTGCAACCCGGCGGGTTCTTCTTTCGGCGTGTACGATCGTTCAACCTTGATCTTCGAGGCAAGCTCTTCGATCAGGGCGATGACTTGCTGACAGGTTTCATGACCTGCGGCGATGCCTTTGGCGACGACATCTTCGGAGACCTCTTTGCCGCCAAGCTCAAGCATGTTGACTGCCTCGGAATGACCCGCAACGATGAGGTCCATTTGGCTGTCTCTTTGTTGGGCAATAGTTGGATTAATTACTATATTTCCATCAATATATCCGACTCTTGCGGCACCGATGGGGGCCTTGAATGGCGCGGGACTGAGCATCAGCGCTGCGGATGACGCCAGTACCGCCAGCGTGTCGGGATCGTTTTCGTTGTCATAGCTGATCACGAGGCACTGAATCTGCACCTCGTTCATGAAATCCTTGGGGAACATCGGCCTGATGGGGCGGTCGATCAGCCTGCAGGTAAGAATCTCTTTGGTAGAGGGTCTTCCTTCGCGTTTGAAGAATCCGCCTGGGAACTTTCCCGCGGCGTACTGCATTTCGCGGTAATCAACATACAGGGGGAAAAAATCGATGTCCCTTGACGGTACGGCCGTCAGCACGGTCGCCAGCACGATGGTGTCACCATATCTCGCCGTCACCGCGCCGTGTGATTGCTTTGCGACCTTTCCTGTTTCAAGACTTAATACTCGCCCGGCGATTTCCTTCTCAACTCTCAGAACTGTCATTTCTTTTCTCTCTTCTCTTCTTCTATTTCTATTTCGATTCTTCTTACTCTTGTTTCAAATTTCAACGGTAAATAAAGGCATATCCACACATCGATGGCATGCCGTGTTACGCCATGAGGGACGCATAGGGACAGGAGCCCCAGCCGCGAAATGCGGCACGACCGGGATGGTTGGCGT
>CAZWAT010000170.1:0-6065 GCA_964632015.1 uncultured Planctomycetaceae bacterium
GACAGCTGTCTTGTGACTGATGATACGCGCCGCTTGCACTATGCGCTCGATAAGATGGGCCATGATCAACGTTTTGCCGCTTCCAGTGACACCAAGAAGAACATTATGACGCTGGCCCGACCTGAAGTTCTTCTCAAGTTGGTCTATGGCTGCGGGCTGATCACCGGCGGGTCGGAGCTTTGATATTACTTTAAGGTCTGGCATAGTCTTTGGGTCATCTTTCGATTCCATCAGTATAATACGGCTGGCACACGGGGCACAGATGTCTTATAGTCTTCAAAAGAGAAAAGCCTTCCGCCAAGGCTTGGTTCCAAGGTCCGCGTCGGGGCTTCGAGAGCGGGATTTCGTTGACAGCAGCACTTGCCGCCAAATATCGTCATGCCGCAAGCCGACGTACTGAAGAGACCTTGGTGGGCCATATTAATGTATATCAGAATCATCCTCATAATTTCCGGGTTGTTCATGTTCGGCGGGTGCTGCCGACACCAGCCATACGTCAGCTCCGAACGGCTGGACAGGGGGCTTGTGATAGTTCTTCCCGGAATCGAAGGCGCCAGCCAACTCAACCGGGACATCTGCGAGGGGCTTGATGTGGGAGGTGTATTCAAGGCTATCCAGTTATATGATTGGACCAGCAGACTTGGTCCGCTTTACAACCTTCGCGCGATTAATCGGAATCGCAAACAGGCCGGGGAATTGGCCAACTACATCCGTCGGTATCGACGCATATGCCCGCACGCCCCTGTGTTCATCATTGGTCAGAGTGGCGGCGGGGCGATTGCGGTTTGGACTGCTGAAATTCTTGGTAATCGTGAACCTGTCGATGGGGTGATTCTTCTGGCAGCGAGCCTGTCACCCGGATATCGGCTGGAAAAGGCGATAAAAGGCACCCGACGAGGGATTGTCAGCTATTATTCTCACAGGGACTGGTTCCTCATTGGAACCAATATTGCCGGTACGATGGACGGACAGTTCACTTCATCAGCCGGTAGAATTGGTTTTGACCAGCCTTCGCCGCTTCCTCATGATTACAAAAAGCTTATACAGATTCCATGGCAGCCCCACATGGCGAGATCGGGTCATACCGGAGGCCACCTTACCAGCGGCGATGCGTCGTTCATTGCTGATTACGTAGCGCCTTTTGTAAACTCTTCCAGGTGGGACGAGGCGACTACTCGCAGAATCACCGGCGCTCGAACAGGTAAAGACTTTTCTGAGTATATCGTTCTCCCGGCCCGGCTGTAACTTTCGGTAGGTTTTCCTGCCGATTGCGCTTTGGGCGGCATATAATCATTACCTCGTGCTTCGTGGCGCTGGGGTTGACTACTTTTTCACAAGGATAGTGATATTGAGAATTCTTCTGGTACATCCTGAGTATCTTTCAGAGGGCATAGGCTTCCGATTGGCGGCAATGCCCGAACCGCTAGGGCTTGAACTGGTTGCCGCGGCGGTGGATGAACGCCACGAGATAAGAATCCTTGATATGCGGATTGACGGGGAACTTGGTGGGGCGATTTATGACTTCGATCCGCAAGTGGTAGCGGTTACTGCACTTACGCCTGAGGTATGCGCGGCCCGTGATGTGGTGCGCAGAACGAAGGAGCTGTCGGGCGATGTCTTCACGGTAATTGGCGGCCATCATGCCTCGCTGCTGCCCGAAGACTTCTTCATCCCCGAGGTTGACGCAATAGCGGTTGGTGAAGGTGAAATCAGTTTCCCCTCGCTTATCGAGGCGTTGGATAAAAGACCCTTTGGTGCGCTGAGGACTGCGTCGGCTCTGCGGGATGTGCCAAACCTCATTTGGCGCGATGAGGATGGCGAGTTCATCCGTAACCCCATCAGCACCGAACGGGTGAACATGGACAACCTTGCCATTCCCAGGCGCGACTTGACACAGGCTTACCGCGATGAGTACTTCTTCCTGTTTGATAAGCCCGATACATCCGTTGCCACTGGCAGGGGGTGTCCATATCGCTGCAATTTCTGCTCGGTATGGGAGTTTTACTCAGGAATAACCAGCCAGATGTCGGCCCGACGCGTCATTACTGAGTTGGAGAACATATCGACAGACCACGTAACGTTCGTCGACGACAACTTCCTGATGAATAACCGCCGGGAGAATGAAATCGCCGACATGATCAGATCAGCGGGCATTCGCAAGCGGTTCAGCATGGAGTGTCGAACCGATTCCATTGTGCGACATCCTGAGCTTGTAAAGAAATGGGTGGATATAGGCCTGTACGCCGTTCTGCTGGGGTTGGAAGGCGCCAGCGACAAAACTCTCGAAAGCGTGAACAAGAACAACACCACCGATATCAATAACGAAGCTCTCAAGATCCTTAGAGATAACGGCGTGATTATCTGGGGGGCTTTCATTGTAGATCCTGAGTGGGAGGTTGACGACTTCAAGAGGCTGAGGGATTACGTTACCGAGCAGCAGATTACCCACACGCAATTCACCGTGCTTACGCCGCTTCCGGGCACAGAGCTTTATAGAAACAAGAAGTCTGAGCTTCTGACCAATGATTACAGGTGCTTTGACACCATGCACGCGGTGAGCCCGACCAGGCTTGATCGTGAAGAGTTCTATCGCCAGTTCGCCAACCTCTATCGTCAGAGTGACCTCGGGCCTTATTACGACCTGGTTCGCGAAGGCAAGCTGACCATCGCAAATGTCAAGCAGGGCAAGGCAATGCTGGAGGCTGCGAGCAACTGGCAAGCTTATCTCCCTCAGGATCCGATACTTGGAAATGCGTAGGGCGAGCGTCCTGCGCTGAACATCTCCGCTGCCATCCGTTTCTAAAATGATGTAACCTCGTCGCCTCTGGAGGATTATACTCGTGTGAGCGACTCTTGTGAAATCTCTGCCCGAAGCAGGAAGGAACCCAACATGAATGATCTGGCGAAGCGATGGGTAGTTGCGTGTGTTGTCGGGTTTGTACTGGTAAATACTCTTTGGGCACAGGTTCGTAGCCGGGGCGATGTTTCCGATGAATGGTTGTCCCAGGCGGTGCTTGAGGAACTTGCTCTTGCCGAGGTGAATGGGAGTTTTGGCGAGCTGGAAAACAACATGCGAGAAGCGGTTTTGGACCGCCTTACGTACGATTCGATCGGGAACCTGAAGACGCTAAGCGACATGGTTTTTGTGATGAGGTCGGCAAGGTATCTGCCAACTGTTCGCACTATTCCCGATTCACAGGAGCTGGTCAAGGCGCTGATGACCCATGAATCGCTAGGCAGGTTGATGTTCCGGGCCATGCCGAACGATTCAGATGCCCAAAGGGCGTTTTCGAACCTTGCTGAACTGTTCAATGCTCACCAGAAGCTGGTCTTGGAATATCCCGACCTTGCCGTCGCCTTCGCCACAGCGCATCCGTTGCGGCATTACCAGGACCAGCCCGCCCCCGCGTCTCTGGTCGATTCGTTCCTTTGGTACGCCAATTCGAAAAACCTTCGCTATGACGTCAAGAAGATGCCATTCGAGTTGTCGCATTACCTGGCAAACACCCGGCTGAGCATTCCGGAGCGTCAATGGGCAGCGAGGCATTACTCCAAGGCCAAGAACCCACCCGCATGCTATTTCGACGTGTCTTACGATCACGAACATTACACTCAGGGCACCCCTAAGAAGATACTTTCATCGCAATACACGCTTCCCGAGTTGCACCGTCTTGGAGGGGTTTGCATAGACCAGGCTTATTATGCAGCCGAGGTGTGCAAGGCGATGGGCATTCCGGCGACAATCGTGACGGGAACGGGATCGAGTGGAATGGGTCATGCCTGGGTTGCCAGCTTTCAAATGGATCCTTCTGGCAAGCGGGCGGCGTGGGATTCCTCCACCGGCAGATATGCCCCGCACCAGTACTACGTAGGCGAGGTGATAAATCCGCTGACGGGCCAGGCGATGGAAGACTGCGAGCTGATGCTTGTCGGATCTGCCGCGTTGCTTCCTAGACAGCGTCGCGAACAGGCCCATGCCTCTTGCGAATTGGCGGATCTGGTCGCCCGCGAATGTTATGCGGGTACGGCCGAAAGAGAGGGGGCGATGCTCAGAAAGTTGGCCCAGTCGTACATTGAGCGGCATGGCGAGGTGAAAGCTCCTATCATACCAGAGTTGTCAAAAAAACTGGATATGACCTTGGTTGAAGAGCTTCTCGCGGCGGCTTTGGATAAGAACCTCGCTCATCGGCCTGCATGGGATCTGATAGTCTTTCTTCGGAAATCGGGCAGGATGGAGGTTGAAAACCTCGACAGGTTTTTCGATGTGCTCCTGAACAAGACGGCGAAGGATTATCCTGACTACAGTTGCTCTATCATCATGAAGATCTGTTCGACCATTGAAAATGCCCCTAAGCGTCAGCAGGTCTACGAGCGGGCATTGCGTATATATCCTCGTAGACCCGATCTTCAGGGCAACCTGCTGATCGCGCTTGGTGACGATCTTCAGGACAGTGGAGAACTGAGAAAGGCCCTGATGGCGTATGATAAGGCGACGCAGGTCGCGATCAACTGTGGGCCGGTGTTGTTGAGGGCGGCCTCAAGGGTGGAGGCTATGATGATGAATGAAAACCGCCCTGACATGGCGATTCGCATGTATGCCAAGCTCTTTCAGAAGACTTCTAGAAATCGTAACACCAGCGCCTTTCGAAAGCAGACCGCGAATTACCAACTTGGCGAAAGGCTAAGCCAGTTGCTTGCTGACGCGGGCAGGCAAGCGGACTCGATGGAAGTGCGCCGCAGAATGGAAGAATAGGCGATTCGCCAACAAATGCATTCAGGCGCTGGGCACTTGTTGAACAGCAGGTGCGGCGAAAAGCGAATCCTGCTTCTTCACAAATGTCTTCAGGGGGTGTATGCTTTGACGCTGCAACTGGCAGCAGGTGTGGGATTGTTCTTCTCAATATGGGCATGCAAATGCGCATGCGAAGCGCCATGGACTGCCGCCGGTTTTCAATGGAAGGACACTTGCGCATGAAAATGCTTGTCACAGGTGGAGCGGGATTCATTGGATCACACCTGAGTCAAAAGCTGCTGAATCTCGGCCATAGCGTGATAGTGGTGGATGATCTGTCAACCGGGACGTACTCGAATATCAGTGATCTGGTGGGTACGAAAGGTTTTCAGTTTGTGCGTGACACTGTGCGCAATGAATCGATCATGACAACCCTGGTAGATCGCAGTGACGTGGTGTTTCATCTCGCTGCAGCGGTTGGCGTTCAGCTTATAGTTGATCGTCCCGTGCACACGATGGAGACTAACATTCACGGCTCGGAAGTGGTCTTGAATCTTGCCAACAAGTTCCGCAGAAAGATCGTTGTCGCGTCCACCTCTGAGGTATACGGCAAGAACACGAAGATCCCCTTCAACGAAGATGATGATACCACATTAGGCTCGACCAGATTCACCAGGTGGAGCTATGCGTGCAGCAAGATGGTGGACGAGTTTCTTGCCTTGGCATATCACGACGAGTTCGATCTTCCGGCGATAATCTGCCGGTTTTTCAACACGATCGGCCCACGCCAGATGGGAGCATACGGTATGGTCGTGCCCCGTTTTGTCCGCAGGGCGCTGGCGAATGACGATATCCAAATTTATGGTACAGGTGAACAAAGCCGATGTTTCTGCAATGTCGCTGATGTTGTTGATGCGTTGGTCAAGCTTGTGGACTGCCCCGCAGCCATCGGTGAAGTGATAAACGTGGGTACCACCGAAAGCACCACCATTAACGCGCTTGCGGACAAGATTATCTCAAAGACTGGTTCTTCGTCGCAGAAGAAATATCTGTCATACGAGGAGGCTTACGGTAGGCCATTTGATGACATGCTCGTCCGCAAACCTGACCTGACCAAAATCAGAAAGCTTATCGGGTTTGAACCTGAGTTCACTCTGGATCAGACGCTTGAGCAGGTCATACAATTCGAGCAAGAGCGATGAAAAGGATCGCAAAGTGAAACATCTGGAATGAGCGACAAAGCTCATATGGAAGGACAAAATGGCAAAATATCTGGTAACAGGCGGAGCGGGTTTCATTGGCTGCAATCTGACGAGGTATATCCTCGAAAAAG
>CAZWAT010000171.1:0-5991 GCA_964632015.1 uncultured Planctomycetaceae bacterium
ACTGGATGCCCTGACAGATGCCATCACCGCCAAGGACGAATACCGAGCGAGACTCGGTTACTTGATGAACCGTCTCGAATCTGCGACAGAGGTTATCGACATTCAGGCCGAGAACCTTCTGACTGCTGAAAGCCGAATCAGCGACGTCGACGTTGCCACCGAAATGGCCGCGATGACCCGCAACCAGGTGCTTTCACAGGCAGGCATCAGCATGCTGGGACAAGCAAACAGCATGCCTCAGATGGCCCTGCAGCTTCTTCGAGGCTAAAACTAAAGCAGGACCTATAGATCAAAGGTGGCCACGGCAAAAACCGACCGCACCCCCAACCCGACACCCGGGGCTACCTTTGAAAACAACGACCCATGCTCTCTTCGGGGAGCATGGGTTTTGCATTTCTACCCTTAAGGTTTGACATAAGCCTTCGATAATTAAAGTGACGGCCAGGGAGATCGTCACAACGGAAGGCAAATAGAGATGGCAACGGGACTTTCAGGCGTGTTCTCAGGAATTGACCCCGAACCCCTTATCCAGCGGGTTCTGGGGATCAATAACGCGCCGCTCAAACGCCTTCAGACGCAGCGCGCGGTGGTGGAGTCCAGAAAAGCCGCCTTCAACGAGATAGAACGCCTGCTCAACGAGTTCAAGACCGTCTCGCAGAAACTCAGCGACGCCTCCACCTTTCGACAGGTTTCGGCATCCTCGTCCGACAAGCAGGTCATTGATGTTTCTTCATCGGGCCCGGCTGTGGAGGGGACATATTCGATAGAGGTCGAACGACTCGCCACTGCACACAGGGACGTGCACGGCGGGGTCACGTCGCTCACCACTACGCTTGGTTCAAGTCGTTCATTCGCCGTCTCGGCAGGGTATAGCGCCCCCCAGGATGTAATGTTCACTACTTCCGGCGAGCAATCGACGTATTCGATCAATTTTGGACCCAACCAGGCGATCACAGGCGTAACGTTCGAGGCAAACACCTCGTACACGCTTCAAGATGTCGCCGACGCCATCAATGCCCGCTCGAACGAACAGTTCGGGTACGACGCGGCGGTTATCGAGCCCGATGGCAGCGATTACCGAATCGCCATATCGGCAGAGGGTTACGGACCTGTTGGCGAAATGACAATGGCGCTCGAGGATGGCGACGAAATAGACGCCCTGGCGGTCGAAAACTGGCAGGCGACAGACGGAGACCCAGCCGTCTTTTCGTACACTTACAACGGCGTGACCAGAAACATCGCAACAGGCGACAACACCAACCTCGAAAAACTACGCGACCTGATCAATAACGACAGCTCCAACCCCGGCATCAGGGCGAGCATACTCGAACATGACAGCGGCGACGGCAAAAGATTTCACCTGGTGCTCGCGGGTGTAAATACCGGCAGCGATTATGGAATTACGATAAATGAATCAACCACGCTGAAGGGGTTTGGTGCGACCGAGGGCGACTGGGCGACGACCGAGGCCCAGGACAGCCTCATCAGGGTCGATGGATACCCAGCAAGCGAATATATCTCCCGAAGCGGAAACACGATATCCGACGTTATTGCCGGCATCACCATCAATCTTACCGGTACTGGAACCGCGAACATCAACGCAAGCAGGCAGACACAGGGTTTGCAGAACGAAATGAGCAACCTGGTGGCGATTTACAACTCGCTTCAGACCAGGGTTGCTCAATACACCGGGTACAACGCAGAGACCGGCCTGTCGGGCATTCTTCAAGGCGAAAACGCCATAACGAGCATGCTCAAGAGCATCCGCAACACCTTCGCGGGCGTGCCGGCGGGGTTTGTTGATGGAAAGCAAGGGTACATCAGGGCCTCGGAGCTGGGAATTACCACCACAAAGGACGGCCAAATAGAGTTCGACACCACCGTGTTCGCCGATGCTGTGAAGGATAACTACGACGCGGTGGCCCAACTCATCGGCGCCAACGGCCTGGGTGACGTTACGAGCGATTACTTCACGTTCAACTCGGCAAGGGCGACAACCAGCACGGGCGATCATCAGATAGAGGTAACGTTCAACGAGAACGGAAAAATCGCCACCGCACGAATTCGCCGAAACGAAAATGACCACTGGCGAAACCTCGACATCAAGGGAAACGTCATCACCGGTAGGGAAGGCGGACCTGAAGAAGGATTGTCCGTGTCGGTGACGTGGGACGGCGTCAGCACAACCCAGACCACCACCGTAACGGTTAGAAACGGACTTGGCGCTGGACTATCGAACCTTGTGGACGATTATCTGAACACGCTTCTGCCCAAACGCAAGGAATACGCCGACAGCAACATCTCGGCACTGGACAGGAACATAGAGCGGCAGCAGAACAGGCTTACCCAGATCGAAACGCGCCTTCGTCAGCAATACGCAAGGATGGAAGCGCAACTTGCGAACCTCGACGGACAGCGGGCAGCATACAGCGCGTTGTTCTCGAGCATCGAACAAAACAAAAGCAATCAGTAGCAAAAGGAGCAAGTAGGCATGAAAGGAATCGCAGCCTACCAGGAAAACGCGATCACAACACAGTCCCGCGGAAAAGTTGTCGTACTGCTATATGAGGGAGCTATCAAGTTTCTGACAAAGGCAGCGATCGAAATCGAAAACGGCAACGCCTCCCGCAAAGGCTATTTCATCAACAAGGGCCTGGACATCATCGACGAGCTTAACTCGGCCTTGGACATGGAAGCGGGGGGCGAAATCGCGGCCAACCTGCGCAGTCTATACACGTTCATGACCCGACAACTCAACAAGGCGAATCTTGACCAAGACGCGAAAATGGTGCGAGAGGTCATCAAACTGCTTGAAGACCTCAACAGCGCCTGGAAGCAGATCGTTCAAGGCGAATAGCGAATTACTGCAATAGGTAATCCCACGCCCTGGTGAAAAAGACGGTTCCGTCCGCGCGCTGGATGTTCTGTCTTGTCCACTTGGGGTGGTGGGTGGTGTCGATAAATCTTTCGGGGTGTGGCATCAGGCCCATAACCCGGCCGGTTGTGTCGCATATCCCAGCGATATCGTCCACACTACCGTTGGGGTTGACGGGGTATTGTCCCGGTTCGCCCGCCTGGTTGACATATCGCAATGCAACCTGGTCGTCGTTTTTGAGTCGGGTGAGGACTTCCTCGTCCTTTGTCACGAATTTGCCCTCTCCGTGTGCGATCGGCAGGGCGAGTATTTCGCCTTTTGGTACGAAGACGCACTTGTCGCTGTCGGCACGAAGGTATACCCAGCGATCTTCGAATCGTCCCGAGTCGTTCCATGCAAGCGTCGCGTCGAGGTGTGCCTGTGCGGGATCGACATTTCCCCATGGCAGCAGCCCGGATTTGAGCATGACCTGAAAGCCGTTGCATATTCCGAGCACCAACTTGCCCGCCTGCACAAACTCGTTCAATGGCCCGCTGAGTCGGTGAAGCATCTGGTTGGCGAGAATCTTTCCGCTGGCGATGTCATCCCCATAGCTGAACCCGCCGGGGATGACGAGAAACTGCACATCCTTCAGTGCCGAGGGGTCTTCCATCAGTCTGAATACGTGAAGTCGGCGGGTCTGAAACCCTGCCTGCTGAAGCGCGAACTCGGTTTCCCGGTCGCAGTTAGTCCCGGCTGCTCTCAATACCAATGCGTTTATAGTTGACATCCGTGTATTCCTGACGAAAGGCGGATTATACAGAAGAATTCCGCATTCGGAACCCAAAAGCTTGCTCGCCCCGTAATGCTGCCGCGGACGTGGTTAAAATACGCACGCGACGGGCGGATGGCGCTCGACAGATTCGCGGTTTGTGGTATAATTAAACGAGAACATGCTCGCCAACCAGAGGCGAGGAAGCACCGGCAGGAATTGCCGGCATTTCTCATAATATAAGTTCTTATAGGGCAAAAGGTTCGCGAGCTGATTGTCCGAATCTTTTTTGCCTGTCAATGTTTCGATACGTATGTTTCACGTGTGTTCTAACATAGCGTCCTTGGCCTGTTGAGTCCATGTGAAGGGGTGCGCGATGTCAACCACTGTACGTAGTGGTCCAGATCCGGGACCTGGCGACAACATTGACGCGATCTTTTTTCAGGAGCGCCGCGTCCAGTGCCCGTGTTGCGGAACGATTCTGGCGTATCGTCCAGATTGTCGATTCACCCACGCAAGATGCGGCAAGTGCGGGGGGCGGTTTGTGCTGCCCCGTTGCGAAATCAGCGAAGACGCGGTGGCGCAGTGGCTTGATGAGGGTGATGTTCCCCGTCGGTTTGTTCCTCCACCAAAGCGACGCGCCGCCGTCGAAGAGGCCCACCAGATTGTCGAGGCGCACAGCGACCTTGACGTTCACGCCGTCAAGTGCGACAGGGAGGGCGTGCTTCTTCATTTCCCGGCGAAGCTGTTGACTGAAAGCAGATTCCGACAGGCGATGCCCCGTCGTTGCATGCAGTGTGGTACGCGATCTCATATCGAGGCGCACGTGATTATTTTCTCCGGTACGCTCAAGACGAGTGTTTCGCTTGAGGCTGAGCACGTTGCGGGGGCCATGACGCTTGCCTGCGAACAGGCCCGTAATCTTTCCGGGCAGGAGCTTTTGGACTCTCTTCCGCGGGTTCCAAACGTTCCACCGCCCGCCAATTTGCCCATGCCATACTGGTTGTGCGATATGTGCAGCGCGTCGGGAGCTATTTCAGGCCAGCTTGAACCCAGCGCCAATCCCGGCGAGGCCCGTTGCCAGTTGTTCATCACAAAGCTCAAGAGGGCACAGGAGTTTCTGGAGGCGATAGGCGCTCGGGGCACGCCAAGCTTTAACCTTGTCGCCCACACGGTGGGCGAAATAGGCGAAAGCCCGTGGGATACGCTCTCGCTGGTGGTACAGAACCGTCTTGAGCAGTGGACACACCTGGGCAGGGATGAGAGCTTTCTCGGATACGCCCCGGATCGAGACCATGCCCGAACCGAAGACGGCATGGCCGGGCTGGTGCTGACCAACCAAAGGCTCATTCACAACAGCAGGCTCAGGCATCGTGAACACAACGTTGACGACCCGCTGGAAATGAAGCTCACCTCCCGTGATGGCATGCAGATGCTTCATATCCACTCGACCAAGTGGGAAGCCGACATCAAGCTCGACGGCGAGGGCCTGGTCACACTGCGACGGGCACTTGCAAAGGGACATTTCAGCGTCCTATGGCACTAGACGATGAGGTGAGATACCGGCGAATGGTCAGTAGGGGGCGTTCTCTACTCGGGCACAATTGAACTTGACCAACGTGTCCCAGTCGATGTTTCCTTGGGAATCACAAAAATTGACTATGAAGTCCTTTACAAACATGTTGAGCAGGGCGGCGTAGGACTTCTGAAAATCGTCGTTTCTTTCTCTGGCCTTGTGACCTAAAGGCTCTATAAGCTCCCTGTACAGATTGGTGTTCCCCGAAATGAATTCCCAGAAAGCTTGTCCGCAATACTTGAAGTACACTCCCCTGTCCGGCAGCCTGTTGCGGCCATAGCAGCACCCGTTGACCGCGCGAACATTGATTTGCGAGTTGCTGGTTCGCAGGGTCTGCTTCGCCGCCTTGAAGTTTGCAATCATCTGACGTATCTGTCCACTATTTCCCCAGCTAGGTCCGGACTTTATCGCCACAATATAGCGAACGCCGTCATAATCGAATTCCAGGTCTATACCCGGTATTCCCGACTTCCATCCGCCGAAGGTCAGGGTGTTGACGAATATCGCCAGCCCCTCCAGCCAGTCACCGAAGATGCCCTCCTCGCTCGATGATACGTATGCGTCCACAAGGTCTTTCACAAGCCGATCGGCAGTGAGTATGTTCTTTGCCTTGAAGAGGTAGGGGTTCTTTCTCTTGAGGATCTTTTTTAGATTGAGCGACTCGAAGCATTGCAGTCGCCGTGCGTGAAAAGTACCGATTTCCCGCTCAACGTACTCCACAACATCGGCCAGGCTTAGCTTGTTCATGGGGTTCTCTTGTGTCGAACAGATACAGATCCTTCGTCGAGA
>CAZWAT010000172.1:0-5946 GCA_964632015.1 uncultured Planctomycetaceae bacterium
GTAAGCTCGTCCATAAGCGGGTGGATGCGTATCCAGTCGAACGGGCTTGTGCCGGATTCGTGGCGGTCGTAATAGTCCTGCATCTTGTCGTCACCCCACCAGCCCTCGCCGTTATGGTCTTGCAGATATTCAAAAATTGCCTCGCGACCGGCCGAGCGAAAAGCAAGATCAGTGGGCATGCCCGCCGAGAAGTTTTCGCTTTGGTGGTGAATTATGCCGTGGATATTCCGAAAACCAACCCGCAGCAGGCTCGTAAAAA
Organism: uncultured Planctomycetaceae bacterium; assembly: GCA_964632015.1. Taxonomy (GTDB): domain Bacteria; phylum Planctomycetota; class Phycisphaerae; order SM23-33; family SM23-33; genus JAAYCO01. The sequence continues at coordinate 260 of CAZWAT010000172.1, forward strand.
GGCCCTTCGCCAGTGGCGTTAACTGCCCGCCGCTTACATGCAAGGTTCCGTTTCGCTCGGGGGGTTCAACAACATAGCTCGCAGCCCCGTAATAGAACGGGGGAAGAATTACGAGGTTAATTTCCTTTTCCAGAAGGTCAAGTGAACGCACTACCGCCAGGGTATCCATGCCCAGCGCGAGGTGCTCACCGTGATACTCAAGCACGCCAAGCCCAAGTACAACCGGCCAGTTGTCGTCGATTGCCTGGCGCACCTGGTGGGGAAACATCAATTCATATCGCATGAGATTCTCCAGCGTCAGCGGTCGATCTCTATTATTTCCATGCGGGCGCTGCTGAGCATCTGCGCCTTGCCGGAATCCGTCACAAGCAGGCCATTTTCCCAACGCAGGCCAAAGTCCTCATCGGCGAAGAACGTGTCCGCCTGGAACGTCATATTCGGCTTGAGCGTATACTTGCTGCTCGTTTCAAGCCAGGGCTTTTCGACCTCGATCATGCCCAGGCCGTGACATGGCCCATAAAGGTAATATTCGTACATGCTGGCGTCTTTGACTGCCTGTTCATATTTGCTTGCAACGTCTCCGGCAACAGCCCCGCTTTGCATCAGGTCGTAGGTCATGTAGTGCATGTCCATGCCGAACTGCATCAGGCGTCGCTGCTTGTCGCTGAGTTTTCCAAGACAGATGGCCCTGCCGATCGATGGAGAATACCCATCGACGCGCCCACCGACGTTTATCTGCACAATTTCGTTCTTCTCGAACTTTCTGTGGGTGGCGCGGGAAATGGCGTTGGTGGTCTTCTTTCCGCCGAAGGAATACACGGTGTGAGCCTCGCACTCCGCGCCGTTGGCATACAACGCGCTTACGGCCAGACCTGTGAGTTCCAACTCGGTCATGCCCGGTCTGATGCTTTGAAGAATTACATCAAACGCCAACTCGCCCAGTCTGAAGCCTTCCTTCAGGCAGGCGATTTCAGCGGGGGATTTTATGCTGCGAAGCTCGGTCATGATGTTGTCGGCGTTGACGATGTGTGCGTTGGGGAAACATTGCTTCAGGCCCTCATACATCGCCATGTTGGTGCACAGATAGCCCGCGACGCCGATGCGTTTGGGATCGCGCACGCCGATAGACTCGAAGGTATCAGCGTAGGTGTCCGCCTTCATACCGGGGTACTCCGGGTCGGCAGTCTCGCGGTACTCCACCTGCATGTGAATGTTGTCAATCACGCTTCTGCCGCGGGCGTATTGTTCGGACTCCAGCCCGATCATCAGGGACGAAGCGCCCGACGGGGCAATCGCCACCCCGCCCATCTCGAATAATGGCCAATACGCCGAGAAATAACGCACGTTGGAATAGTCAGCCTCGGTGGAGTTTGCGACCATGACATCCAGTCCGGCGTTGGCGATAAGGTCTGCCGCCTTGGCGACTCGCTGTGCATATTCCTCTTGGGGGATCATGACTTTCTGTGACATTGTTTCTCCTTTGCCGATCAGGCTGACTCTCGTTCAACGAGTTCGGCTCTAATAATGGTTCTGAGTCCTGTTGTTTCGTGCTGATCTCGCACAAGGGCGACAAGGGCGTTGACCGCCTCCCTGCCGAGCCTGCGTTTGTCGATGTTGACCGTAGTGAGCGAGGGCTTCAGATGGGCAGACAGCGAAATGTTGTCGAACCCCACCACCGCCACGTCGTCAGGCACGCGAAGCCCGCTCTCCGCAAGCGCCCGCATGCCCCCGATACACAAGGCGTCGTTGCCAAACACTGCATCGAAGGCGTGTCCGTCGCGAAGCACTGCCCTTAACGCTTCGCCGCCCCCCTGCGCGGTGTAGTTGGTGTTGACAACCCGAACGCTGCGGAACTCGCCCTTGAGATTGCCCACCGCCTGAAGCATTGCACCGGTAAAATAGTGATCGGTTGGCCCGGACAGCACCACCAGCTCTTTGTTGCCTCGCGCCAGAAGATGTTTCAGCGCCAACTCGCATCCACCGACGTTCTCGGCCTCGATGGACGCAACTCGCGCATCTGCTGGGGCCGGACCGTCAACAATCACGACGTTCTTGAGGGCCTTGCTGAAGACCTCCACGTCCCGCTTGGAAAACTGCCCCGCAAGTATCGCCCCGCAGACCCCCCCCGCCGAAAGCAGCGCCTGCATTCTCGGCCAGGACGCCGCCAGATCGTCAAGCCAATGGATGTGCAACGCGCATAGGCCGTGGACGCCCGCCTCATGCTCCGCCCCGCGAGCGATCTCGCAGAAAAACTCGTCCGCGTTCTGAGTGTCGCTACCGAAGACAAGCGCAAAACACCCCGATTGTGTCGCGACAAGCCTGTCTTTGCTTCGCATCGCCCTTGCCGCCGGCGACGGAACATACCCCATGCTCGCCATCGCCTCAAGCACGCGAACGCGAGTGGCATCCGAAACCGCATCCCCCCTCATCACACGCGTAACAGTCATCCTGCTGACGCCCGTGGCCTTTGCTACCTCAGTTATCGATACGCCCATTATTTGTCTCTCTTAACCGATGTGAACGTTCACGTGAACATTGTACCCTCGTTCAGCACGATTGCAAGAGGATAAGAGAATTCAGGAGGGCCCACGAACATCGCCCGCCCCAACGTGAGATGCGCCCAGCGTCAATATCACCAACCCGATGATCAACAGAATAATGCTCATAAGATATCCATGCCATATTCGCCGGATCATCCCCGCGGCATGGTTATTCTCAATGGAAATGCGGCTCGGCGATCAATACCCCACGGTGCCCTCGTGCCGCGTATTGTGCATGCTGGTGATTTTCACTGCAGTGCATGCCTCTCGCGTCGGCTGCTATTTCATGCCCAGCACCGACCAGTATGTGTGCGAATATCTGTTGTAGTAAAGGTCGGCCTTGGGGTAACGCATGTGCCGCAGGGCGAAAACAAGTTTGTTGCGTGGCTTTTCGCAAATTCGCTCTTCGAGCACGTCCAAGCCGTCACGCGACGCGTGGGCATGCACAAACTCGCGGGCCTGGGTGTACGAGAAAAACCATTTGTGCCGGTCGGCGGGCTTGTCAACGGGCAGGCCATAGTGGGCGAACGACCCTCGGCCCCTCTCGATCGGACGCCTGGCGACAACCCAGTTGTTGGGCCAGCCAATAATGACCCGACCCCGCGACACCCGAAGCAATTCAAGAAAGACGTGGTGAAGATTGTCCAGATGTTCAAGCACATCCGAGCAGATGATGCAGTCGAACGCTCCATCATCGAACGGCAGCCTGTCGATCTGCTCCAGGTTCACCTGGATGTCCGGCGTGCCGCCAATGTCGATTCCCGTGTAATCGCAACCGGCGTCGAGCATGCCCTTCAGCACGGCCCGATCGCAACCCACGTCCAGAACGCTTTTACCAAAATACTGCGAAAAGGTACGTTTTATGTACTGCGTACGCTTGGCACGCTCATCGAACTTGATAATGTCCCGGTGCAATCCTGTTGCCATGAATGACTCCTTGGTCGCACCAGATGATACATGGCGGGTTGACTACGGAAAAGCGCAAATGGTTCCACCGCAGGCATAACGCATTTAGTGCCAGCCGGCGTTATGCGGGTCATTTCGACCCGGCTGACGCGAGCATCCATACACCTACACGCCTGGGCGACGACGGCGAAGAATCGCCAGGCCCGTGAGTGACAGCAGGCTCAGGCACAGCGGTTCAGGCACCAAATAGAATTGACCAATCGCGGTTCCGGTCTTGCCTTCGTTGTCCAGCACACCGGCGCGGTAGTCGATCATCTGACCAGTCGGCACACCCAGGCCGATCAACTCGTCCATCGTCAGCGCCACAATGGCATTGGTGGATTCGTAATCCCAGTTGCCGTCGAGGTTGAAATCCCACTTGAACTTCTTGATTCCCTGCGCGTGGTAGCCGTAAATCTGCGAATATGTTCCGTTGGTGTTCCACGATATCGCGTCGGTGTCGTACGCGGTGGACTGATCGAAAACAATGGTGTTCACGTCTTCACCCAGGTACCAATCCGCGACGGCGACAGGGTCACGCTTGGCGAGAAGATAGTCAATGACCGTAGCACGCTGAAGCATCGATGCCATCAAGAAGCCGTTCCGCGCCGCCGCCCCGGTGTCGGCAGTGAAATGATACTCTTGGCCCAAAAATGACTTTTGTGTGCTCTTATACCACGACGCATTGTTCCTCACGGCGGCTTCGAACGCGGCTGTGACGTCGGTAATCGTGCCCGTCAGTTCGTATCGATTCTTGTTTTCTGTATGCCTGAGAACACACGTGCCAGCAATTGAACCATATTCCGAGACTCCTAACGTGGCCGCATGTGCTTCAAGAGCGCCTTCAAGCAACTGCGTTCCATGGTATACATACGTTGCTGGGGCGTGGTGAATGGGTACGGCACAGTCAGCGGCGTGGTGCGTGAGGTACTGAAGGCGGGTCGTCTCGTCCAGTGAATTCCAGTCGAACCCGTTGCTGCATGGGGTGGCGGTATCAAGGTATTTCCTGTCTCTTACCGCGTACCACTGTCCGCTGTGGCTTTCCTGGCTTGGTTCAAGACTGTAGTCCTGCACAGAACTATGGTTGAACTCGCTTAGAAACGGCTGCATTATTGGGTCACTGAAAGCGACCTGGCAGATTCGCGGATGGCTCAAAATAGGCGCCCATCCGAACGCCGCCTCCCCCGCGGAAAATATTGGTAGAATTACCGCCACCGCACAGCACAGAATGACTCGAAACGCCCCGGTTGTTCTCGTCCGAAGGTTTGAAAAAGGTTGAGCATTCGAGCAAGAACACACTGTCTTCTCGCAATCCACTGGAGCCTCCTCTCTGTCACAACTCCCGTAGTAATGGGAGTTTCGATCCTTTTGAGCTATTGAGCACGAGCATTGAGCAAAACACGCGACTACACGCCTTTGTTCATTAGCATGTATATCGCAAGATTGAATTATATGCAGTCAAGTTTGTTTATCAATAGTCAATGGAAGTTTTTTTGCATATTAAAGGCTCCCATCCGTTTGTCATCGCGTTCGTGTCATGGTTTAATTGCTGGATGGAAAGAACTGCCTACATTGCGTTCGGGGGCAATATCGGCGATAAACAGGCTGTGTTTCGGGCCGCGATTGACGGGCTTGGGGCACTTGAGTCCACGCGGGTTGTGAGGGTTTCGGATTCCCTCGAAACCGCCCCCGCAGGCGGACCGGCCGGACAGGGAAACTACCTCAACGCCGCGATAGAAATTCGAACCTCCCTCGAACCGGATGAACTGTTGCGGAGGTTGCACGATATAGAGAGAAACCTGGGCAGGAACCGCCCCGCGGAGCAACGCTGGGGGCCTAGAACCTGCGACCTGGACATAATGCTTATGGACGACATAGTAATGAACACGCCGATGCTGACGATTCCGCACCCGCGTCTGCACGAGCGAGCCTTCATGCTTCGCCCGCTGGCGCAAATCGCGCCCGACGTGCGACATCCGGTGCTCAACGCGACCATCACCGAGCTGCTCGCCAGACAGGAAGGCACACAATGACCCCCGGTGTGGTGAGCATCATGGGCCCCCCCGCATCGGGCAAGACGACGCTGGCAGCCAACCTCTGCGAGCTGCTCGGGGCAGAGCTTATACGGGAAGACTACGAGGGAAACCCCTTCCTCGCCGAGTCGTACGCCGGCGATGCCTGCGCCCGCCTGCCCGCCCAGTT
>CAZWAT010000173.1:0-5899 GCA_964632015.1 uncultured Planctomycetaceae bacterium
GATGAGAGCGATGAATCTCGACCCGCAAAGCTATTGGTGGTACTGCGACCTTCGAAGATATGGGTCGGTTCCGCACGCGGGGTTCGGCCTGGGGCTTGAAAGAGTCGTGCAGTTCATCACGGGCATGGCGAATATCCGGGATGTTATTCCATATCCCCGCACGCCAAGAAGCGCCGAGTTTTGAAGCTCATGAGAACATAGACGAAGCGCACCGGCCATGACGATTACCGGGTAAATCATCAGCGTTCTGATAACAGAACTGTTGTCAGGCTTGCTGAAGCTTCATCGAGTGCGGCGCTCAGGTGGTGCTTGTGACGAAGACACGAGAGTGCTTCGTTAGGTGATCGTGCATTCAGTTACAGATGGTTGCTGGTTGCTCGCGATTTTCGCAACAAGCCAGCTTCTATCGCTGTCTGAAGACAATTCGCCCCTTGGTAAGATCGTATGGACTCATTTGGACAAGTACCTTGTCGCCCGGCGTGATGCGGATGTAATGCCGCCTCATTTTGCCGGATATATGCCCTATGATCTCGTGCTTTTTGTTTCCGGTCTCTATTTCGAGACGGAACATAGCGTTAGGCAGGGCCGCCTTTACCACAGCCTCGACCTCAATGGCGTCATCCTTCGGCATAAGACTCCTTCGCCCGTTGGGGCGCATAAACAATTGGGCGTCAACTATAACACCGCCCACTTACCTCGTCAATGCGGCAACTTATTATGATTAAGCGGCTGCGTTGACACCGCGACAAATATTGTCATTATAGAAGCATCGTCGGCATGGGCGTTGGTAGTGACGTCCTACCGGCTACAGGAGATCAAATGAGTGGCAAAATCACGCCCGAGTTGGTCAGCCACATAGGCAGGCTGGGCAGAATAGAACTGAGCGATCAGCAGGTGGTCACGCTGCAACGTCAGCTCAGCGACATTCTGATGTACGTCGATAAATTAAAGCAACTTGATACCTGGAACGTCGAACCGATGGTGTATGCGGTCGACATACAGAATGTGCTGGCGGAGGATATTCCCGGCGCGAGCCTCAGCGCCGATGAAGCCCTTGCCAACGCCCCTCAGCGGGACGGCGATTTCTTTATGGTTCCAAAGGTTCTGGGAGATAGCTGATATGAACGAAATCATCAATATGTCAGTCCTGGAACTGCGAGATGCTGTCATTAAAAGGGATATGACCGCCACAGACGCCGCCCGCGCCTATCTTGACGCCATCGATGCCCGAAATACCAGCCTAAATGCCTACAACGAGGTGTTTACCGAGGATGCGCTGGCACAGGCGGGCGAAATTGACAATCGACTCAAGGCGGGCGAAAAGGTGGGCCCGTTGGCCGGTGTTCCCGTTGCCGTCAAAGACAATATTTGCACTGTCTGGGGTACGACATCCTGTTCTTCGAAGATGCTCGAAGGTTTTCGTTCCCCCTACAATGCCACTTCGGTAAGCAGGCTCAGAGAAGCGGGAGCGGTGATTCTGGGCAAAACGAATATGGACGAGTTCGCCATGGGCAGTTCGACCGAGACCAGTTTCACCGGCCCGGCGAGAAACCCTTGGGATGTCGAGCGGGTTCCAGGCGGGTCATCTGGTGGTTCGGCGGCAGCGCTGTCCGGGGGGCTTTGTGCGGCTGCGTTGGGCAGCGACACCGGCGGGTCGGTGAGGCAGCCCGCGGCGTTCTGCGGAATCGTCGGCATGAAGCCTACCTATGGACGGGTGAGCAGATTTGGTCTGGTGACGTATGGGTCCAGCCTCGATCAGATCGGACCAATGACTCGCGACGTGCGGGATTGTGCCCTGATGATGAACGTCATCGCCGGTCACGACAGCCGAGATGCGACGTGCGTGGACAGCCCCGTGCCTGATTATCTCGACGCGATTGACCAACCGTTTGATAAGCTCCGCATTGGGCTGCCCAGGGAATTCTTCACCGAGGCGCTGAATCCGGAGATTCGCCAGGCGATGGGAAAGGCGGGAGAAGTCTACAAATCTCTTGGAGCCGAGCTCGTTGATGTTTCGCTGCCACACAGCAGAATCGATACTGACGAAAACGGCGCCCTGAGTTCATATGCCGTCGCGTGCTACTATCTGATCGCCACTGCCGAGGCGTCCAGCAACCTTGCCCGATATGATGGAGTTCATTTTGGGCATCGCACCACCAGGGACTGTGGCGACATTGTCGAACTATACAGTGCCAGCAGGGCGGAGGGGTTTGGCGACGAGGTCAAGCGTCGCATACTTCTGGGTACGTATGCCTTGTCCAGCGGTTACTACGACGCCTACTACCTCAAGGCCCTAAAGGTGCGGCGGCTGATAAAGAATGACTTCGACCGGGCGTTCGACAACTGCGATGTGCTTCTGTGCCCCACCACGCCTTCGACCGCATTCGGCCTGGGAGAGAAAGTCGACGACCCACTGGCGATGTACTTGGCGGACATCTATACGACTTCGGTGAACCTTGCGGGTGTGTCTGCCGTTTCCATACCGGCCGGGGTATCCAAGACGGGCCTACCAATAGGCATGCAGCTTATAGGCCCGGTCTTCGGCGAGCAGGTTGTGCTTCGCTCGGCCAGGATGTTCGAATTGGCCTCGGGAACATGCCGCCTCAGGCCTCCAGCACTGGGAGGAAAGCAGCAATGAGCATGGAAGATGCGGTAGTTGTTCCGATAATCGGACTCGAAATCCACGTGGAACTTGCGACCGAAACGAAGATGTTCTGTCGGTGTCGCAACAGGTTCGGCGATCCGGCGAACACCAATGTTTGCCCGGTCTGTATAGGAATGCCCGGCGTCCTTCCGGTAATGAATGCCAAGGCGGTCGATTATTCCATGAAGGTGGGGCTGGCGCTCAACTGCGAGATTCCGTCTTACACCAAGTGGGATCGCAAGAGCTACTACTATCCCGACTTGCCCAAGAATTACCAGATCAGCCAGTATGATCTGCCGCTGTGTCAAAACGGATATCTTGAAGCGCCCCTTCCGGATGGCTCGGTCAAGCGAGTGGGCGTTCTGCGCGCACACCTTGAGGAAGACGCGGGCAAGAACATTCATGATAACCCCACGCATACAGGCGTCGATCTCAACCGGGCGGGCGTGCCCCTGCTGGAAATCGTTTCAGAGCCTGACATGAACAATGCGCAGGAGGTGCTGGCGTTCTCGCGAGCCATGCAAAGGCTGGTGCGGTGGTTGGGCGTGAGCGAAGCCAACATGCAGATGGGCCACATGAGGTTCGAGCCGAACATCAACCTGCACATCACGCATGAGGGAAGGGAATACAAAACCCCCATTATCGAGGTCAAGAATCTCAACAGCTTCAAGGCGCTGGAGGGGGCGGTGACGTACGAGATCCGCCGCCAGCACAGCAGGTGGCTGGAGGATCCGGAGGGTTTTGCCCTGAAGAAGAAGGGCAAACAGAACAGGGGTTGGGATGATCAGCGAAATGTGACGGTTTTTCAGCGGGAAAAGGAAGAGGCCCACGATTATCGCTATTTCCCGGATCCCGATCTGCCCGCGGTTGTGGTTGATGATGAATGGCGCAACAGGGTTGCCCAGTCGGTAACCGAATTGCCTATCGCCCGCAGGACGAGGTTCATCAAGGACTACAGCATTGGTTTCGGTGAGGCCGACGCCCTGACCCAGGACTCGCCCACCGGTGACCTGCTCGACGAGGCGGTGTCATTGGGTGCGCCTCCCCGGCGTGTGGTGAATCTTCTTCTAGGCAAGGTTTCAGCGCGGGCCAATGAAAAAGGTTGCGGCATGTCCGAGTTGGGGATTTCGTCCCGACAGCTTGCCCAACTTGCCTCGATGCTGGATGAATCGAAGATAAACGCCACCGCCGCGGATCGGATAGTGGATCACATGTTTGACAATGGCGGCATGCCCGAGCAGATCGCCGAGCGGTTGAACCTTCTGGCGGTTACAGATGTCTCGGCGGTGGAAGAATGGGTTGATCAGGCGATTGCAGCCAATCCGGGTCCTGCCCAGCAGGTGCGCTCGGGAGATAAAAAGGCGAAGCAGGCGTTTGGATTCCTGGTTGGTCAGGTCATGCGGGCGTCTGGTGGTAAGGCCCCTCCCGCGACGGTTAAGGAAGTGCTGGAACAGAAATTAACAGCAGATTAACGAGATCGTCCGTCGAAAGGTAAGCCTGTTTTGTACGAATTGGGCGGCTCTGTGTGAAGGAAATCGTCCCACACGGGCGTGATGGGCAAAAAACATTTGATTTTTCGCCGCTGCTTGGCGGATACTACCATGACGATAAGGCGCTCAAGGGCGTTGCGATCGAAATGTTGTCATAAAGGCATTATATTAGGTTTTCGCCACAGGAAGTTCCCCGCAGACGCCGGTGTCCTTATTGAAGAGGAGTACTTGCATGGCACGCGTTGTTCAACAACGGTCTAACCCTCCATATCTGCTGATTCTATTTGTGTTTCTGTTCCTGATCGCATCGGTTCTTGCTGTCTTTCAGTTCGTAGCCGCGGACAAGGCAGCCCAACAGACCCGCGAGGAACAGGAAATGAGAGCCAAGTTGGCTTCGGATGCCCAGGTCAGCGAATTCGCGCGGGTGATCGATAGATTCGACGGAAAGCAGACCAGCACCGTTATCGGGCATCTCAAGGGCGAGTTGGAATCTCGAAACGCCATTATTGTTGGCAAGAGCCGGGCTGAGGAAGCCGAAATCGCCGCCGCGCAGGAAGAAATCGGCAGACTTGCCAACCTCGGAATGACTGGGAATGTGCAGGTCGACCTTGTAGGTCTTCTGAAGCGGGCGAATGACGAAATCGCCGCGGTCAATGCCAGGCTTGCAAAGCGAGACGAGGAAGAAGCCTCCCTCAAGGCGATAATCACCGCCAAGGAAGCCGAGATCAAAGATCGCGACGCCAAACTGGCTGCCGAACTGGATAAGGCAAAGGCGAGCTTCGACAAAGCACAGAAGGATCGCGCCACCGCCGAGGCTGCACTGAAGGGCGAAATCGCCAAGATGCAGAAGCAGAAGGAAACTGAAACGGCGATGCTCAACAAAAACATTGCCGACCAGGCCCGCAAGATCCAGGAGCTGGAGCGCGAACTCAACAAGACTCGAACCGAACTTGCGACCTTCAAGGCATCCCAGCAGCAGTCTGACGACGAGAAGACCGCGTTCGAGGTTCCCGCTTCTGTGCATGCCGCCGGATCTGTCACCAGAATCGTCGAACGTGCAGGAATCTGCTACATCGACATCGGTCGGGATCAGAAAGTAAAGCCCGGCATTACCTTCAGCATTTTTGACCCCAATGCCGCCTTTAACAGCGACGTCGCAAAGGCCAATGTGGTTGTTGACAATGTCTTTGACACGTTCAGCGTCTGCCGCATTCTCAGCACCGACGCGAAGCAGCGCATCCGTACATCCGATGTCGTGGTCAATCCGACGTTTTCAAAGCAACATTCATTGAAGTTCGCCGTGCAAGGAATGTTCGATCTGCATGGAAACGGCAAGGCCAGCCAGCAAGGTACCGCCGAGGTCAAAGCTCTGATTACGCGCAACGGTGGGCAAGTGGTTGATCAGGTCTTCCATGATATCGATTACCTGGTTGTCGGCGAGGTTCCTCCTCAGCCCGCGCCCGCTCGTGATGACGAACCGCCGGCAGTGACCGCCGCCCGCGAAGAAATGATGCGGGATATCGAGGCTTTCAATGCAGCCATCGAAGAGGCCAAGAAGCTTCAGATTCCGATACTGAACGCTACCCGCTTCCTGGTGCTTACGGGCTATGAGTCGGCTGCTGTCGGAAGCAGATAACATCGTATTAAATTAAACCTCAGGGCCGGGGCGACAATGTGTCATCCCGGCCCTTTTGATTATGCTCGTAAAAGGTTGTTGATTAGAACGCAGGGGTCCTGTCACATGGATTTCGACATGACATCGCTT
>CAZWAT010000174.1:0-5836 GCA_964632015.1 uncultured Planctomycetaceae bacterium
CAGGAACAACACTTTCAGCCTTGGTTTCATGCTTTATCCTCAACAGGACTTGTAACGGTTTTTTGAATATGCGACACCTATTGCCTCTTACGGGGTGAGTGATACGCCATACACATATACCAAGCTGTAATAGATTCCGGCGACAATGAATATCAGCCCCGTGACGATGCGGACCCATCGTTCGATCTGGGTCAGGCGGTTGAACGCCTTGCCGACATGCCAGGATGCAAAGGCCATCAGGAACGCGAACACGATGACCGGTAAAGCCGTCCCAACACCATACAGCGTCGGAAGCACGAATCGCGACCCGTTGGATGTGGACAGCGGAATCAACGCACCGAAGAACAGCCCCGCCGAGACGGGGCAGAACGACAGGGCAAAAAGCATACCGAGCAAAAATGCCCAACACGAGTTGCCCTGGCTTGCGCGCTGCTGGAGGCCCGGGCCAGCGAGATTAATCGAGCCCGCGAAGTTGAGCAGGCCCAGCAGAAGCATGCCCACAAGAATCAGCACCGGTCCAAGTATCTGGTTAAGGTAGCGCTGGAGGAATCTCGCTATCTCGCCTCTGGCCATCAGGCCGGTCATGATGACCACCCCCAACGTCAGATATGCGGCGGTTCTGCCAATTGTGTATAGCAGTCCACTCAGCAGCACAAGCCGTGTGCTGCCAACCTTTCGCCCGATGAAGGAGATAGCGGCAATGTTGCTCGCCAGCGGACAGGGGCTGATCGAGGTCAGAATGCCCAGCCATAACGCCGAGCCGATGACGAACCATGTCATCACTCAGCCTCCTTATCGACTTGGTCCAACTGAGATCGAACTGCGCCACCGACGTAGGAAAAAAACTCCTCCCGGTTGCGCGCCTTGGTCCAGACCTCGTCGAGACGCTCGAAACCGGTTTCCTGCCCGTCTTCGAAGCGAACCAGAACCAGCGTGCTCGAGGCGATATTGTACTGACGGGCGAAGTCGGCGTCTTTCATGTAGTCCACGGACCGGTACTCGATCAAGCCCGCCGCCTGTTGTTGTGCGAATTCTTGGTCAAGCAATTCCTTGGTCAAGAACTCGATCTGATTGCACTCCCAGCAGCGGAACGTCATGTGCACAGAGTACACGACTACTTTGTCACCGCTGGCGGTCGGTTGCGTCGCAACCTCACTCAGATTTGCTGGGGGGGGCACAGGGGCGCTTTGGCGGCCCATGGCAAACCCGATCGTCACAAACACAAAGGCCAGCAGAATTCGGCTGGTCCATTTCTTAAAGTCCATTAGCGGTCTCCCATGCGTCGAAAGGCTAATCCCGCACACCCATAAGCCTGAATTGCTCTTCTATCTGTTCTTGGGACATCACACCTGTATGACGATGAAATTCGCGACCGTCGGCATCGAAGAACATCAGGAATGGAATACCTTGCACGCCATAGCGCGAAGCCAGTATCTGCTCCTCGCCCACATGTACGTATACGACGTTGGCTTTGCCGGCGTACTTCGTGCTGACGGCCTCGCGGGTGGGAATCATTTGCTGGCATGGAACGCAGGTGTCCGCTCCGAAGCTGACCAAGGTGGGCTTGCCGCTGGCCCTGGCCTTGTCTACGGGGTTGTCTTTTGCCTGTTGCGCCTGCGCATCGACCCACTTGGCCGACACCGCCACGGGCGTTCGCTGCGCAAAGGTCTGAATGTGCTGGGTGACGATCTGCTGCTGCTTGTGCTGTATCAGATACTGGCGGATTTGAGCGCTCACATCTTCCAGGGTTGCGCCACCCATCACTTCCTTGTTTTGCTCGTAGAACTCCGCGATCTCGGGATCGCTTGCCTGCGCGTCTTTGACCAACGTTTGAAAATAGGCCTGAAGCATCATTCGCTCATCCCCCGTGGAACTGGCTCCGGCTTGTCGGGCCTCCTGAACGAGGAGATTTTGAGTCGCAATCTGCTCCAGCAAGAAGAAGGCATTCTGGCTGAGCTGTTCGCGTAGTTCCGCGGGGGCCTTGGCGACCTCCGCATCGATGTCCTTCTGCAAGATTACTATATCCCCCGCGCGAAGCAGCGTGCCGTCGGACAGCTCGGCGAGTCTGGCATGCACAAGGGCCGACGACGCCAGGCCGGGGTGCTTATCATCCACCGTCGGCGCGTCAGGATCCACCTGCAGCGCCGGTAAAGGCGCGGGACCATCATCGGCTCTTGAAACCTCGGGCGAGTCGTCCGCCTGAAGTTGCGACGGGTTCGCGTGAGCTGCCTCGTTGGTGTCGGCCTGTGCCTCGTCCTGAGCCTTCGAGCAACCCGAAGCTACAACGAGAAACGGCGCAAGGCTAACTGCTGCAAACAAGAATCCAAGGTGAGCTCTCAAACTTGACCTATATTGTACCGGGCACATAAGCACTCTATTTCTTTCGTGTCTGGGCCGTCGTCAACGGCTGCTGGTTGTCGTACTGGAAAGCTGTCTTGCAACGCTTTTATTGGTCCCCTGAGTGCGGAAGGTCCGCCGTCTCGCCAGACGTGGTTGAATAGCCTGGCCATTGCTGGTTCGAGCGCCAGACCCACACCAGGTTCCAAAGCAGCTTGTCAAAAGAAAGTCTTCTCGGCCTGGAAAGGTTACTGAAGCAGGGGCTTGATTGCATCCACGTCAGGCACCTTTCCGAACACCTTGACCTGTCCGTCCACTGCCAGTGCCGGGGTCATCATCACGCCAGACTTCATGATTTCGTTGATATCGGTGACCTTTTCCAACCTGTACTCAATGCCAAGCGCCTTGGCGGCGGTTTCGGTGTTTTCGGCCAGCTTCTTACACTTGGGGCACCCTGTGCCCAAAATCTGCAGTTCTTTCATCTGTTAATCCTTTCTGAATGCTAAAAATCTACTACGCCAGAAGTCAGCGAAGCATTGAACGCAGGTGCGGGCGTGCTATCGCTTTTGACCTCGGCAATCGCTATTTCTTTTACCTAGATAAAGATCCCATAGATCATGCCGGTTATCGTGGCCATGATCACAACCAGAGAACAAAACACTACCGTTTTTTTGGTGCCCATAATGCTTCGGATTACGAGCATGTTGGGCAGGCTCAAAGCCGGACCCGCAAGCAGTAGCGCCAGGGCTGGGCCCTTGCCCATGCCCGCGCCGATCAGGCCTTGGAGAATCGGCACCTCGGTCAGCGTGGCAAAATACATGAATGCGCCGAAGATGCTGGCAAAGAAGTTCGTCCACACCGGCCAGACGCTACGCGCGACGCTTTCGAAACCTCCGCCGCCCCAACCGGTGATGGTCAGCATCACATCAGGGCTATCGCCTACGAGCATCTCGACGTACTTGCTCGGAATCAACCCCGGATGCCCCGGCCGACCCAGCAGAAACCCCGCGATCAGCACGCCGAAGAACAACAGCGGGAGAATCTGCTTGGCGAAGGTCCAAGTGGCGCTGAACCACTCCTCGCCTTCGCCCTTGCTGGTTTCCAGAATCACCGACAGGCCTACCACTGCCGCCGAAAAAGGTAGCAGCACCCATAGACCCTGCGTCGGCAGCGCTATCGACAAGACTGCCGGGGGAATCGCCGCCAAAGCTACCTTCCACCACGCAATGCCCAACCAGAAGATCAGCACCAGCCCAAACCCCACGCCGAGGATGGAGGTAATGATCCACTTGTGCGCCCATAACCACGCCCATGCCCCAGGAACAATCTCCGCATTTGCCCAGAACTGGTCTGCCAGGACCTCAAGATCCCGCGAACCATCGGCAGGCGCACCCTCAGGCCTCAGGGTGTAAGTTGCACCCACCTCGTGTTGGTCGAACGGCGCTTCGATGATGTCGACAGTGACTGTACCCTCAGCCTCAAGCGAATAGTCCCATTTTCCGGGCACGCCCCAGTTGGCGAAAACCAGCACACCGATCATCACAAAGAAGAACGCCGCGTTCTTCCATAGCGGCCTGGATACTTCAGGCTCGGGCATGCCAAGTTGGTCGTTGGCCTTTTGCCACTCCTCCTTGCGGTAGATCAAGTGCATGATCAGCCCGATGATAACGCTGAAACCGATTGCGCCCACCGCCCGGGCAATGCCCAGTTCCAGCCCCAGAATGCGAGCGGTCAGGATAATCGCCAGCACGTTGATCGCCGGACCGGAATACAGAAAGGCAGTCGCCGGACCCAGCCCCGCGCCCATCCTCCAGATGCCCGCGAACAGCGGAAGCACCGTGCACGAGCAGACCGCCAGAACAGATCCCGACACGCTCGCCACACCATAAGCGAGAACCTTATTGGCTTTGGCGCCGAGATATTTCATCACCGAGGCCTGGCTTATGAACACGCCAATCGCCCCGGCAATAAAGAACGCGGGCACAAGGCACAGCAGCACATGCTCGCGCGCATACCACCTCGCCAGGCTCAAGGCCTCCATGATACCGCCGATGAATCGCTCCTGCCCCAAGGGCAACCAGAAGAACAGCAAAAACACCCCGGCGATCCACAGCAGCTTCTTCCTCTCTATTTTCCAGTCGGTCATGCTTACGCCTCTTTGTGAGTGCGTTACTTAATGCTCACGTAATTCATTAAAAAAAAACAAAGATCAGCTCAGGTTCCCGAGAATCTCACTGGTTTCCTGTGCCCGGCTCTTGAGAACACTCGTTACACAGTTAGTAATGTTTAGAATGCAAGGGGTTCGCAGACAATACATCATTTTCAGGCCGTCTTTGCGCTGGCCGACAAGCCCAGCGTTCAGCATCACACCCAGGTGACGGGACACATTCGATCGGTTGGCCTCCACGTGCTCCGCAATATCGCAGACGCATTGTTCGCCATCTTTGAGATAGTCCAGAATGGCCAAGCGGATTTCGTGACCTGCGGCCGCAATTATCTGTGCCATCAGCTTGTACATTCTCTTCTGTTCGGCATCCATCACCGTTGCTCCTCTGTGAGCTTATCATTATACGCTCACATAATATCACAGTTGAACCTGCAAAGCAATGAAATAGGGCGCCGAGTCATGACTCAGCCTCGGTCGATCGGTTGCTGTTGCCCTTGCATGAGCTGCCATGTTGTTTCGAACACGGTGCGACCAAGAATGGGGCGATTGCGGCAGACGCCTTTGCATCAAGCACTTGCAAAGCCTTGGACGCTATGGGGGGCGACCAAGCCAAACAGAGATTTCAGAGCGAAAGAGAGAGATTCAGGGCCGAAACGGGGTGTTCGGGGGCAGGGCGCGTCCAAGCGGGCGGTCGGGGCGTGTCGGGCGCCAATGAAGCTATCGGAAGTGCCGGTTTGAGAAGGCCCGTCCGGAGCCGGTCTTGAGGTATTTTTCGAAGGCGTCTGCCCGCGAGTCATCCGCAAATTCCATAGAAACAAGGCACAGCCATGGAGCATATTTGCTTGTGTGTCTGCCCTTGCGGCCGTTGTGTTCAGAGAGCCTGTGTTTCATATCGCCGGTACTGCCGACGTAGAACCTGTCCGGGCAATCCCGGCTGCGCAGAATATAGACGAAGCGCATCCGGGTTCGGTTTCTGAGGTCAAGTGGAAGTATCTTCGGACAACCGATGCCGGCGATGACCCAACCACCAGTCGATCTTCCGGCGGCGCTCACATTTCTGGTGTCGTGAGTGATGCGACCCCCCAATGGCGTTTTGACGGGGAGGGGTTGAAGAAGCTGCCCGAAGTGAAATCAGACGAGGAGTTCCTCAAACTGGCGCATACGAGGCCAAAGGCCGAGCCTTGCCCGAAAGTCACTGTCTATCTTCGCGGCCTGACCACGCAGCAGGAGAAGATTGTTCGCGAGGCGGTCACCAACGATCAAGGGCAGTATGCCTGCGATGGTCTTCCACACTACGAAGTCTGGGCAAAACTCCCGTCGCCGGCGTAGGGG
>CAZWAT010000175.1:0-5802 GCA_964632015.1 uncultured Planctomycetaceae bacterium
CTCAGATGACGAACCCAACGGGCCGGATGTCGAAAAGACTGACAATTTTTTGAGGGACAGATACAAATGGTATCAGAATCGTGCCGACGGGCGAACGGCTTACGGGGTCTGGTCCTTTGAGTTGGAAGACGGCAAGAATATCGGCGCAATCAGCTTTGTTATCGACGTGACACAGAGCTCTAAGATTAATTCTCGCCAGGAGAGCTACTTCTCAACCGATCCGACGATTAAAGAGGGTAGTTATGGTAGTAGCGACACTCGCTATTACCTTGGCGATGTAAGGACAGATGCTTTGATTGGACTCACCAATCAGAATAACGGCGCCAGTGGAGCAGAGCACAGCTACAATAACAGCTTTACTGGTCTCGACGCCACCACGGCTTACTTCCTGCACTGGTTCCGAGATTTGAATACGCAATCTGACCTTACAAGTCTCCGCAAGATCGAGGTCACCGCGACGGCGGTTCCCGAGCCGGGCACGCTGATGCTGCTGGGCATTGGCGCAAGCGCGGTGTTCCTTCGCAAGAAAAGAAGCTGACAACGGATTTAGCGAGGTCTTCAGTGACGCGCCGCAAGGTGCGTCACTGGGGCCTTTCCTTACGATGCATGGTATGGATGCACAGGTGCAATAGGCCGCATGCACATTCATGCGGAACCGCTTTTGAACTGTAACAGGATTTCATAGCATGGAAACGAACGTGAAAATCCAACCAAGACCCGCGGCCTTCACACTGATCGAGCTTCTGGTTGTCATCGCGATCATCGCGTTGCTTCTGAGCATCCTCATGCCCTCGCTTCAGAAGGCCCGAGACTTGGCAAAGCAGGCGATGTGCTCGATGAACCTGCGCGGAATCGCCACCGGAATGGGCATATACGCCGGCGAAAACGATGGGCGATTGCCCGTTGGATGCCAGGTGAGCGGGACTGTTGACCTGTACGACATGTATCTTGATCGTAAGGATGCAGACGGCATAAAGCACAACTTTTACAGTTACTGGCCTATGGTTTATGGCGACATCCTTGCCCCTGCGATGCTCTACTGCCCGATGGACAGCTACACAGTTGAAAGCAAGTTCCTTGAAAAGGCGGGCCAAAGGGGCGGAAGGGTCAGTTACCCCCTGCGAGGCATCGCGACCAAAAGTACAGACCCAACACGCCTGCGCTGGGCTAACTATGGCGGGCCTACGCTTCTGGAAGACCCCGTGGGCGCCATCGCCGCGGATCGGTTCATATGGGGCAGGCGAAATCACGAGAAAGGGTACAACGTCGCCTTCAGTGATGTAAGCGTCCTCTGGCTCAATGATGAGAACAATGAGGTGCTCGACATGAGCCAGGACGATACTCTTCCAAATGACCGCTCTCGCCGTATCGAAACATGGAAGTTGATCGACGAATACCGATGAAGGCCGATGGTTTGTAAATCTGTCCTCAGCCCTTGGAGAGTTTTCTATGCGCATCCCCAGCAGTATTTCTATCCTCCTGCTTGCCGCCATGCTTGGCAGCGCCTTTGCAGATTCGACCTTTGCCCAAACCAACTCGATGGATCGAGGTCATGGCCTGAGGGCGGATTCCCAACCCGTCGCCGGCGCGAAAACCCCCTACCAGGAAATCTATCTGGATGACGGGTCGGTGATTGTCAATCGCGGGCCGTGGACACCCGAAAATCGCAAAGAAGGCAGACCCGACGATCTGTGGAGGACATACATGCATGGGGTGGTCGATCACTTCGCCACACCTGTGCCTTTGGGTTCGCTTCTGTCCGACGAGCAGAAGAACAAGCGACTGTTCGTGCCCCGTCAGACCATAAACACGCCCTACAAGACCGGCCGGGTGGACATTGTCCGGGCGGTGCGATCTGACAGCATCGAGACGACCAATCCGCTGCCCGTTGACATGGAACTCGTGCGAGGCAAGACCATTCGCGTGTTCATCTGGATGAAGGGCGACGACGTGGGCGCCAGAAACAACGACTGGCACTGCCCGAGCATGTACGTAATCATCAAAGATGCCGAAGGCAAAACGCTGCTGTCGAGAGATTCATATTTCAAGACGCAAAGAACGTTTCCGTGGCATTGCTATTACGTCGATAGATTCGTGCCCGAAAACGCAGCGGGGATCTATCTTCGCGTCTTCAACAAGTTTCTCGGCACAGCGTCATTCGCCATGCCCTCTTATGAAATAGTGACAGACGAAAACACCTATACCACCAACGAAAAACAGGACCCATTCACCGGATCGCTGGCGTTCAATCCCATTTACGACCCCCTGCCATACCACCTTCAACGTGGCACGCTCAACGCCGATCGCTACCAGTGGCGCCTGGTGCTTGGCGACAAGATCGGCTTGATTGGTCAACCTTACGACATAACCACGCGCGCGGGCCTGAGCAGGTATTACTTCGAAAAGGCCAAGACCCAGGGCGACCACATGAACCATGGTGTTCTCTACCTTGGATCGTTGTATCGCAACGGCATAAAGAAGAACCTGCTGCCCCCGATGGAGGAAGGCTGGCTTGAGCACCTGGCCGACATTCTCATAGACGACCAGGACGAAAAAACGGGGTACTGGCACGACGGCAAGTCTCTGAGCCTGGGCCTGACTTTTCACCTGGTGGACATGCACTTTCGCTATAAGGACGTTCCACGGGCTGACCGCCCGGATCAGATCAACACCGGCTTGGACCTGGGACTCAAGCGCATCCCGCGGGCGGACAAGATAATCGAGACGTCGTTGATGATGCAGTCCACTTGGACCGACGAGCACGGTAATAAGCGCCTCGCAGCCTGGAATCGTGCGGCGTACCGCTATACTGAAGACCCCGACAAGAGCCCCGAGAAATGCAATTTCGCCAGCACATGGGACGCGATAAACCTGATCCGCCGGGCAAGCAACTATGTGGATGACGCAACCAGGCGTCGCGTGGAGTCGGCAGTGCGGGAAGCATTCTACTATGTGCTGCGGTTCAACGTGCTCGACGACGGAACGTTTCTCATCAGTGACCGCGATGAGCACCCCACGACCCCATACTACATGGCCGGGATCATGCGGGACTCTGCCTGGCTGGAGCGGAAGATCGACCCGGATATGACGCCGCCCGATGTCGTGGCGCGGGCGAATCACGAACAGGCAGTGTTCACATGGCGAAACCCCGCCGAGAATCATAACTCCGTGCGCATCTACGTCGTACCGCAAGGCACACCGATAGACGCAATCGACGAGCAGTTTCTCACGGGCGTTATCCATCGCACGGGCCAGAAGGTATACGAGATGGACCCATTCGTGGGCTGTCAGAAGATCCGACACGCTATGGCCAAGCGCTGGGGCAGCAGCCTTGAACTACCCCCCGCCGATAACTGGAAAGGCAAGCGATACCTGCCCTGGAAGCTGCGAAAACTCAACTTTCCCCTGGTAGTCAGCGATAATCTTGAGCCTCTGACCTTGCAGGTTGACCAGGTGACGGATAAGCATGTCTATGTCTCATCCGTCACGTGGTATGGCGAGGAATCACGGCCTGTGCCTGTAAACCTGAAATAGTCGGTGATTCATTGTTAACGAATACCCGATCTACTCTGCCTGTATCAGGTAATACATCGATGGTGTCGTATCGCCGATGGTGAAGCGAAGCACGCCGTCTTCGTGGGTTGCAGGAATCTCGCCGGCGAAGAAGCCTTCAGCATTGACGGCCCATACTTTCAAACCTTCAACATCGGTGCGTATACGTATCTCGGCCTCGATCGCCTCGATCAAAATCGGAGGCTTGCCGATGTCGAGAAGCTCGGTGTGATCTTCGTTGAACCGCATGTCGGTATTCTCCGACCGCCCCACTGCCGTCAGCAACATGTTGTCGGAATCGGTAATCGGTTCGTCGGTCAGCGAGCTTATCGCAACGGTGGCGAAATCGGTTTTCGCCTCAAGCTCCAGTCCCTTCAGCGAAAGCTTGCCTGCTTCGCCCACGAAACCATACACCGCCTTCGTGCGTGGCGTGTCGATCCAGCCGAAGCGTTTGTTCCAGTTTCGATACAGCTCGCCGGTGTCGGATCGCACCTCGCCGGCGGACTCATCCACAAGTTCAGTATCGGGCGCGACCACTTCGTCGGCAGTGGCTTTTTGACCATCAAACAGCACGCCCACCCGCCTTTGCTCGCTGATGAGGCTCAGGGCGGGCACTTTACCGCCGGATTCCATATCGTCAATCTTGATTTCGACGCTATTGTTTGCCGGTTGAACGTCACGACGCCGGTACATCAGGGCGGCATGATAGAACAGGCCGAACTTCGCCGGATCGTTCCACGTGTTGAACACGCCCTCGCGATACGCAACGCCACCGATCGCGGCAGAGCTTACCTCCTTGCCGGTGACATCGATGCGGGTGGATGCGGAGTAACAATACGTGTGAATCGCAAAGCCCGCCCAGTCCTGAAGCAAACCCGCTGCCGCCATCAGCAGCGTGCTTTCCGCCCGCCATTCGTTAGGCCAGGGGTCGTCCCATTCCGACACGAAGAAAGGCCTATCCATCGACCGGCAGAATGAAAGCCGATGAAGCACCGTGTTGGGCTCGGAAACCATCGGGCGGTTGTCGAACTTTCGGCAGTAATCTCTCCATGACCAGCCGTACCAGTAAACGTGACTGTCGCAGAAATCGGTAACCAGTTGCGTCTTTCGGTTGGCGGCGTTGACCAGCCAGTTCGTGCCCGTAATCGGAATCTTCACCCCGATTTCACGAAGGTGGTCCATCATTTCGAGATAGTATTCCTCCTGCACCTGAATGAGGAACTCGGTCATGTCCGGCGTACGATCGGAAAAGCTTATCTCTCCATCGGGGAACGACCTGGCGTTTTCCTCGCACCAATCGCGATACCGCTGGCGCAATTCCGACCGGTACGGCTCGACGGCGAACATGTCCACAATGGTTTTCTGGTCGCCCCCCGCCGACGCAACCAGCTTGTTCCTGAACATGTCGCTCTCATTCGTAATTTCGGTCAGGACGATAGACGGGTCGTCTTTATACGCCAGGCCGGTATGCGGGTTGACATGCAACCAAAGATCGGCGTTGAACTTCTTTTGCAGTTCGATCAACGCCCGGCTGTAGTTACCATATGGTTTCGCCCCAAAGGTCAAATCTTTGGCGTTCTCGATACCGTCGCCGGACTTGAACTTGCGATACGTCATCAAATCCATATATATGTATATACCTTCTTGCTTAAGGCAGTATAGAAGATAATCCAGCCGTTTCATGCTTTCGGGGTCGAAACTGAGGGTGTTTCCCTTTCTTTGGCCCTTGGTGAACTGGAAGATATTGGGCGTCGCCCATTCGGCATCCATCTGGTGCAGGCGGACCATGTTCACGCCGATTTTCGCGAGGCGTTTGGCGATTTTCTCGCTGAACTCGGCCGGTGGAAAGTTGAGCCCGCTGTTGAAATTCGTTCCCCAGAACCGCGCTTCGGCGCCGTCCTCGAAAACGAAATCCTTTCCCTTGACCGTCAGGAACCCGTGCTTTCCCGCGGGCTTTTCGTTCTCGAAAACAAACGACAGATCCACTGGAACATCATCCCAGTAAAATGGATAGGGAATATATGTGCGTGTCATTTTTTGCTCTCCTCTAGAAACTCACACATACCCTAATCTGGTAATCGACTGACGCAACGCTTTTTGCGGGTCTGATCAAAAGCTTACCCCTTTTATGCACAAATGGAACCTTTCTTGGCGCCAGGTACGGGAACAGTCTTCGCAGGCGGGGAAATAGCGACTTGTCATTGACGCTGTGGTGCCCTGATGTGGATTGTTCATCCTTGCCGCGACAGT